>CALDSK010000156.1 GCA_937911865.1 uncultured Synechococcus sp.
ACAGAACTGCTCCCACAGGTTAGCGCTTTCGCGCTGCTGTAGAGTAGTAGTCATTATGAATCCTTTTTAGTTATCTAGGTACAAGGGCGAAGCTGCAAAAAAATCAGCTTGCGCCTGTAAATTAATGTTAGCGAAGATAATTACTTTTGTAAAGCTTCTCAGCCTTTAAATGAGTATCTGCTCAGTGCTTATCTATGTTTTTGACCAGCCAGCGCCAGTGAATCAAAAAGCCTAAAATAGTTGGTTTTATTCGGATTGACTGCTGCAAGCTGCAGTAGCGCCTGCTCGAAATATGTACAGATTGTTACATTAGAATTAGGAAAACGATAGCAGCGCTACTCATAATAAAGTCGATTTACAAAGCTATTCCTGAGAAAGCTGACGCTCAAATATCACAGTCGCTCCATTTACTCGCGCTATCCATCCACCCGGATAAGGGTCGCTTCGGCTGCCATTGGGCGCTTTGAGCAGTGCGATTAGCTTTTCGATTTGAAAAAAGTTATACGGTGCTGGCCGAGGTAACGCCGAAGTTTCCTGAACACGCTGCAACACTTGCTTGATGACTCTGCGTTGAAGGGCAAGTGGAGCTTGACTTAGCTCAGTTCTTTTAATCGTCCAATCGGTCACTTCAGGATTCGAGTCAGAGCGGTCTACGGGTTCTAAGATGCACCTTCTGTAGAGGATTTTAGCCTGCTGATTTAGATAGTTAGTGTCCGCTGCCGCGATCTCGGCCATCTGTGATAGCGCTTTATCTACCTGCGGATTGAAGTGTTCGCGCAGGTAGGGCAACAGTTCTTGGCGAATGCGATTCCGGCGCAGTGCAACGTCTTGATTAGTGCTATCTTCCCAAACGGGGAGCTGTTGCTGCTGACAGACCGCAGCGGTTTCCTGACGGCTAAATCTCAGCAAGGGGCGCACCAGCATGACTGGCGGATTTCTTTGATCCAGCTGTCTGACCCAGGGTAAGGTCCCAACACCGTCTGTACCAGTACCTCGAATGAGATTATAGAGGACAGTTTCGGCGCGATCGCTGCTCGTATGCCCTGTCACGACATAGTCGTAACCCTGAGCCCTCGCAACCTTTGCAAACACACGGTATCGCCACTGCCGCGCCGCCGCTTCACCCGTCAGCGCTGATTCTGCAATTTCAACCCAGGCAGGTAGATTCCACTGTTCAGCCAGTCTCACAACATGCGCCGCATTCTCACTAGAATCTTCTCTCCACTGATGATCGCCGTGCACAATAGCCAGTGACCAGTCCCATTTGTCCGCTAGCCCTATTAATAGATGGGCCAAACACAGCGAATCCTGCCCGCCAGACACAGCTATCAGAATACGGCTACGCTTCGGAAGCAGGACTCTAGCTCTAAGCGAAACGTGGAGCTTAGCGTGGGCTGATGACCAGACCATAATGCGCGGTAAAAATGTGCAGCCAATGTACCGAGCTTATCCCTTGCCCGTCACATCATCCTTAAGATCAGAAGCTGCCTCTTTTGCTTGCTCAGTTGCCTCATTGATCCGCTGTTTGGCGCGATCGAGCCAGCTGCCACCTTCATCTTGACTGTTTTTAATATTTTCTTTTACAGGCTCAACGCTGCTTTTAGCCTTGTCCCCGAAATCAGCGCTCGCCCCGCTTACACCTTCAATGCTGCCTTGAATACCCCCCTTAGAACTGTCAATACTGCCTTGAACCTTTGTCCGCAGATTGCTTGCCGCACCGGTTATGGCTGTGCTACCTGCTCCGATAGTGCCGCCAGCGCTGGTACTAGCCTCTCTAACGCTATCCGCATCCGCTCGAATGTTACTCCGAACACCGTCAATGTCACTCGCCGCGGAGCCTTTAATACGCTCAGCAGCGCCCGTAACACCATCAATACTATCATTGACTTCACCGAAGCTATCCGATTGAGGCGCTGTGTCAGCATCGCTAGCCTTACGGGTTATCCGGCTCCTTATTCCAGTAGCAGCAGCTGTTCCACCGACGACAGCAGCACCGCCCACAGCAGCATTGCCAAGGCTAGATTTGCCCAGGCTTGAGCCAGCGCCTTTGTTCGTATCTTTAGGCAAATCAGTCTCTGTCTCACCCAAGTCAGCGCGGCTTCCCCTGTTTGTTAACGCTGTATTTTGCTTACCAACTCTGTCAGTCCGACTAGTCTTATCAACCTTCGCAACGTAGTCAATATCTTCCTCTTTGCCGCGTCGTCCCGCTGCCCAAATTAGCAGTCCGAGACCGGCTAGGGGTAATAACAGCCACCACCAGCGACCCTGACTGGACAGCTCTCTGGATACACCCAAATCATCGACTACATCATTCTCAATCTCAATTTCCAGATCGTCGGCTGTGCCAAACACACCATCTGGTCCGGCCAAATCAACATCATCAGCGGTTCCAAGAACACCATCCGGTCCAGCAATATCGATGTCATCGGGCGTTCCTAATACACCGTCCAATCCTGCTAAGCGTAAGTCATCAGCAGTTCCTAAGATCCCGTCTGGGCCTGCAACGTTGATATCGTCAGCTGTACCCAATTCGCCATCTGGGCCTGCAATCAATCCCTCTTGAGTTGTGATTGTACCGTCATCGACATCGGGTATCACGTCGGCTGGATCAGCATTATTAGATTGAGTCCCGTTGGCATCTGCCGCTGTGTCCGTTTCCCCTGCCCCTTCAGCACTCGCTGCTGGATCAGCGTCAGCGGTGGCACCACCATTCGTTGCATCTGGAATAAGGCCCAACCCTGAGATACCCGCATCGTTAACTGCGGCCTGACCAGGATTTCCAGCAGCGTAGCCCAAGAACGCTGAAACGGCAGGTGATGCACCACCCGCATACACAAAAGAGTAGGGCTGAGAGAATGGATATTTAGGATCGCTAGGCGGTGTTTTATGCAGTTGAAGAGCTTTTAGCTCAGGCTGACCTTCTAGCTCTCCAACAAGTACATACCCAATGCCATCGTTGCCTAAGGCTTCTACTAGCGCTTCAGTGGTATCTGCTTCTAGCGTTGTCGCACCTGCCGCAGCGTTAAAAGGTGCTGTGGTAAAAACAGGATAAGGGCGCAAGGCCTGTCTAGTTTCACTTGCAGCAGGACGATCGACTAGCTTTATGGGCCCTGCTGGCCCACCGACCGCTGCCCAGTCCTGAATTTCACCTCTGAAGATTTGAGCAAACTGGCTGCCTGTCAGACTTCGGGAAAAAGGATTGTCTTTATCAACAACAACGGCAATCTTTTCGCGTCTGATGGGGACTTCAATCAGACCTTGCGTCTTTTCTTCTGCGGTCAGCGGACGGCTGATGGCTGCAAGTTCTACGTTTCCACTCAAAACATCTTGAAGAGCCGCGCTGGCGTCATCCTTAGTCTCAATGACGACCTTACTGTTGGCATAATCTGCTTCAAAGCCTTTCTGAAGCGTCTCACTGATAGTTTTCATATCATCAGAGCCACTGCTGATCGTGACTTCTGTGCCTTCTTCTACTGAAGTAGGCACAGGAAAACTAGGGGTAGCTTGCCCTAGCAGCGGCACAGCCCATGAAGTGGTGATTGATCTGACCGGAACAGCGCAGGCCAGCATGGCTGCAATCGTTAGCGCTGAGACTGTTTTGCGATTAACCATATGCTCAATTAACACCTCTAGATGTTTTATGCGAGACAGTCATATATAAAAGGACGATTTGAAAGGCGACTATAACCGTATCGGAAACGCTTTGCTGTGGACGCTTAATCTGACGATTAATTCTAGATACTCAATAAGCTCGCCGAGGGGTTACAACCCGAACGACGATAATTATGCACCTTACACGGTAAGACTGCTTTATCAAATGCTTGATTGAATTTATGTTTTCTTCAAATAAGCAGAAAAGTTTTGTAGGGACCTTCTGCTTTTTCCTTGATATGGCTACGCTTCAACCCTTTTGTCCCTAAGTAGGTCTGTCGTTCGTCTACAGAAAGCTCATGCAGCACAAAGCTCGTGCAATAGCTCAGATAGAGCGGCTTGATCCGTTGATGCAGCTACGCTTTGTTTCCGGCTCTAGTAACAGACAGGGGGCAAATATGTGCCGATTATTGTTGGCGGCGTCCGTATATATACTGGGTCATTAAGTATCAGCTGATCTTGATAAGTCTGATATATTTAGCCACGCGCTATGTTCCATAAAGCAATAGTGTTCTAAGATAGCCAAGGCTTATAGCTTGGCGCAATCAGGTTCTTGCCTCAGGCATGACTTGATCGGCTTAGCCTTAATTCGCTTTAAGTTAGGACGTGCGGCCAAAAGGGTGTCGGCAGATGGTTCAAGATTTTCCTTCTTCAAATGGTTCTTCCGAAGATGCGCCAGCACCGGATGGACTTGACTTCAATAATTTTATTCTAGAGATTGAGCCGGAGCCTGCTTCGGCTGAAGCGGAGCCTGTGAAAACCAAGCCGGAAAGCAATCCGAACTTGCAAGTGCAGTTTAAAAGCGAAGGGGGACGGCTGTTGCTGATATTACCCCCAGCCCCAGAGAAAAGCCGCAACCCGGTGTACTGGGATGAGCTTCGCCGCCAGCTGAAAGAGCGAATAAGCGGTGGAGAGCGATTTTTACAGCCCCATACGCCAGTGCATTTGATTGCGCGCGATCGCCTCCTTGACTCCCAACAAGTTCAACAGATAGACGCCCTGCTCAGCGACGCTCAGCTTCCGCTTAAGCGCATTTACGCAAGCCGCCGCCAAACGGCCGTTGCCGCAGCTACTGCAGGTTACTCCGTAGAGCAACAAACAACGTTGAGTCATCTAGGTCAGGGACAAGAAGCCTCTCGGCAGGCGATGGATGAACCGTTGTATTTACAAACAACGCTTCGCTCTGGCGTAGAGGTAAGGCATCGGGGCACTGTGATTGTGCTAGGAGACGTCAACCCAGGTAGTTCTATCGTCGCTGAAGGAGACATCTTTATATGGGGTCACTTGCGCGGCGTCGTTCATGCTGGAGCAGGCGGAAACGCCCAGTGCCGTATCATGGCTCTGCACATGCAGCCAACCCAGTTGCGAATTGCCGATAAAGTGGCCCGCTCACCCGACGACCCGCCTATGCAATACCAGCCCGAGGTTGCTTACATCGGTCCTGACGGTATTCGTATTGCGCTCGCCGCTGAGTTTGCCCTAGCTGACCTGACTACACAAGAGAGCCCATGAGCCGCATTATCGTTATGACCTCCGGAAAAGGAGGTGTTGGTAAAACAACCTGTACCGCAAACCTAGGAATGGCCCTCGCTAAAGCTGGGCAGCGAGTTGCCGTTGTAGATGCTGACTTTGGTTTGCGTAATCTAGACCTGCTTTTAGGGCTAGAAAACCGTATTGTTTACACCGCTCTAGACGTGCTTGCTGGTGAGTGTCGGCTCGATCAAGCCCTGGTAAAAGACAAGCGTCAGCCTAACTTGGCGCTGCTGCCCGCCGCCCAAAATCGCTCTAAAGAATCGATTAAGCCCGAGCAAATGAAGCGTTTAATCAAAGCGCTAACAAAGGTTTATAACTTCATTTTGATCGATAGCCCAGCAGGCATTGAAATGGGCTTTCGTAACTCGATTGCGGCAGCTCGCGAAGCTATTATCGTCACGACGCCAGAAATTTCGGCGGTTCGTGATGCTGATAGAGTAATCGGTCTGCTTGAGGCGAATGATATTAAGGCTGTACGCCTAGTGATTAACCGGCTGCGTCCGGCTATGGTTGCGGCTGAGCAAATGATGTCGGTCAAAGATGTTCAAGGGATTCTATCGATTCCGCTACTGGGTGTTATTCCAGATGATGAACAGGTGATAGTTTCAACCAACAAGGGGGAGCCCTTGGTGTTGGAAGAAAAATTATCTAAAGCAGGCATTGCATTTACAAACGTCTCCCAGCGCTTACAGGGTGAGAAGGTTCCACTTATGGATTTGAGCATTCCACAAGACTCCTTCTTCACGCGGCTAAAAAGGCTGTTTGGAATGTAAAACGTTCACGTAGCGCATAGCGTTTTGCTCGGTGTTTGGCCTGTCCAGTGGCCGCCCTGGCAGCCCCCTCTAGAAATCGCTTACAAAAATGCTTCTAAGCCTTCTAGGACAACTACTTTGACTGGCAGCGACATCACGGTGACTTACTATCATGGCAATCCCCCTTATCAGTGACCTTCTTGAAAGATTCTTTGGCCCAGCCGAAGATCCCCATAGCCGCGATGACGTCAAGCGTCGGCTAAAGATCGTATTGGCTCACGATCGCCTTGCCCTCGATCCTCAGACGCTAGAGATGATGCGTCAAGAGATTATTGCCGTGGTCTCTCGCTACGTAGAAGTAGACTTTGATGCGCTGGAGTTTTCGCTGGCCACTGACCAGCGCGTGACAGCACTCACCGCTAATTTGCCTATTCGGCGCATTCGTCCGCTAGGACGAGGGGCCGACCAGCCAATATCGCCCGATTCTGAGGCGAAAAAGATTGAGCTGGCCTCTCAATCAGAGATATTGGCGATGGATGCGGAAGAGGCTGAAGCCGCACTAAGACGCTTTGAGGCTAAAAACAATGCTGAAGGCAGCAGCGATGGTCAAGACCCCATCCACGCACCGTTGGATATTGATCGCTCCGGACTAGACGAAGAGACTCAAGATGATAATGCGGCCCTTTCTGAAGACGACGTAGCGGCCATGAATTCAGAAGCCGAGACTTCAACAGAAACTGGAGAATCAGGATCTGAGGTCCCAGACATGTCTGCGCCCGATTCTTCAGTGAGCATGAAGAGCAGCGGTAACACTAATTCAGAATCTGCCTGATAGGTCACCGTAGATTGTTTAGGCTCCGCCAGCCTAACTTTCAATGTGACTGCATCACGTGACTGCATCAAAAGCAGATTGCCAAAAGAGTATGAGCGCAGAGCTCTCGATCCAAGGCTGTTGGATCGAGAGCTCTGCGCTTTTGCTATATGGGAAGCGTTGCTTAAGACATTGACTAGAGGCTACAACCCTTGGCAAAAAAAGCAACGCTTCTGAGCAAACGTCCTAATGCATCAGGACGTTTGCCTATATGTACGCACAGCAAAACAGCTTAGACGGATTGGAGCCCTGTCGCCCTCATAAATCATTATAAAACTTTAGACATTCTAATTAGCTGACATAGCCGGTCAGCGTGGGAGATATCGGTGATTATCGCTTTGGTAGAAGGATGATTTGCCCAAATATTGTGAGAGTGTTACGCGAATTACAATTAATTTTCCTGTACATCGCTTATACTTTCTTTAGGTAACTAGGAAAAAGTATAAGAGTCATCTCATGAAGAACGAACCTCAAACTGTCTCGATAGAATCCGAGATTGCCTCTGATGCATTAGCTCGTAAGACCCTGGGCGTAAGCCCTACCCGTTATTATCGCCCTGAGCCAAGGCTAGGGTTCACACCCTATGCGGAGCTATGGCACGGTCGCTTAGCGATGGTGGCTTTCTTTGTCGCTCTCATTTTTGAAATCGTCTCAACTCACATTCTGTAAGACTTCGTCAGTAACTTTTCTGAAATTATTGGCTTCAAGTAACTGGCTCCAGTTATTGGCTCCACAGACATTGAAAGATACTTAATACAAATTCTGCCGAACGTTACGTTCTTAAGATTGAAAAAGCTCGCCTTTACTTTATGTAGGCGAGCTTTTTTAGTGGATCTTTGCATATAGCAAAGTAAGGATGCATTCTTACTTTGCTAGTCGAGCTGCCCGTTGTTATGTAACGGTTTCAGCCGATGATAGTGCTTAAAAAACTCGACAGATGCTACAGCGTCTATGCGATATCAGGCGGTACTTGAGCGTTTATATTTTGAGTCAGCTGACTTTGAAATAAAACTTTGAGATCGTTGCGACGGACCTCTATCGCTTGATCGCGAGACTCGGTTTCTAGAAAAATTAGGCTATCTACAGGTTGGATGGACGGTAGCTGAAACAGCAGCTGAGCAACCGGTACTGGCAGTGCCATAAGACCAGGATTACTTTTAGCGAGCTTGTCACCTGCAGCCGCTGCGAGTGAGGGATAGGCATAAATAACGCGCTTAGGCTTATTCAGTTCGTTTTTATGCGCAATGGTAGCCTGTAGCCACTGTCTGTTAATAGACTGCAAAATGTAGTATTCCGAATGCTTCAGCTGTTGGGCAACGTTTTTGATTACGGGTGCTACCGTTTTGATGGCGGCTTTGAGATTGGCTTCTGGTGGTGCCCCCTCAATCAGCGTCTGAAGTTGTTGGTCGATATCCATAGGGGCACAAGCGTTTCGATAAAAGTACATGAGTCTAGTACGGTTTAGAATATGTGCTTTCGTAGGCACCAGACTCCGTAGCCGAATGTGTAAATTGTAATAAATGTACCTAGTAACTTTAATGCTTCTGTGAATATCACGTTAGGAGTGTTTAGAAGATCGGCTAATCTGTCTATCCTCTAGATGGTGCCTGCCCATATTGACGATCTCGCTTCATCTACATTTTCGCGAGTCAGTAGTTGTGAATAAAATGACTGGCTTGAATAGGGTCTGTGACCAATAGGTCACTAAACGGTTCAACCATCAGGGAATAAGTGTAATCAGTGGTGGAAACACTCCTCGAACGACTGTGCCGAGAACTTAGGGCACAAACGCCAGCTTCAGCGCGCAACTGCCGCGAAGTGGCCACACGAATTAACGAAGAAGTACAACGCATTTGTACTGAGAGTCAGCGAATTCAGAATACAGGTGATGTCAAGGGCTGGGCAGATACCCTGGCCAATCTGCGCATGAAGCAGTGTTTGCATTATCTGAAGCTTGGTTCTAGCAAGGGCCGACTGGAGCTGCACAGTAACCTCAGCGCAATTGTGTACCGGTATATGACGCCGCCTCAAGTGCAGGCGAGTTACCAGGCACGGGTTTCGCTAATTGAAGATTTTTTGCAGAACTTTTACGTCGAAAGTATCAACGCTTTCCGGCGCGAGAATGACGTTGCGCCCAGCTACCGGCCTCGCTCTTCGCTGGAGCTGGCTGAATACATGGCCTTTACCGAGAGATATGCCAAGCGGCGCATCCCTTTTTCTCGCGGGCGATCGCAGCAGCTTATTATCCTGCGTACCCAAACCTTCTCCAAACAGCAGCCTCCCGAAACGGCGATTGATATCCAGCAGGCTATTGAAGGGACTGATTCTGACCAGCCGCGTACCGCACCTTTGCAGCGGCTGCGCGAAGAGCTGACCATTCAAGAAGACAATATGGATGCTGAAAGCACCGTGCGTGAGCGCGTAGTGGAGCAGCTGATGGATTACCTGGCAGAGAAAGGGCAAAACGACTGCGCCGATTACTTTAGTCTGCGGCTGATGGATTTACCTACCGCAGAAATTGAGTCAATTTTAGGGATTACGCCTAGAGAACGTGACTATTTGCAGCAGCGGTTTAAGTATCACCTCTTGAAATTCTCCTTTGCCCATAATTGGGAGCTAGTTCACGAATGGCTAGGGGCAGAATTAGGAAAGAATCTGGGGTTGACCCCTCAACAGTGGGAATATTTACAGACTAAGATCAGTCAAACGCAGTCCAAAATACTCGGCCTGAAGCAGCAGAAGCTAAGTGATCCCGAAATTTCTAGGAACCTAGATGTGACGCCTACTCAGCTACGAAAGCAATGGTCAAAGCTTCTGGAGGTGGCCTGGGATATTCGTAATTTGTAGCGTATCTTTAGGAGGATGAGGGGTTAGTCCCTCTACCCCGATGGGTATAACCCTCCACCAATATTGAGATCTGTCCGGACTGGGATAGGCAAATATGAATACTAATTTAGAGAGTACTCGGAACTTACTTCTGCGGCTTCTTACTAAGTTCGACCCGACATTTTCAATGCCATCAGGAAATGGGTCTGCATCAGAAGCCAATTCGTCAGAGGTAAGCTTGTTCGGAGTCGGGTCTGATGCAACGTCTAGTAAGCCCTCGCATCATCAAGGGTCTAAACCAAATCCTTCAAAAGATTTGGATTCCAGCCCATCTACATTCCATTCTAGGGTGGTGTCTTTCACCACATACAATCCTAGTTTTTCCGCGGCTTCGAGAGAAACATCTGACCAGGATGGCCTCTCTCAGACGGCTCAGTCGTTTAACTTCGGAGAGATCCACGCTGTGCAAGAACGTTATCATTCATTGTTAAAACAAAGGCTCCATTCGGAGTTTGAAAATAAACTGCCTCTTTTCCCCTGGGAGACAGAGGTTTGTGAGTATCCTGCTGAGATTGCTAATTCTGCAGGTGCTGCTTCAGTGGCGCCTACGCCGCTTTGGAGTACACACATTGGTGCCCTCAAAGTACCTGGACTGCTGCCCCAGCCCTTGCTGAAGGCTCTGTTTGCCAGATGCGAAGAGCTGGCAAAAGAGCCCTTTAAACAGGGCGTTCGCTTAGTAAAGGCGGTCGAAGAAATTTTCCCTGAGCAGGGTGACTTGCTAGAGCCCATCGCCAATATGGTGTTGGTCCCAGCCTATCGTTCTGATAGCGCGACTCAAGATGCTTTGACTCAGCAGTTGGCCGCTGTGGCTGGTGGATATGACTCAGCGCTGCCCGAACAGCAAATTGCTCTATCAATGTTGGCCGCTCAAGAAATCTTAGGCGCATTAACCCTGTCGCTTTCAGCAGATAAGACGGCTGAGTCTAGACAGTGGTTAACGGCCTATGGCACATTGAACCTGTCAGCTAGCTACCAGGATAGCCAGCTTGTGATTGCGGCTGTGCTACCTACCGGTGGGCAAGTACGGTTATGGGACGGCGACTTGGAGAAGCGAGCGTTGCGATCGCAGCCTGGCCCTCTAGATGTCGTGCTGGCAAATCCCGGTGCCCATCGAACTTACCTCCTTGAGGTATCTTTAGATGACGAAAGCGCACCGCTTAACTTCGCAATTCACCTGGCGGATGTTGTCTAGCCCGATGTGGCTTAGACAGTTGTTCAGCAAAGTGTAGACTTCTATAAAACAAGCGCATGCCAACCAATAGATTGGTTGTAAAAGGCTAGCTTCTGACAGAGGCTAGCCTTCTTCATTGGCCGCCCGCTACCATTGGCCGCCCGCTACTGCGGTGGGCTCCTTTGAGATCTTCAAGGGCGTCGCTACCCTGCAGCATCGGCTCGGGTGCTGAAGATACTGCTTAAAATACTGCTGAGGGCCACCACCGCATAAAGCGAAGAAAGTAACTCACATAGCAAATATCTTGATGCACGCAAATAAATGTCCTGATGAACTAAGAAATTTGCTGTATGTCATCAAAATTACACATAAGAAGCTCAATGATGGAAGCCTCTGTAAGGTGGCTACACAACAGCGGCGATTGCGCTATCAAGGCTCGATTGGCTAAGCTTTGGCACTTTCAGCCGGTGCTGAGATCTCTATTTATAGAAAGCTGTTAAGAGAATGACCCATCAAAGTATAGATCCTGAATATTTTGCCAAAACGATACAATGAGGCACTTAACCCCTGTATACGAATACCTCCCTTCCATAAATCTCTATGACTTCTCAAACACTGACGCCTCAGACTTCGCCTTCAGTGGCAGAAGATACCTTTCAGCCAGCAGTTTTTGACCAGCATGTGATGGCGACCTATGGCCGCTTTCCTATTGCCATGGAGCGTGGTGTGGGAACTCGTCTATGGGATTCTGAGGGTAAGGAATACCTAGATTTTGTCGCCGGGATCGCCACTTGTACGCTGGGCCATTGCCATCCAGCGATGGTGGAAGCCGCCACCGCTCAGATTCGGAAGCTACAGCACGTTTCAAATTTGTATTACATTCCTGAGCAAGGCGAGCTAGCCGAGTGGTTGACGACCCGATCTTGTGCAGACCGGGTCTTCTTCTGCAACTCTGGTGCTGAAGCGAATGAGGGAGCAATCAAGCTGGCGCGTAAGTACGGCCACACAGAGCTGGGCATTGAGGCGCCGATTGTAATTACAGCAAAGTCGAGTTTTCACGGTCGGACACTGGCGACGGTAACCGCAACAGGCCAGCCTAAGTATCAAAAGAATTTTAATCCGTTAGTCCCCGGATTTTACTACGTGCCCTATAACGATATTGAGGCGCTAAAAGAGGCGATTACAGCACTAGATGCTGATCAGCGTCAGGTGGCTGCAATTTTGCTAGAGCCCATGCAAGGTGAGGGCGGCGTATGCCCTGGCAATCCGGTTTACTTCAAGCAAGTTCGCCAGCTGTGCGATCAGCTAGGCATTTTGCTAATTCTGGACGAAGTGCAGGTTGGGATGGGGCGCACCGGAAATCTTTGGGGCTACCAAACGGTAGGTGTAGAGCCAGATATTTTCACATTGGCAAAAGGATTAGGTGGCGGCATGCCCATTGGCGCTATTTTGGCTAAAAGTCACTGTGATGTACTGCGCCCAGGTGAGCATGGCAGCACATTCGGCGGCAATCCATTTGTTTGCGGTGTCGCGCTTTCAGTCTGTAAGACGTTGGAGCAGGAGAGCGTGGTGATGAACGTGCGATCGCGCGGTCAGCAGCTCAGAGAAGGGCTCAAAGCGCTCGCTAAAAAGTATCCCGCACTATGTGAAGGCGTTCGCGGCTGGGGCTTAATCAACGGGTTAGTACTCAAAGCAGAGGCTGACCTAGTAGCGCTAGACGTTGTAAAAGCAGCTTTGGCTGAAGGCCTATTGGTGATTCCGGCAGGTGCTCAGGTCGTTCGCATGGTACCACCGTTAGTTGTCAGTGAGGCCGATGTAAAAGAGGCGATCGCGCTGCTGGATCGGGCTTTGGGAACAGTCCTGGCGTAGATGCCGGTTTTTACTGGCTTTCCTCTGGCTCCGTTCTCCTAAAGCGCATCTCCTGAGAGAGAACCCTTGTGAACGGTCAGAATCTGAGACTCCCTCAGCCACCGGGCATCAAAGGCGCCTAAATGGGTGGTCGTAATTAGGGTTTGAAATCTATCTTCGATAGTTTCTAGCAGCTGATTTTGCCTTTTGAGATCTAGCTCTGCCAGGACATCATCTAGTAATAACAGCGGTGGTTCTCCGATCACCGCTTCTATCAACTCCAATTCAGCGAGCTTGAGGGCGAGCACTAATGTTCTCTGCTGCCCCTGAGAACCGTACTGACGAGCGGGCGTTTGATTGATAGAAAACGCGATATCGTCTCGGTGGGGCCCCACCAAAGAGGTGCGTTGATGGTATTCTGCGACGGCCCGCGATTGAATTTTTTCTAGAAAGGTCTGTTGAATAATCGTCGGAGCGTTCTCAGATAAATCCGCTGTTGGCGGTTCTGTGAGCGGCACATTGGGTTCATAAGCAATTACCAGCTTTTCGGCATCGCCGCTGATCGCCTGGTGCCAGGACTGAGCCAGTGGAATCAGGCGATCTAGTCCTCTGGCACGTCGTCGAATGACGCGGGTCCCGGCGGTCGCGAGCTGTGCATCCCAAAGTGCCATCTGGGTTGCATCTAAAGGTTTACCGTCTTCTTCAGCCGTATGCTGCTTGATAAAAGCATTGCGCTGTTTTAGCACCTGATTATATTGCTGAAGAATATAGGCGTAGATCGGCTCTAGCTGGGTTAAGAGCGTATCTATCCATACGCGGCGCTCTCCGGGCCCGCCACGTACCAGGTCAAGATCCAGGCTAGAGAACTGAACGGCGTTTAAGCTACCTAGAAAGTCTTGCTGGCGCTTGAGCGTTTCGCCGTTGCGAATGACCGCGCGACGACCGCTTTTGCGTAGTACCAAATTGAGCTCATTGGTGCCTAGCTCTCGTTTTAGCTGGGCTTTGATATGGCCAGTGGCGCTGCCTTCTTGCACCAGGTCGCGATCGCGACTCGTTCGGTGAGACTTGAGCGTTGCCAGCAGCTCTACAGCTTCTAATAGGTTTGACTTACCCTGAGCGTTGTCTCCCAAAAGAATCGTTTTTGGTGCGCTGAATGCAACAGATTGATGCTGATAATTGCGAAAGCTCTGTAAATGGAGGTGCTGGAGAAACATAGCCTTCAGTTTAAGCTAGGCCATGCCCGCTGTGAGAATGAATGTTCGCACGGGCAGTGTTTGAGCTAAAAGCTTAATCGGAAGCTTGATGGAAAACTTGGTGGGGCGAGTCATCTTGGAAATAACGGTTTTGGGGCAAGCATTCGAATCATGGCAGGCTTTACTGCTAGATCCCTGGATTGATCTAGGCCTGATTTTGCTGGTTAGTCTGGTGGCGATGAGTGATTTTTACCGTCGTTTTTTAACGTCAATTCGAGAGGCACCAAGGTTAGATGGGTTATTAGATGGACTAGATGATTCGCCCGGGAATTTACCACCGATTAGTGTGATTATTCCGGCCTATAACGAAGCGGTGAATATTGAGGGCTGTGTTAAGGCTGTTTTGGCCAACGAGCTGCCAGCAGACGCTACCCTTCAGCTGATTGTGGCGGATGATGCCTCAACAGATGATACGTTGGCGATCGCCCAATCAGTCGCTGAAATTGACGAACGCGTAGAGGTCTTTACGACACCGCCTCGGCCGGCGGATGAGACTTGGCGAGGAAAAAATTGGGCCTGCCACTGCGCTATAGCAAAGGCAACAGGTGAGTACATCCTTTTTATTGATGCAGATGTGCGAGTTGGCGAAGCGGCGATCGCGCGATCGCATAGTGATGACAAAACCCCACAAAGCGACATAAACAGCAGCGCACCCGCAAATGTGTGCGGCAGCATTTAAGAAAGG
>CALDSK010000157.1 GCA_937911865.1 uncultured Synechococcus sp.
ATTCAGATGACAGAAACGATTTAGCCTGTCTGTACCTTGGAATTTGGAATTGCTGCACTACTAGAGAGTGCGGTGGCAATCCTAAAACAAGGAAAAATCCTAGCACTCAAAGGACTGGGTGGCTTCCAGCTAGTAGTGGACGCTTGTAATCCAAACGCAATCGCTACACTCCGAGAGCGTAAAGGCCGTCCCCACAAGCCATTAGCGCTGATGTATCCGAGGTTGGACAGCATTCGTCAATACTGCGAAGTGTCTGAGGCAGCGACAGCGTTGCTAAGCTCACCCCAAGGACCAATTGTTCTGTTACCTAAACACTTGAAAAATGTATCGATACAGGTCCCTCTTGCTCAGAATATTGCACCTGGCAGTCTTTCTTTGGGTGTCATGCTGCCAGCTACGCCGCTACACCACTTGCTCCTGCAGCAGCATGGCACTCCTCTCGTTGCGACCAGTGGCAATCTATCGGGTGAGCCTATCTGCATCGATGCGCAGTCAGCTCGCTGGCGCTTAATCACCATTGCCGATGCCTTTTTGTCGCACAATCGCTCCATTCAGCGACCGGTGGATGATTCTGTTGTTCAGCTGGTGCGATCACAGCCACAAATTTTACGGCTGGCCCGTGGCTATGCGCCAAAACATAGTCTTTTTACAAATAGCCTTTCAACAAACAGCTCTTTTACTACTCGTCCGTGCGTTTTGGCGCTGGGGGCACAGCTTAAGAGTGCGATCGCTGTATCTACTGGAGATGAGATTATACTAAGTCAACATATCGGTGATTTGAGCACGCCGGGGGCGATCGCTCAATTGAAGAAGACAGTTCGTGATTTTTTGTCTCTTTATCGTATTGAGCCAGATGCGATCGCCTGCGACCAGCATCCAGACTATGCTTCTACGCATCTGGCCTAAGCGATCGCCCAAGAAAGCAAGATTCCGCTCATTCCCATACAGCATCACTACGCTCACATTCTAACTTGCATGGCCGAGCATCAGCTGCAAGGCCCTGTTTTGGGGATTGCTTGGGATGGCACTGGCTACGGCACCGACCAAACTGTATGGGGTGGCGAATTTTTGCAGACGACCGACGCCTCGTTTGAGCGAGTCGCCCATTTCTTACCCTACTTTCTTCCTGGCGGCGATTGCTGTGCAGAAGAACCTCGGCGTTCGGCGCTTGGCCTACTTTATAGCTGCTATGGAGAAGCCGCTTTTGAAATGACCGATCTGGCCCCCATGCAGGCATTTAAAGCCTCTTAGCTCATCATTTTGCGCAAAATGCTCACTAACAAAATCAACACGCCAGTGACTTCCAGCGTTGGGCGGCTGTTCGATGGCATTGCCTCGCTGCTAAATCTCCACCAGATCACCAGCTTTGAAGGCCAAGCAGCGATGACTCTGGAGTCTACGGCGTATCAGTCACCCGTTAAGCGCATCTACCCCTTTACCCTTAGCGATAGTAAACCGCTCCTCGTTGACTGGAGGCCAATGGTGAAAGCTATTGTGGAAGACGCTAGTAACGGGATGATGACGCCTGTGATTGCCGCTAAGTTTCACAATACAATGACTGAGATTATTGTAGAAGTCGCTCAGCGCAGTGATCTTTCTCAAGTAGTCCTAGCGGGCGGCTGCTTTCAAAATACGCGCCTGCTAGAACAGACCATCAGGCGGCTGAGCGCAGAAGGTCTTGCGCCTTACTGGCCCCAGCAAATTCCTCCTAACGATGGCGGTTTAGCTGTTGGACAGGTGATGGCCGCTTGGCGTCAGCTGTCCATGGCTCCTGGGTCTTCTACATCGCATTTTGCTAAACGTTTCGTCAATGTTGGAGCCGCTCAGTGATGTGTCTAGCGGCTCAGTACAGGACAAAAGGTTGCAAGATAGACAGGAAGGGAGTTTCATAAGTTAACCACAACTTTCCGAAACTCCCATGTTCGAGCTTAATACCTTACGGGCAAAATTACAGCCCCATCTCGGTTGGCACGGCGCTAGAACGCTTTTTGTTGCCGCCTTTCTTATCGCTTTGTTTCGAGCTAAAACGGTTAATCTCAGCGAACTGGCGACAGTCTTTCCTGGACTGGCTAAGCCTGAGTCGCACTACAAACAGCAACAACGCTTCTTTCGCGCATTCGAGCTGGACTACGCGGTTATCGCTCGCCTGGTAGTTGCTTGGATGGCAATCCCCGAACCTTGGGTACTCGCCGTTGACCGGACGCAATGGGACGTTGGCAAGACGCCTGTCAACATTCTGACGCTCGGTGTCGTCCATGAAGGCATCGCCTTTCCGTTAGTTTGGGTGATGCTCGATAAGAAAGGGAACTCGAATACAGACGAACGCATTGACCTGATGGAGCGGTTCTACGAGCTGTTTCCTCACGTTCGAGTCCGTTGCTTAACAACTGACCGAGAGTTTGTTGGCGCAGACTGGCTTAGCTACTTGTTGCTAGCACCCGATGCGAAGTCAGCGACGCCCTTTCGGATGCGTATCCGAGACTCCGAGATGCTTTACGACGGTCATCGCTCGCTCAAAGTACGCACCGTCTTTGCGCATCTACAGCCTGGGCAGACTCAGGCGCTACCCAAACGCCGACGACTATGGGGACGGTGGGTTTACGTCGCAGCGACGCGAATGAACAATAACAAATTGCTTGTCGTTGCAACTGACCAAGCGCCTGAAACAGCGATTGCTGATTACGCGCTTAGGTGGTCGATAGAAACCCTGTTCGGGATGTTCAAAAGCCGTGGTTTCTGTCTTGAAGAGACTAGCATGAGGGACTCAGAGCGTTTGCGGTGCGACCCCGCGTCGCTTTGCGGCGCTAGGGAACGCGCACCAAGACTGAAGAAGCTCTTTGCGCTGCTGACGCTAGCGCTCTGCTGGGCAGTTAAAGTAGGACAGTGGCTAAACCATGTCAAACCGTTGGTCGTCAAAGCACACGGACGGTTAGCAAAGAGTGTGTTTCGATATGGTTTCGACCACCTTAGGCATCTTTGCTCAAACCTCGCTCGACCTCGGCAGCAGAAAGACTTTCAGATGGCTTTATGTTTTTTGTCCTGTACATAGGTCTAGCGGTTCCTGGCAAAATTATTAGCATTCAGGGAGAGGCACTTCACCGCATGGGCCGGGTAAGCTTTGATGGCGTCGTAAAGGAAGTAAGCTTAGCCTACGTTCCTGAAGCGACAACAGATGACTATGTCATTGTTTACGTTGGCTTTGCGATTAGCCAGATTGACCCTCGTGAGGCCGAAAAGACCCTGGGCTACTTAGAGCGAATTCAGGCGAACAACCTGTTAGAGAATCTCTCCGGCGATGCGTAAATTTATGTCATCATCGTGAATGAGTGGCTCAAAACAGTGCAATAAGAATCAGCCTCAGAGATTTCTGAGGCTGATCTAGGGCTAACGAATTATATCGTTAAAACTACGAGTATTCGCTTCAGTATTTTGTTGCTGGGTCACCGCTATAGGGCTGTACGCCTGTCGTTGGATAATTGTCATCATGAGGGCTGAAAACTTCCACTGCCGCTTCTGCTAGCATTCCAAAAAATCCAGGGCGCTGCTTTAGCTCATCGAGTGCCTCGTCTACATGCTCAGATGAGAAATCATATCCAGTTTGCTTAGCAACGCTCACCAGTTCATCTGGACTGGCAGTATGGCCCAATTTCTCTTTGAGCGTTTCGTCTTTAGCGGCTTTAGACAAAAAGCTAAATACATTCTTTTTCGACATGAGGTTGCTGCTCCAGTAAGAAAATAAAATGGGTTGTGCGTCAATTAAGGGTGGCTTAGATAAGATGAAAGTGTAGAATTCAGGACTGATAAGGTGGAGTGTCCTTTTTGCGAGCATCCTAAAGCCCACAAGCATAGTAAAACTAGCGCTGGACATCAACGCTTTCGATGTCCAGCTTGTCGCCAAACTTTTACAGACACTATCGATACCCTCTACTATCGACGTCGGTTGACGCCAGCAGACATCGATAGCATTCTCCAAGCCCACACCGAGGGTGTTAGTTTAAGGGGGATTGCTCGCCTCACAAAACATGTTTACAACACCGTTGTAGATGTGGTTAGAGCGTCTAGCCATAAAGCTCAACTGGTTCACAACGAAGAAGTCAAAGACGTTGAGACAGAGCAGGTGATAGCAGATGAGATGTGGTCATTTGTGAAAAAAAGCAGAAGCGATGTACCCCAGAAGAATTGACGCAAGGCGATTGTTGGATTGGGCTGAGTCTGGCTCAGGAGAGCGGCTTGATTATGAGTATGCGAATCGGCAAACACACCGACGCATTTCTGTCAGAGTTGGTCGCTAACACAGAAGGAAAAACAGATTGTAAGACTTGGTATACAGATGACTGGGGCGGTT
>CALDSK010000158.1 GCA_937911865.1 uncultured Synechococcus sp.
AAGGTCTAAAAGGGGTCTCTGTAAATCTGACACTTATTGGCAGCTCATTCCTAAGCGAGCCAAAAAATGAGCGATCGCCAGTTTTTACCAGCGATCGCTCAAGCAAAGAGCTTTTTGACTGAAAAGAAAACCAGTAACAGATATCACTGATTTCGGCTCATCTAAACTATTGCCAGCGCCTCCTCCACATTCGAGACATCCGCAACCGTTACGAAGCTGCTTTCATCCAATGCCGAAGCTTGAACATTATTCAAGATCGCGAGGGTTTCGCCTGTGTCGGTGACACCTAGCAAAGTGTTGTTGCCCTCCTGAGTAATCGTCAGCTCAGCAAACAACAGTTCACCTTCAACCAGGCCAATGCGGTCGATGCCCACTTCAAAGTCAAGAATCGTATCTGTGCCATCACCATTACCAAAGACAAACAGGTCGCTGCCACTACCGCTCGAGAAGTTGTCGCCTACCAGCGTGTCGTTACCAGTAACGCCCATAATGATATCGTCACCGTCGTCGCCCCAGATGAAGTCATCGCCTGCGTCGCCGCTGAGAATATCGTTGCCAGCCTTGCCGCCAATGCGGTCATTGCCCGCGCCACCAAAGATAATGTCATTACCGCCGGGTTCGCCATCTTGGGTAGCGCGGTCATTGAAGTCGCCCCGCAGCACATCGTCACCCCCGCCGCCTGTAATCACATCGTCACCCAGCTCACCCGCGACTGTATCGTCACCATCACCTGCCGTTAAGGCGTCACCCTCTGGCGGCCCCACCAAGCTCTGCCCCGGCTCAAAGTCGCCGCTGTCAATAGTCTCCGATTGGACGTTTTGCAACACAGCGATAACGTCCTCCGTGCCTGCCAGAGAGATCACAGTATCTGCACCGTCTTGGGCAATGGTCAGGTCGCTAAAGCCGATGACACCAGAGAAGTCGGGCTTAAAGCCAACTAGCTCAAAGCGATCGCTTTCATCATAATCAGTAATCGTCAGCACCCCTTCACCGCCACCGATAATAAACGTATCGCTGCCGCTGCCTGTCGTCGCGGTGGTTTGCCCCACCGACAACAAAAAGTTGCTCTGGTTCACAATGGTGTTAACCGTATTGTTGCCCTCACCCAAATCAAGACTGTTGTTTCCAGCACCCACATGGGCATAGTCATCGCCGCTTCCAGCCGTCACCACATCGTCACCCGCACCCGCAGTAATGTGGTTATCGCCTTCGCCAACCTCGGCAGATAGATTCCCTTGCACCTGATTGACCGTATCGTTACCAACTCCGGCCGTCACCGTCAAAGCGCCCTCGCTAGCGGCCACAAAGTTGTTGCCCTCTCCTAAATCAACCATGCCGCTGCCGAGGCTAAGAATATCGTCTCCAGCCCCAGCTTCAACCGTTTGATTCAATCCTCGTGCGGTCACCGCATCATGGCCATCGCCCAGCAAGAAAGTGTTGTTGTCACCGCTGACGACGAATATATCGTCTTCGTCAGTGCCTTCAAAGGTCTGGTCGCCACCCGGCGCAGGCACGTCTACATCGGCAGCCACTTCTACCTTGCCAAAGACGCCATCGCCCGCGCCATCGCCCAAGTCATTGCCGGCTGCAAAGTACAAATCATTGGTTTCGCCCAGGCTACCGCCATTGCCAAACACTAAGCCCCATAGTCCGTCAATCGCAATCGGCTCACCACTGCTATCGCGCAGATAGTCCACTGGGGCCCGCGTATCTGGGTCAAAAGCAACAATCGTGCCATCGCCAAAGTTGGAGACTAACAGCATATTGCTGTACTCACCAAAGTTGTCGGGAGCTGTGACAAATCCCCAAGGGGCGTTGAGCAAACCGCCATCGTCCCAAGTGGTAATCAAGTTACCGTCGAGGTCAAACTCAGCGATACGGCCTAAGCCCGCTTCAATCACTTCGTTGCCAGGCACTTGCGGGTCGGGAATCGCGTAGGCGACCAGCAGAGAATCTCCTATCAGCTGGATGTTATAAGGCGCATAGCCTTCATCGGCAAAAGGATTATCAAAGTCAAAGTCTTCAGTAATTTCGTTAAACTCACCGTCGTAGACTTCAATCTCGGGCGCAGGGCCAAAGTCGGCGATGTAGAGACGATTGTCGCTCTCGAAGTTGGTAATGGCGACTCCATAGTAGATAGAGTCAAGAAACTTATCGACCACTACTTCAGAAACCAGCGGACGGTCTACAGTGCCGTCTTCGTTTCTACGCTCAGTCCAGCCCGATACACCACCATCAGTTGCCACAAAGATAAACTTACTAGGCGCTGTGATATCTCCGTTGGGATGTTCTTGCGTAATCACAAAATCATCAGAGCCGTTAAAGACCTGTCCGGTTGGCCCGGAGATGCCAAACGGATTAGCGGCTGTTGTGGAAACGTCAACAATTTTGAGATCGTCTTGATAAATGGGCACGCCGCCAACATCGCCTACGTACTCGGTGCTGACGCCAGTACCGCTGTTGCTCAGCCAGAAGTGACCGCCCAGTCCGGCAGGGCGAATGGCAATGCCCCAGCCTAGTGCAAGGTAAGGATCGAGCAGTTGCGGATTATAAGAGGCTTCGTTGGCGGCCAAGTTGGTGACCGCATAGCCGCTGGTTTCATTTGTTCCTGTAGAGAAGGTGGCCTCATACGCGCCGGGTTCGGCCACACCGTCAATCAGCCAGCCGCTGCCGCTGCCAGGGACGCTCGGATCATAATCATCGTTGCCAAGAACGCTGATGCCTGCGTAGTAGGTGCCTGCCGTCTGGGCGGTAAAGGTCAAATTCGCTTCGCCGGGGTCAGTGCTAATTTGCTCCAAACTATCGACTTGGCCTACTGTGTCGAGCTCAGTTCCATCGGCATCAAAGAGGCGCAAAACAGGCTTGAGCAAAGAGGCGCTGCCGTCAAGTTCGGTTGTGGCATTCACATCTACATCAATCGATTCTCCTGCTTCTAGATCAAAAGAATAGAGGTCGACATCCTCAGAAAAATCCAGCACCGGAATATCGGTAAAGTCGTAGATATAGTTGGCAGCCCCAGAAATTATCACGGGTTCACCCGCAGATAAATTAAGCGCGATCGCCGTCTCCAGCGAATCATTGACCTCTGTTTCTACCGACGGCGGTGGAGCCGCTTCAGGCGTGTCCACAATTTGAAAACTTCCAGACGCGGCCATCTCATCAATTTGGTAGGCGTCGCTGGGGTTGAGGGTAAACGTGGCTGTTTCTAACCCCTCAGATTCACCATCCTCTGCAACAGGTAGCGTAATAGTGGCCGTCTCTTCTGTAATAGTGAAAACCAGCTGAGGCGGTTCACTTTCAGCAATGCTAATATCGCCCGTAATGCCTGTAGTTTCGAGTCCACTCAAGTCAAACTCATCTAGACCTTCTACCGTTACCGAAACCAATAGCCCTTCAGCGGGCGGCGGCGCACTCAGCGCAAATGTGTGAACCGAAGCAGTTTGCTCTGACTCAATGAGAACAGTGGGTTCAGTGCTCAAGCTGATCTGGGGCAAAGAGTCCGCCGTATCAGCCAGGGTGAGTGCGACGGCACTGGCCGCTGGATCTACTTGATAGTTAGCACTGCCGCCTAACGCGACCTGAAAAGCCTGCAATCCTTCCACCACATCATCAGGAAATGCGGCAACGCTAATGGTCGCAGTTTGTTCTGTAATGTTGAAATAAAAGCCGCTAGAGGCAAAATCAGGAACGGGAAACGTACCGCCTGTCACCTCAGCGCCAAACACATCGAACTGGCCCAACAGGTTAAACGTTTGGCCATTAGCCGTTTCACCCGCCGTGTTCGCAGCCAGGTTGACATAGACGAGAACCCCTTCAGCGGGCGGGGGTTCGCTGAGCGTAAAGGTCAAGGTGGCCTGATTCCCTTCGGCTTCCACTAGAGCATTGTTCTCGACTGTCAGACCAATGGCCAGATCTGTTGTTGTCGGTGGTGGAACATCGGCAATCGTGTCGTAAAACGTGAGGGTTGACTCGGCGGCCGCAGCATCGATATTAGCCGCGTTGCTCTCTAGCGAAAAAGTCACTTGCTCAGGACCGTCGGTTTCTGGCGTGGGCTTGTCTGCGACATTGACATTGAGCAGCGCCGTATTTTGCGTCAGTTTGATACGAAGACCAGATGCATTGCCCGCTTCATCAAAAACAGGCCCTAAAACCTCACCACCGCGAA
Organism: uncultured Synechococcus sp.; assembly: GCA_937911865.1. Lineage (GTDB taxonomy): Bacteria > Cyanobacteriota > Cyanobacteriia > Phormidesmidales > Phormidesmidaceae > Phormidesmis. Next base: position 4,166 of record CALDSK010000158.1, read on the forward strand.
TAAAAGGGCTAGATGTGAAGATATAATCCTCTAGCGTAGCGTCAGAACTGAGAATAATTTCAGTGCCCTCTGCTGGAATCTCTCCATCGGCGTTGAGAACAAAGGTAATGGCAGATCCGCCTACGCCAAAGGAGGGACTTAATCCCTGATCGCTCACTGTTTCAGCCAGCGTTGGTACGATAATACTGCCATCAGTGTCGTAAGTTCCGGTAATGATTTGCAAAGAGACCGTCGGCGCATTGGGCGGTAGCGGGCCTTCGCTCGTGGGGGGCTGAGGCGGAATAACGCCGGGAGTATCAGCGTTTATCAGCTCGAAGCCCAAGGTATAGTCTCCAAGGCTGTTTAACCCAAATCCGAGAGCATCAAAGTCAATGCCACTACCCGACCCAGCGACTTGTGGATCGTAGGTCGAAATTGCAAAAATAGAGCTACCGTTCAAATAGCCGCTGACACCAGCGTAGTAGGTGCCAGCTTCAGTCGCTGTATATTCGATATAGGGTAAGAAAGAGACAAAAGCATCGTCAGGACCAGGATTAAAGATGTTGCCTGTAGCCTGGACATCGCCATTGCTGTCGAACAAGGTGAGTTCAACAAGTTCGGCGGCCCCAACATCACCGAATGCGTCAACATCTAGCTTAATGGTGTCGCCTGCGGCGAGATCAAAAGCATAGAAATCAACATCTTCAGTCGCATCAACTTCGCGATTGTTGTCAAAATCAAAGCTAATGCTGCCTGTAGCAGCCGCTTTAGGAGAATCGGTTGAGAGAGAAATGGGCGTGGCAGATGCGAGTGTGTCGTTTGACTCAATTTCGGAAATTACATTAGCAAGCGCGTCACTATTCATGGGGGCTATATCCATCCTGAATAAAAAATACTAATAATCGATCTTTCAAGATGCACGTTCGGAAACGCTTGAATACTATCCCATTTCACCTGCTTGAATGATCGCTGCAGCGGCTTTTTTGATCACTCAAGCTGCAATCTCTGTGAAAACTAGATTTGTTTAAGCTTTTTTGTGCAATGCGATGAATTTTAGGCATGATTCAAAAACGACCGATTCGATGACTGATTTTAGATAACACTTGCAGCACAAAAAAGAGCGTCTCTATCGCCCACCTCAATGCATAATCAGCGATTCTCCAGGGAGAGGCTACACCAACGCCGTTTCGGGCGTTCTGCATCCGTATTCTTTACATCCGTGTTCTTTATCAGTGCTTTTCAAATAAGACACCTTCTATGCCAACTCCCAGAGAAAAAGAGAATCCTAGCCCAGTTATCGGTGCGGTAACCGCCTTTGTCTCGGCGTCTTGAAGCCGATTCATCATGCGCGCAATAACGAACAAAATAGAAACGCTCAGCATGTTGCCATATGCTTTCAAAATCGCCCAGCTATCAGCAACCTGTTCGTCACTTAGACCTAAGGCGCTTTGTGCTTTCTGAATAATTCGAGTGCCCCCCGGATGCACGGCCCAAAGATCAATATCAGCGGTTGTTTTCTGTTGCTTGTTAAGAAACTGTTGAATCACTGGTCCCACGCCCGCTTCAATATAGTCAGGCAAGTCGCGCGATAGCTTACAGGTAATGCCGTTATCGCGGATCCTTAGGGTGATGCCGTCCTGGGTCCCTTCTCTGAAGGGGTGACACAACGCCTAAAAGCTTTATGTGATAGAGCTTTTGCACCATA
>CALDSK010000159.1 GCA_937911865.1 uncultured Synechococcus sp.
TACACAGATTAATTGGTTTATGAAGCCTGCCCATTTTTTTACGGAAATTGTAGCCAATAAATAAAATTAAGATACCAAGAAAAATTGTATAAATTTTTCATCGACATAAACATCTTTAGGCTAATTTCTTTTTCGAGCTTTTCTCTTTCTGTCTTTCAGTTTTCTGGTCTTGCTATCGTTAGCTTTTAACTGAGTTTCTTCGACGGGTGGAGACGCTGTTTTTAGAGCCGCAGCTTTTTGATTTGACGTCTGAGCAGGCGATGGGCTAGGCTGCGTAATCGTCTTCTTGTCAGAAGCATTTCCTACAAGCTCTCTCGCTGCAGATTCTTCCTCTTTGCTCTCGTTTACTCTGGTTTCGCTTTCTGAAGGTTGCTTCTCTGTAGTTGCCTGCTCAATAGATGCTTTTTCTTTAGGCGTTTTCTCTGTATGCAACTTCGCAGGCAACTTCTCTGCTGGCACTTCCTCTTTCTTGCTATCTACTGTCGGCGCTTTCTCTGTAGACTCTGGTGCAGTAAGCTCTGGCGCTGCCTCTAATTCAAGTTCTTTGTTTTCAAGTTCCTTTTGTTCTGTCGTTTCTACCTCTGTAGGCTGTACTTCTGGTAAGGCTTTCCCGACGGGCGACTCATCAGTTTCGGAGCCGATAGAGGGCTGTTGAATTTCTATCAGTTCTAAATGAAATCCTTGATGAGCATTCTCTACAACATCAGGTATTTCTGTGAAGCTAAGCAGCTTCTTGATAACATAAGGCCGAATAGATCTAGCAATGGGAATGATCGGCTGCTTAACTTTTATGGCCAGATCTCTGATGGTATGCTCTCCGTTGGCAAAGCTACTGAGCGTCTGAAACGTTTGTAGAGATGTCTGTTCTTTGAGAGTATCAATGTTTTTGATGACAGGAGCCCAGTTGGGAGATATTTTAGTAAGTTCAGCTTGCTCCCATTGCTGCCAGCTTTGTTGGGCTTTTTGATATGACTGGAGATTCTCTAGCATTATGAAAGGCATATTTCCGGCTTCTGTCGGTTGCATTTCAATTGACAAGCCACCGAATTCTTTGTATTGCCAAGCTGTTGCCTGGAGAATATCGAAGAGGACCTCTGCTACACAGTCTTCAACAATTTTGATAAACTGCGTTCTAGGAAATTGTTTTAGCTTGACCAGTCGAGAAAGCGCGGCATAGTTCCAGTACTCGTAGTACAGGCTGGCAGGGTTTTTAATCTGTTCAGACAGTACTGGACTATGAATGGTGATGTGTCTTTTCCAAGTACGAAAGAAGCGTTTGCTTGCTTGAGCCCAAACAACTCGACCTAATAGGAAGTAAATATACCATTTGGCACCCTCGTGAGCTGTAACTCTATAGAATCCAGTAAATTGCTGTTCGTATGAGCTACGTAGTTTTTCTGTTAACGCTTTAGGCACGAGAGTTTCTTGCATGATAGATGAGTGAGAAGATTGACCTGCCTTCTAGACTTCGCGCTCCTCGACTTATAGCGCTCCTTGACTTAGCGTTCTATGGCTGTCGGTGAGTCATCAAAGAATAGAAACAATTAATACCGCTAGCAGTGGAGCTATCTTGTACGATAAGAATTGCGCAGGAGAGGATAGTTTTTACGTAACTGTTTACTTTATAAAGAAGTAGACATCTTATAAAAAGCTGCACTTTTCTCATGATTTAGCAGTAGTGCTGATGCTATTGTCAACAGCAAAAGCCGATGCTCGTTAGTCATGAATAAATGACAAATAGAAGCGATGCTTTAAAGTCGCAAATCTATAATTTTAGCTGCTAATTTTAGCTGCACAATATAGATGGCGAGAAATAGATGGCGAGAGCGAACCTTATGGTAAACAGAGTAGGTTGTGCGCCCATATGGCTCCAACGGTGTGTAAGCTCTAACGATTCACTATGATTTTGTGATTAGAAAGTAGGATGAGGTTTGTTTTTATATTAGAAGCGTCTTTTTGAAGCATATTGGTGACTGAGGGCCTGAGTTTGCTAACTTCCTAATAAGTTTTCCCCGGAATCCTTTCGCTTATCTGAGTAAATGTATGGTTAATCAATCATTAATCTTGACAGAAAAGGAGAAAAACAGACGGAAAAGCTCTTTAGTTCTGGGGTTTTGTTACTAGAGACCCCAACTGGATAGTTATGCCGTTGACCATACCTGGGCTTATTACGCAAAGAAAGCCGTCTTGGTGAGATTCTATATTGCGAGCAGGTAACCTCACTAAGTTGAGTCGATATAGCGGGTTGAGTCGATATATCGGCATGTCAGAGCGAACATGTCGCCGTCACTTCGATAAACCCTATCTCGTAATTCTGTCTGGAGTATCGTCAATTAGACCGACTGGCTTAGCCGCTTGATAATTTGATACAAAAAATCTGCTGAACCATGACATTTGTCATGCTGTGTCGGTGGTGGCCTGTGACATTTGCGACAAATTTGTGAGTGTTTGTTGAAATTCTGTTGATAGCTGAATTATGCGTTCTATATTTGGGCTTGACAGCTTTATTCGCAGTCCTCAGCAAATGGGTTACAGCTAAAAGGATACGTCACAACTGCATCAGTTCTTCTAGGCTCATTCTATATAGCCTTGAGCAGAAAACCTTCGAACTTATCTAAGAGCTTATCCAAGTTCTACAGGCGCCTACCATGACTCACCATCTTTACGCACTTCTTGTTGGTATCAACAGGTACGATAAGCGATCGCAGATTTCCTGGTTACAGGGCTGTACCAACGATGCCGGAGCGATGAAGACCTATTTAGAAACGCGAGTGGCTAGTGCTAAAACTCAGCTGCATGTCAGGATGCTGCTGGATGAACAGGCGACTCGCCAAGCGGTTATTGATGGCTTTCGGCAGCATTTGCAGCAGGCGAAAGTGGGTGATACGGCGCTCTTTTACTACGCGGGGCATGGCTCTCAAGATAGAGTCCCAGAAGCGTTTTGGCCGATTATTCCTAGCCGATTGAACGAGACGTTGGTGTGCTACGACAGCCGTACAGAAGGCAGCTGGGATTTGGCAGATAAGGAACTGGCAGAGCTGATTGCAGAGGTGGGGAAGCAGAATCCTCATATCACAATTGTGTTGGATTGCTGCCATTCTGGCTCGGGTACTAGGGGCGATGGAAGTGCACCCTTTGCGAGAAGAAGAACGCCGGTTGATCAACGCGATCGCCCGGCAGAGAGTTTTTTACTATCTGCTCAGAGGCTTGAGGCTGTAGAGAAGGCATACGGTGAAAAGGCGAGTTCAACAACATCTGTGAGGACTCGTGGGCTCAATGACTCAACCGCTGGGTGGCACCTGCCGCAGGGGCGTCACGTGTTGATGGCAGCCTGTCGCGATACCGAGGAGGCTAGCGAGTATCAGGCTCATGGGCGGCCTTGCGGCGCGTTCTCTCACTTTTTGCTAGATACGCTTCAGAAGACAAACAGTCTTTTGACCTATCGGGATCTTTTCAATTCGACTGCTGCTAAAACGCGAGCGAGTGTATCGGCGCAGTCTCCTCAGTTAGAAGCACTGAATTTAGAAGACTTTGACCAGCCCTTTTTAGGTGGATTAGTTGAGCCTTTTCCTTCGTATTTTACGGTTACCTATGATCCTGAAATAGGCTGGTGTATCAATGGCGGCGCGATTCAGGGGATTCAACCGCCCGCCAATGGTGAAACAACGCAGCTGGCTTTGTTTTCGCTGGATGTCAGGCCAGAAGATTTGAATGATGCAGAAGGTGCGATCGCCCGCGCTACCGTCGTGAGTGTAGAGCCGCAGCTTAGCCGCATAGAGACAGACGCTCCGATAGAGACAGGTTCAGCATACAAAGCGGTGATTACCTACCTGCCGGTACCTCCTTTAAATGTTGTTTTTGAAGGGGAGACTGAAAGTATTGAACGTTTGCGTCAGGCTATGCAGTCTGCAACCACCGCGGGTACATCGGCTAGCTACCTGAGAGAAGTCAGCGACGTTGCTACTGCTAAAATTCGCGTACTTGCCAGCAAATCGGACTATGTTGTTGCGCCAGCAGCAGCGCCAGAGGAACGGCTAAGACCTATTACAACGGTGAAACACCAAGGTCAGTCTCTAGAAGATCCCGTAAGTTCTGCTGATAGCCTGATCCGCTTGCTGGCCCACATCGCCCGGTGGACTAACGTTAGTGAGCTGACGCCGCCGCTTAGCAACCAGCTACCGGCTAATGCGGTAGAGCTTCAGATTTATTATGATGATAGTCTTGTAGAAGCGGAATTCATACAGCTGGTTTATGAACAACAGGGCCAGCAGTGGCGACCGCCTAGCTTTAAGGCGAAATTGGTTAATCGCTCTAATCGCTCGCTCTACTGCACGCTGCTTAATCTGACTGAAGAGTATTCTATCAGTGCACCGTTTTTCAACAGTGGCGGTATTTGGCTGGATGCATCTAGTGAGGTTTGGGTGACTTTGCCGGCTACTGCTGAGGTCGTGAGTGCTCTGATTCCGACTACTGTGCCTCAGCGCTTGTGGGAGCAGGGCGTTAGCGAGTATCAAGACAGGCTGAAGCTAATTGCTAGTACGGTAGAATTTGATCCGACTATTCTTTTGCAGAATAAGATTGGTCGCTCTGGTGCGATCACGGGGGCGATCGCGCATAGAAATCTCTCTCCATCACAACGCGGCCTGTTTAGCCAGTTTGCAAGTGGGGCAGGCTCCCGGGATATTGGTGAGGTTAGCGCTGTTGAAACCGTTGAGCAGTGGATGACCTGCCAGCGAATTATCACAACCGTACGCCCTCAGCTAGCGGTAGAGATATCCAGAGAAAGCGATGTTTCGCTGGTCTCCAGCTCAGGTAATGGCCGCGCGCAGATAGTGATTCGCCCTCATCAGAGTCTTCAAGCAAACGTAAGGCAAACGAGTACTCAAAGCGCGACTAGAAGCATGGCGACTGCTAATTTGTCTCCTTGCTTAAGAGAACAAACTCAGCCTTTTATGCTGACCGCTCGCCGCGGTCTGGGATCTTTGGTAGATGCTATAGAACTAAGCGAGATTAGTCGCCCTGAATCAGTAACGCCAGATAATCCGCTGATGCTGATAGTAGACTCACCGCTAGCGCCAAGCGAGGCTGTTTTACCGGTGGCTTATGACGGTGAATTTTTCATTCCGTTAGGGTATGGCCGTCGGAGCGGTGAACAAACTGAAATAGTGATTCAGCACTTGCCTCAGGTGTCTGTTTCAACAGATGCTCAGACTGTGAACACCAGAAGCATTCTGAATGCGTTACAAATTGTTTTTAGAAAAGTAGCCGTTCAGAGATTGGGTGAAGATCTCAGTGAAGGGCTGGGCATCTCTTTTGAGTACCCGATACTGACAGCCGTCGTAAAGGCGGATGAGCAAAAGGATTTGGTTCGGGTCACGGATAGCGAAGAAATTCGTGAGCGAGTAGCGCAAGCTGAAAACATTGCTGTCTGTATTCACGGCATTTTGGGAAGTACGCAGCCTATGGTATCTAGTCTTCAGACGCCCTGCATTCATATCTCAGGTGAGACCTACTCGGTTAGCGATGTGTACGACCTTGTGCTGACCTACGACTACGAGAGTTTGAATACTTCGATTGCGGTGAGTGCTGCTCAACTCAAGCGGAAGCTGGCGGCTGTAGGCATTGTTCCAGAACATGGAAAAACAGTTCATGTAATAGCGCATTCTATGGGGGGGCTTGTCAGCCGATGGTTGATTGAAAAAGCAGGTGGCGCAGCATTAGTTCAACATCTGACGATGCTGGGGACGCCTAATGCTGGCTCGCCTTGGCCTGTTGTGCAAGCCGGTCTTTTTAAGGCACTAGGACTTGCGATGAACGGACTTTCTACAGTAGCCTGGCCGCTATCGCTGATCGGCGGTGTGCTGAGAGTGCTGGAGTCAATAGATGTGGCCCTTGATGAGATGAATCCTGGCTCAGATCTGTTGATGCTGCTTGAAAAGAGTGAGCCACTGATTCCTTACAGCATCGTTGCAGGTAATACTCGTCTGATTCCAATAGATGAAAAAGCTCCACTGCGAGAGCAATTAGAAAGGCGATTCAATGATTTGGCTGAGCTTCCTTTTTTGCAAGAAGACAATGATATGGCGGTTTCTGTTAGCAGTATTCGACATGTTCCTACTGCGAGAATCCACATTCCACAAGTGTATGAAGTGGCCTGTAATCACGTGTCTTATTTTATCGATCCGGCTGGGCTAGCAGGTTTAGGCTGGGCTATCAACCGAGCGTTTTCTGATGCTCAGTTCAGTTCAGTTCACTTTTCATTGGATGCTAGAGGCGCTCATCGAGGCGACTAAACCGGAGGCTGTTTTGTTTTCGCAGCATGTGGTTACTACATGGACCGTTCTTTTCTCACTGTCGTTGGCCTCGGCCTATATGCCTACTACTTTTGTGTTGTTGCGGTCATTTCGCCGCTGCCAGCGGGGTCTGCGAGTGAGCATTTGGTCACAATTCTATAGCTTCACGGCTCCTGATTTCACTGTTTTAGGTCTTGATTAGTAGGAATGCTTTATTGTGTCTGAGTTCTCCCATAATTTAGCAGTTGTTGTTGGTATTAATCGCTATGGCAATGGCATTGCGCCACTGCGGACGGCGGTGAATGATGTCAAGGTGATCGCGCGTCAGCTCCGGCAAGATCACCACTATCAAGTTCTACAGATTATCGATCAGCAGGCAACTCTAGCGAGCTTGCAGCAGCTGTTAACAACTGTTTTACCTCAGCAGGTTCAGCCTGGGAGTCGTCTGCTATTTTACTTTGCGGGTCACGGCATTGCGCTCAATGGAGATAGTGGCCCAGAAGGATATCTGATTCCTCAGGATGCGATCGCAGCAGATACTCAGAGCTATCTGTCTATGGGGACACTTCAGGCGGCGCTGACCAAACTGCCCTGCCGTCATTTCCTAGGCATTTTGGACTGTTGTTTTGCAGGGGCTTTTCGCTGGTCTAGCACGCGCGATATTGGTCATATTCCAGAAGTTATTCACAAAGAGCGTTACGACAGATTTATCCAAGATCCGGCGTGGCAGCTGATTACGTCTGCCGCCTACGACCAAAAGGCGCTTGACGCCCTCACAATTAACTCGTCACGCGGTCAAATCGATAGACATTCTCCTTTTGCCGCTGCGCTGCTAGAAGCTCTGTCGGGTAAGGCCGATATCTATCCGCCTGCTAAAGACAGCTTGCCAGCGGGTGACGGTGTGATTACCGCGACCGAGCTTTATTTGTATTTGCGAGAGCGGGTTGAACCGGCTACCGAGGATCGCCGCCGCCGACAAACGCCTGGCATTTGGCCATTGGAGAAGCATGACAAAGGTGAATATATTTTTCTGTCACCTGGGCATCGGCTGAACCTGCCACCCGCTCCTAAGCTGGATGTTTCTCAAAATCCTTACCTGGGGCTGGCCGCTTTTGACGCTGCTCAAAGCGATTTGTTCTTTGGTCGGGAGGCGTTGACTGAACGTCTAGTCGGTGTGGTTGGCCAGCAGCCGCTGACTGTGGTGCTAGGCCCCTCTGGCAGCGGCAAATCTAGCCTGGTAAAGGCTGGTCTGATGCCAAGGCTGAGCAGCGCAGGCGCTGTTGCAAAGCAGTGGTATAGTTTGCCGCCTGTGCGATTGGACCGCTCTCCGGTGACCTCTTTATGGCAGGTTCTAGGTCTGAATCAATCGGAAAATTTTGAACCTATCGCCGATTCTCTCACTCGATGGTGTCAGCGACATCCTCGGCAGAAGTGTCTTTTGGTAATCGATCAGTTTGAGTCGCTAATTACACTTGGCGTTGATCGCGAGGAAAAGGATCGCTTTTTGGCTGGGTTGCAGGCGGCGATCGCGGCTTGCCCTAGTCAGCTTAGACTGGTTGTAACGCTGCGTTCAGACTTTGAGCCGCTGTTTCAAGAGAGTGCGCTACAGCCGCATTGGAACAAGTCGCGATTTGTTGTGCCGCCGATGACGCGGTTAGAGCTGCGCGAGGCAATTGTTCAACCTGCTTCTAAACGTGTTATTTACTTTCAGTCGGACAATCTTCAGTATCCGCTGGTTGATCAGATTATTGATGAAGTGGCAGATATGCCGGGCGCGCTGCCATTGCTGTCGTTTACGCTCAGCGAGCTGTATCTGAAGTATCTAAAGCGGCAGGAAATTGCGAGTGCGAGAGGTGATTTGATTGAGCGAACGATGAGCGAGGCAGATTATCGAGAGCTGGGCGGGGTGGCGCGTAGCTTGACTCAGCGGGCTGATAGTGAATACGACGCGCTGGTTGCCCGTGACCCAAAGTATGCGACTACGGTTCGCAACGTGATGCTGCGGATGGTGGCTGTGGGGCGATCGCAGCTGGCGCGCCGAAGTGTTCCTTTTTCTGAATTAGCGTATTCAGCTTCAGAGCAGCAGCGTGTGCAGATCGTAATAGAACAGTTTTCTGCGGCTAGGCTGCTGGTAGAAGGTAAGACGCCAGATGGCCAGCCCTATGTGGAGCCAGCTCATGACGCGCTCGTGCTGGGCTGGCAAAAGCTGTTGCGCTGGAAGCAGGCTGAGGAAGCTCGGCTGATTTTGCAGCGGCGTTTAACCCCTGCCGCAGAAGAGTGGCGATCGCTGCGATCGCAAGCAACCGTTCAGGCGAAGGCTGAGCCGGTGATTAACGCGATCGACCGTACTTTTTATGCTGTTGAACATAGGCTGAACCAGCTAGGGCGCTATTTCTGGGAGAGGCTTCGGCAGCGCGTTGAGAGATACTTTGGCCAACCGGGGGGATCTGATGAACACCCTGCTCTTACGCCTCGCGCTGAGACTTCCTCTCGGCAGTTTCTGTGGAGCACCAGTCCCTATCTGGATATTTTTAAAGAAGAGTTGGCTGCTGAAGATAACAGCCTTAACCAGCTCGAAAGAACGTTTGTTCGAGAGAGTGTGCTGCTAAAACGCCGAACGGCTAGCTGGCGCTGGCGAGTAGCGATTGCTGTTATTCTTGCACTTAGCGGTTTGCTGCTGGCGGCTCTGGTTGCAAGACGGGCGGATTTGGTCAGTCAGGTGCGAATGCTCAGAAATTCAGCAGAGGTAAACGCTAGGGCTGGACAGCAGCTCGATGCTTTGAGCGACAGCCTAAAAGCCGCTCAGACGCTGAAACGTCCTTTGCTGAGATTGTTTAGGCCAAACGCTCAGCTGAGTGACCAGGTGGCAGGAACCTTACAAAAAACAGTTTATGGGGCGAAAGAGCTCAATCGATTTGCGGCCGGTCAGGGCGTGACCCGTAGCAGTCTGAGCCCTGACGGTCGGCTGATTGTGAGTGCTGGTGAAGATGGCAGCTTGATTTTGTGGGATCGGCAGCAAGACCAATACTCGAAAGAAAAACTGCGGTGGCCAACCGGGCACAGTACTGTGTTGAGCGTTGGCGTTAGCCCCGATGGTGAGAAGGTTGTAACGACTGGTGTTGAAGGTGCGGTTCGCCTGTGGAATTTGCAAGGGAAGCTGCTAGCAGACTTTAAAGGCCATACAGATGCTGTGCAGGAACTGAGCTTTAGCCCTGACGGTGGGCTGCTGGCAACCGCTAGTCGAGATCGGACGCTGCGGCTGTGGGATATACAAGAAATTGACTCATCTACTCAGCCTGTAGCCGTGCTTAGAGGACATGAGGCGGGCGTTTGGAGTGTTGCATTTAGTCCGGATGGTCGGCAGATAGCGAGTGCTTCGGACGATGGGACTTTTCGGCTATGGACCCGGCAAGGCAGGCTGTTACAGCAGGTACAGGCGCAGCAGGGAGAGCTGCATGTGGTGAAATTTAGCCCTGATGGTCAGCGGTTAGCGACGGCTGGGCAGAATGGTCAGCTGCGGCTATGGACCCGGCAGGGTGATCTTGTTGCGACGCTGTTAGGGCATCAGGGGCGTGTGTGGGGATTGAGCTTTAGCCAGGCATCGGCATCGGCAGATTTGCAGTTAGCCAGCGCCTCGGGAGACGGTAGCGTGCGCCTTTGGTCAGCTCAAGGTGAGCCTTTGAGCGTGTTGCAAAGTCATGAGGGCCCGGTGAGAGATGTGAGCTTTGCGCCGGATGGTCAGCGGTTAGTCAGTAGCGGTGACGACGGTACTTTGCGGCTGTGGAATTTTCAGAGACAGCACACGATGCTGAATGAGCTGATGAATAGAGTGCTGACTAGTGGGCTAGATGGACCGATGGATAGTATTCGGATGATGGCGCTGAGTCCGCTAGGGAAGATAGTTACCAGTACAGGTAGCGCTGATGTTGGAATTTGGACCCGGCAGGGAGAGCTGATAGCGCGTTGGAGAGAATCTGATACGGTGAGAGCGATCGCGCTGAGTGCAGATGGAGAAAAAGTTGCGATCGCGCAAGATAACAAACTTCTGTTGAGAACAGCAGAGGGCCAGCTGCTGGCTGAGCAATCGCTGCCTTTTCAGGATGCGGCTTCGAGCGTTGTTAAACACTTTCAGATAAGCGCCGATGGCACCCGAGTTATTCTCACACAGGGCAGTATCCGGAGGAGCGCACAGGACGGTGATCTAGTCCATTTATGGACACTTGATACTCAGGAATTAGTGAGCTGGCGTAGTGACGCAGCCGATATTACTGCCGCTGCGATTAGTCCTAGTGGAGACCAGATAGCAACAGCAGGAGAAGAGGGGGGTATCTATTTATGGAATGCACAAGGAGATTCTCTAGGACAGCTGGTTGGTCACTTAGGCGCGGTTCGCAGCATTGCTTTTAGCCCCGAGGCTGATCAGCTAGCAAGCGGTGGAGAAGATGGCACGGTTCGCCTTTGGCCGCTGGACGATAGTGGGCGCGATAGCAGAGCGCAGGAACAAGATGATTTAGAAATGACTCAAGAAAGAACTATTTTTCAGGTCTATACCGCAGAAGTTAATGCGGTCTCGTTTAGCGAAGAGGGCGACTTTCTCTCTTCTGCGGATAGTGAGGGTAATGTGCAGCTGTGGAATTTAAAGACTCAAGAACCGTATTCAACCTGGAGTGCCCACCCAGGTGTCGCGATTCGCGATATTAATATGCGCGCTCAGGGCTTAACGACGTTTGCAGAAGGTGGCACCGCCTATCAATGGCCTATGGAAGATTTGCCAGCCTTACGCGCTCAGGGGTGCAGGCTAATTCGTGATTTTGTTGAGCAGCAGGCGATAGAAGCGCGTACGCCAGAAACCCGCACTCTCTGCACCGATATACCGATGGCACCCTAATTAATGAATAGTAGCTCTCAGATAGCGAGCATAAAGCACTGCACAGGCTTAATTCCCTTCCACCTAGCTATTACTGTTCGTAGCAAATTGTTCATAGATTCGGAGGCTATATTTTGATGGCAGCACTCGCAAGATATTGGATGCTGTGGTGTGTAAATCCTGGTGATGACAGGTTGCGCTACCAGCATAGAGATATTCCTTCTGCCAAAGCCTTTTGTTATCAGAAGAGAGACAATCAAACGAAAGACATGCAGCAGGTTTTGCTGTCTTTATTTCGGCGTGCTGATAGTGACGCTGAAAAGCGGGCTCAAGCCGGGCTGTGTCTGCGTTGCTATGTGTCTGATCCGATTCTTAAGGCCTGTAAGAAAATAGACAGCTTATTTTCGGGAAACAAAGCGTTCAGCTATCAGGATTTACTGCCTTTTGTGCTGAATGATGACGGCCAAAAGCTGGTTGTTTTGAGTGAAGATGATAAAACTCAGCAGGTTGTCTGTAGCGATAGTCATTTGCAGCCTTCAGCTTTCAAGATTTTTGCGGTCGAAGTGCTTAGAACGTACAAGGGCGATGACAGCTCCAGTATGAGTTTAGATAACTGGGCGTTTTTGCGTACAAAACAGCATCCGGAGCTGAAAAACTTTTTGGCGGAGTTTGGGTTTAAGCCGTTTAGTGACTGGACGCTGCTGAACCGGATTCAACAAAGCCAGCTGGTTAGGCTAACTCAAAGAGAGCAGCTGATGGTGGAGGCGTTTCATGCGGTGTATCGACGCGATCGCAGGGCTAAAAAACAATATGGTCGCTGCGAGCCACCTACGGCTGAGCAGCTGACTGAAATGAATGCGCTTTTGGAACGTGGAGACGCTGCCTTTGGTCTTTCTTCGGAACTGTTGACAGGGATTAAGCAGATCGCCCAGCAGCTGAGAGCCTTCGATATTTGGAGTGCAAGAGAACCTTTGGAGATCAAAGATCAAGAAACAGGAGATTATATTCTGAGAGGAGATTTGCCAGCGGAAGCTTCAGATGAGTCAGAGATAGACTCGCAAGACTTTTTAGCTTTTTTACAGCAGCAGCTAGCGATCGCTCTTACAACCTCTATTGAGCAGGCTGTTCAAAGCCGGATTGCGAAACTGAAGAAGAGTAAAAAATACGCGCCTTTTGCTAGCGCATACCTAACTGGCCTTCGAAGCTACTACGAGGAAGGGCGATCGCTCAGAGAAATTGGACCTCAGTTGGGCATGAGCAGCTGGGACCAAACGCGCCGCATTCTTAATCCGGGAGAGCTATTGAGCCAGGTTCGTCAGCTCACCGCTCAGTTTCTTTTGGCACCTATCCTAAAAGAGGCCCAAGCGAAGGGTTTGAGCGCTACACCCGCCGACCCAGAGTATCTGCGCACGCTGATGGAACAAATCGAGCTGTTTATCGATAGCAAGATATTTGGGGAGGCGGTCTCGGAAACTAAAGCTGGGAAAAATCGCTCGCTCAATAGTGAATATGCCAGGGTGCTTATTTCCTACTTGCAACAGTACTCCTAACGATTCTTCTAGTAGGAAAACCCTACGGGACAGCTCTATTACTTAGTCCAACTATCATGGCAACTCTTTTTATGAATTCTTCTAGCGTTCGTCTGTCTTTAACCGAGTCTCTCTGGCTAGAGCCAGAGCACTTTAGCCTGGCCAAAACCTTCAGCAATCGTTTTCAAGGCGAATCGCAGCAGTGGCAGGCCTACCTCAATAGTTTGGGCCTATCTGCTTTTGAAGTTTGGGCCAGAGAGAAGCTGCCTACGGCTACGGTTCAAGTCGAGAGTGCTAAAACGGCAGCTAGAACAGAACCGAATAGCTATCTGACAATAGAAGGATTTAGCGTATGCCTGATCGCTACAGAGCACGTTTTGGATGAGGTGATTAGATTTCCTCGAAGTCTTGTTGAAGCGCCTGACTTGGCAGCACATCTGTATGTTGTTTTAGAAATTATAGAGGAGCAGCAGGAAGCTGTGATTAGAGGATGCCTGCGCTACGACGAGCTGATACGACAGCTGGAAGGGATTTCTCAGTCCTCGAATCAGCCCTTAAATCAGTATCTACTGCCGCTATCAGCTTGGGATGAAGAAATCAATCATCTGCTGGGCTATGTGCAATATTCTCATCCCAGCACTATTGCTCTGCCGCAGGCTGCTACTGAGGCTACAGGTGATTCTCGCATAGAAGAGACTTCTTTGACGCGCCTGGGTCAGTGGATAGAGACGTCGATAACAGAAGGGTGGCAGTCAATTGATCAGTTAATCAACCCGGAGGCAAATTTGGCTTGGAGTACGCGCGCGGACATGCCTGGCATTAGAGGCGGAAAGCTAATTAATTTAGGTATGCTGCTAGATCAACATACCGTGGCGCTGGTTGTAACGGTGATGCCTGAAGACGGTAAGATTGGTGTTAACGTACAAATTTTGCCAACTGGAGACAACTTGA
The DNA here is from genome assembly GCA_937911865.1 of uncultured Synechococcus sp. Classification (GTDB taxonomy): domain Bacteria; phylum Cyanobacteriota; class Cyanobacteriia; order Phormidesmidales; family Phormidesmidaceae; genus Phormidesmis. The sequence continues at coordinate 13,641 of CALDSK010000159.1, forward strand.
CGCTACCTTCGCAGCTGACAGTGACCTTGCGCTCTAGCACGGATAGAGTGTTGCAGGAGGTCACTTCTCGGGCCAAAGACAATTATATTCAGCTGAGGTCGTTTAGAGGGAAATCGGGTATTCAGTTTACGGTTGAAGTGGCGCTCAATGGCGTGAAGGTAAGCGAAGTGTTTAAGCTATGAGGATTGAGTCAGCCAGGTGAGTAAAACTGTTGTTATTAGCTTAGGAAAGGGCTCTCTTCGACAAGGACTTCCTCACATTGCGACTCGTTTGTGGACGGCGCAGCGCCCGCAGGTGCAGCAGACGATTGGTAGCCTGCCGCCTGCGCCCGAGCTAGCTGATATCTATCGCGTTTGGCAGTCTACCTATCGAGCGCTGTCTGATCGACTTGTTCTTAATATGCGCATGCAGGATGCGGCGGATGAGTTGGAGATTGATGCGGTCGGGGTTACTCAGGTATCGCAGCAAAGTTTTGATGAGCTGAGCTGTCAGCTTAAGCAGGCAATTAATGACTGGCTGAGTTCGGACGGGTTGCGGTCTGTAGAACGGCAGCTGCGATCGCAGCTTAATCCGACAGATAACGTCAGAGTCATCTTTGAAACTAACGACGACGTGCTGCTGCGTCTGCCCTGGCAGTGTTGGACGTTTTTTCAAGACTATCCTAACGCTGAGATGGCGCTGAGCCAGCTAGACTATTGTCAGAGAGAGACTGCCTCTGCCCGGCGATATAAAAAACAAGTCAGAATTCTGGCCGTTGTAGGCGATAGTCGTGGCATTGATGTAGAGCCTGAACGTCAGGTGCTTCAGGCTTTACCGGATGCTGAAGTAACCTTTTTAGTCGGCCCTTCTCGTCACATATTCGATCGGTATCTTTGGGATAAACGCGGCTGGGACATTCTCTTTTTTGCCGGACACAGCCAGACGGAAGGGGAGCGCGGACGGCTATATATTAACAATGCGCCTGTTCATAACAGTTTGACGATTGAACAGTTAGAGGAAGGGTTGAGACATGCGATCGCCCACGGTTTGCAGCTAGCGATTTTCAATTCTTGTGATGGTATTGGCATTGCCCAATCGATTGGTGGTTTGCAGATTCCTCAGATTATTGTGATGCGTGAGCCGGTGCCTAACCGAGTCGCACAAATCTTTTTACAACACTTTTTGACAGCTTTTGCGACTGAGAAGCTACCGCTGTATTTAGCGATAAGGCAGTCGAGGGGACAGCTACAAGGCCTAGAAAATGAATTTCCGGGGGCGTCTTGGCTGCCGGTACTCTGTCAAAATCCGGCTGTAGAGCCCACGGCCTGGTTTCAGCTGGGTGGCGTGGCAGCTTGCCCGTACAAGGGGCTAGCAACGTTTGAGGAAGCCGATGCCCATATGTTTTTTGGTAGAGAAAAAGTCGTAGAAGCGTTGTTGAAAGCGGTGACTCAACAGCCGTTTGTCGCTGTGATGGGCCCTTCTGGCAGCGGTAAGTCTTCTGTGGTGTTTGCAGGCCTGCTGCCGCGACTGCGCCAGGGCCACAGCTTTCTAGACCACAGCTTTCCAGACCACAGCTTTCCAGACCACAGCTTTCCAGGTCGAGAAGAAGAGTGGCAGATAGTGACCTGTCGGCCCGGTGCCGATCCCTTTGGGAGTTTAGCTGAGGCTTTGTTCTCTAGTTGGACAGATATAGAGAAAGCAACAGAAAGCGACGCTGAAGCAACCGGAGCGGATGACACAGAGTCTCGGCTGAAAGTAGATTCTCGACTCAAAATATTAGAGCTGGCGGTCAGATTTCAACAGAATGATCAAGCGCTGTGTGAGGCAATTTCTGCTCACAGTCGCGGGCGATCGCTACTGGTGTTAGACCAGTTTGAGGAGCTTTATACACTTTGCCGAGCCGAAGACCGAGAGCCGTTTTTAAATCTGCTGTTGAACGCTGTTCAATCTGCGCCCGCTTTCACTTTGCTGCTAGCTATGAGAGCAGACTTTTATGGTGAAGCTTTAAGCAATCGGCGTCTTAGCGATGCTTTACAGGCGGGTAGCTATAATTTGGGGCCGATGAATTCGGCGGAGCTGACAGATGCTATTACACGACCCGCAGCAAAACTGCGGGTGACTTTAGAGCCTGGACTGACTGAGCAGCTGATTCAATCGACGGCTGCTCAGTCAGGGCATTTGCCGCTGTTGGAGTTTGCCCTAACAGAGCTATGGGCGCAGCAGGAGAAGGGCCGTTTGACCCACGCGGCCTACCGGGCTATTGGTGGGGTGGAAGAAGCGATCGCTAATCATGCGGACGCGGTATATGCAGGGCTATCTGCCGATGAGCAGCGGCGCGTACAGCGCATATTTATGCAGCTGGTTGAATTCAATACGACAACAAACCCGGCAACCCATGCGACTCGTCGGATGGCTAGCCGTGATGACGTTGGTGATGACAACTGGGGGCTAGTTGCTAAGCTAGCGTCTGCTCGTTTGGTGGTGACTAACCGGAATTCGCTAACTGAAAAGGAGAGTGTTGAAATTGTTCATGAGGCGTTGATTTACAGCTGGGGGCGGCTGGTCTATTGGCTGCAAGCAGATGGAGTATTCCGGCGCTGGCAGGAAGAGCTGCGACAGATTAGAAAACGGTGGGAGAAAAACGGAAGAGACGATAGTGATTTACTTAGGGGCAAGTCTTTAGCGACGGCAACAGACTGGTATGAGAGCCGTTTGGCTGATTTGAGTTCTAAAGATAGGCAGTTTGTTGAAGATAGCCTGTCGGCTCAGCAGGGAATTGAGAAACGAGAAAAGCGTAGGCGATGGCTTGCTTTTGGTGCGCTGTGGATGGGGCTGCTGGTGACGTCAAGCCTGATGGCTGTTGCCTGGTACGGCAGCCAGCGTGCAAAGCTGAATGAGGTAAGGGCGATCGCGGCATCATCAGATGCGCTGTTTGCTTCTAATCAGCGCTTGGATTCGCTTGTGGCAGCCCTTCAGGCGGCTCAAAAGCTCTCTTCATTGCGGTTATTAGGACGACAGACAGAGCAGGAAACGCAGTCGGCGGTAGAGACTGCGCTACGACAGGTCGTTTCCACTGTTGATGAGAAAAATCGTTTGACCGCGCACAAGGCTGGAACGACCGCTGTTGCTTTTAGCCCAGATGGGCAGATGATTGCGTCCGCGAGCGACGATAAAACGGTTAAGCTTTGGAATCCAGACGGCACATTGTTGCATAGTCTTGAAGATCACAGTGCAGCAATTTGGGGCCTGGCCGTTAGCCCAGATGGGCAGATGATTGCGTCTGCGAGCGATGATAAAACAGTTAAGCTGTGGCGGAAAGATGGCACTCTAGTCATGACGCTCACTGGTCATGCGGCAGCGGTCAATGCGGTGGCTTTTAGTCCGGACGGACAGCTGATTGCAGCTGCTAGTCAAGAGGGTGCTGTACGGATTTGGCAGCGTAGCGGTGAATTGGTTCAGCAGTGGACGGCGCACGAAGAGATAAAGGAAGAAGCAGAGGAAGGAACGAGAGAAGGCATTCAGATAGATGCGATCGCTTTTAGTCCAGATGGGCAGAGTCTGGCAACCGGTGGTGACGACGCGCTGATCAAGCTGTGGACGCTTAGCGGCACGCTAAGAACAACGCTCACAGGCCATACTAAGGCAGTGCAAGACGTGGCGTTTAGCCCTGATGGTGACACGCTGGCTTCGGCCAGTTCAGATAGGAGCGTTAGGCTATGGAACCTTCAGGATAATTCACAGCGGACGCTGTATGAGCACAACAATACTGTATATGCGATCGCCTTTAGCCCAGATGGTGAGCATATTGCCTCTGCGAGTAATGATAAAACGCTCAAGCTGTGGCGGCGTGATGGCATGTTGGTCTCTCACTTTCGAGGTCACACCAACGGCGTGACTGACGTTGCCTTTAGTGCGGATGGTCGGGCGATCGCTTCAGCGAGTTTCGATAAAACTGTTAGACTTTGGCAGTGGGACAATCCAGTGTTGACAACTTTCCAGAAGCACGAAGGCATGGTCTGGGATGTTGCCTTTAGCCCTGACGGTCAGCTAATAGCTTCTAGCAGCCAGGATAATTCTGTTAAGCTTTGGAACTCGGATGCCACGCTGTCTCCTGCTTTGGTCCGGAGTTTGAACGGCCATACTGATACTGTATACGGCGTTAGCTTTAGCCCCGATCAACAGTTTGTTGCTTCTGCCAGTAGAGATGAAACAATCAAGCTTTGGCGATTAGACGGCTCACTGTTACTGACGCTTGTGGGTCATCAGGGCTGGGTGACCGATGTTGCCATTAGCCCGGATAGTGAGATGGTTGCTTCTGCTGGTGATGATGCCACGATTAAGCTGTGGCAGCGCGATGGTGGTGAGCTAATCACAACTATTAGCGGTCATACGGATGGTATTAATGCTGTTGCGTTTAGTCCTGATGGTCAGCGCATCGCCTCAGCAGGGGACGATGGCACTGTGCGACTTTGGCACCGGGATGGCTCGCCTATTGAAACGCTAGAGGGGCATACCGCAGGTGTAAACAGCGTGACTTTTAGCTCAGATGATCAGTTTGTCGCTTCAGCTAGCGACGATAGTACTATTCGGCTCTGGCGTCGCGATGGTGAGCTTGTTGAGATATTAGAAGGACATGAAGGTGCTGTTATTGATGTTACGTTTAGCTCAGGCGATGCTCAGATTGTTTCGAGCAGCGTAGATAGAACAGTTCGACGGTGGGCTGTAGGCGGTTCGCGTGTGAATATTTTCGCAGGCTATCGAGAGGGTATAGCGGGCATTGCCGTAAGCCCAGACGGTGAAAAGCTCGCGACCGCCACTGTAGATAGGACGGTGACGATGTGGAATTTGGAGACCGCAGTAGCGTTGGACACTTTGATAGAGATAGGCTGTGAGCAGATTGAAGACTATGTTGAGCACCATCACCAAGGTATCTGTCAATAGTGTTCATAGCTGGCGTTCATAGCTGTATCTCAGCAGAGTGATCAACATCAACAATAGGATGAGAAACCTCTCATGCAAACACAGGGCGCGAAAGGTTAGTGTTCTACCAGTAAGCACTGTTATTACACGTCTTCGGTAGAAGGCCGTAAGTTTAAATTCCTTTTCATGTGTCACATATTGATCGTCGAAGATGAGCAAAATATCTCTGCATTCATCACCAAAGGCTTAAAAAAAAGTGGCTTTCAAACCACTGTCGTCAGCAGCGGGCGGCAGGCGATCGCACTGAGTGAACAAACCGCTTACAGCCTAATTCTGCTCGATATTGGATTGATAGAATTGGACGGCTGGGCTGTGCTTAGAGCGATCCGCAAGCGAGGCGATCTTATCCCAATTATCATCATGACAGCTCACACCTACAGTCAGTCAGAGGTGATCGCAGCTGGTGCTAACGACTATCTTCAAAAGCCTTTTCGCTTTACGGATTTGGTTGCTGCTGTCAGACAACATTTTCCGCCGCCTAGTGAGTTCTGACTGGCGCTGTGTGCGTTGGACGGACCGGTAAGTTGAGTTGAAAAGTAGAACCCCTACCCAGCTGGCTCACGACTGAGACGCTGCCGCCGTGCGCTTCGGCAATTGCGCTGACAATCGCCAACCCTAGCCCGGAACCATCAGACTGTCGCTGTTTTCCCTTTCCCCGAGCAAATCGGCCGAAAATGCGCTGCTGCTCGGCGTCGCTAATGCCTATGCCAGAATCTTTGACCCAAAACTGAGCCTGCTGAGCGATGGACCGTTGAGCTGTCGTCTGCTTTGTGTTCCGGCTATCGGTCACGGGTCGTTCTGCCGTAATACGGCAGCCTAGCTCTATGGTATCGGTCGTCTGGGTATGCTGAGCGGCATTACGCAGTAGATTGAGCAGCGCCCCGGTTAGCTGTTGGCGATCGCCTACCATCATGCCCTGATTTTCGATTGACAGCGTCCAGTTGCGATCGGCTAGGGCTTGAGCTTTGGTAAATAGCTCTTTGACCAGCGCGCCAGTTTCTATCGTTTCCAGGCGCAAAAAATCTGCTCGCTCAGATTTGGCCAGCAAAATCATATCGTTGACCAGTCTCGCCATCCGGTCTAATTCGTCTATAACTAGCTCTACAGTTTCTTGGCGGCCTTGAGGATCGTCATCTAGCAGCTCTAAATGCCCTCGAACAATGGTGATAGGCGTGCGCAGCTCATGGCCCGCGTCGTTAATAAAATTACGCTGGCTGTCGAACGCTTGCTGAATACGATCCATCATGGCGTTGAACGTATTGGTTAGATTGGCCAGTTCGCTGTGCCCTTCTATCGGCGGGATGCGCCTTGTGAGGTCTGATTCGCTAATGGAGCGTGCCGTTGTCGCTAGCTCTTGAATCGGCTTGAGGAGACGGCCTGCACCTATCCATGCCAATAGCATCGAAAGTCCCACCACGACGACAATCATCCAGCTAAATACATAGACTCCCTCCAATGATTCTTCACGCTCTCCTGCTGCCGCGTGAACCACTACATGGACCCCTAGCTGTCTGTCGTCAACAATGAGTGGATCAGCCTTGTACAAGAGTTTGCCAATATCAGGATCATCGCTTGGCTGACTATCTCTCATAGGGGCAGTCACCGTTTGCCACTGCTTAAAAAGGTCTGAATCTGGCTTGAAGGGATCGAGTAAATAGTCTGGGCTAGAAAAATAGCCAATGCCTTCGATCAGAATAACGTGAAAATTATCATCCTCTGTGTAGTTATTATCTAAGTATTCAACAACAAAAGTTTTTAGATCTTGAGCACTTTGTCCTTCAGGACGTCGCCAATCTGCGAAAGCCTCTAAAAATTCTTCTCTTTCGTGAGCGAGATCGTCTCGCACTCGCCGCTCCACTCGTTGAAACAGGAAATACCTAAATATGGGGACTGTAAGCCCTGTCAAGACCAACATCAAGAGCGCATAGAGTAACAAGATGCGCGTCCGCGTTTCTTGGGGAAGCTGCTGCCATAGAGATTGCCTGGCCTTGTCAAAAGTGTTTGACGAGTTGTTCATGGCACTTACTCATAAAAAGACGCCACGTCATAAACTCTAGCTGACCGCAGCTACTTCATCAACTATCCCATATAGTTGGTGAGCCTTCTATAAGAGATTTTTCATGAAAAATCTCTTATAGAAGGGGGCCATCAGGGTTCCATTTCAGACTTCTATTTCAGTCTGCGCTATTTCAGTTTGCGCTATTTCAGTCTAGGACTGCTGCTGTTGCGCATTCTCTTCACTCTGAGGCTGGTTACTCTCACCACCGCCCGTTTGATCTCCGCTACTGCCGCTTTGATCGTCAGGGCCTCTTTTCTTCCATCTCTTTTTTGTGACGCTATTAGTGACGTTGTTAGTGCCACTGTTAATAGACGGACTGGTAATAGACGGACTGGCAAGGGAAGCTATTGCCTTAAACGGGGTGGCTTTTGACATATTCAATCCTCTGGTGTTAGGCGTTTCTGATGATTCCATAGTGGGTGGTTGACTGAATAGAACAGCTAATATTTTTCTCAATTCGGTTAAGCTGGCAGGCGGATTGGTGAGGAGAGAATCATGCGCAATGATCTTCTCCCAATCGAGCGGCTTCATAACAGGGTTATTTCCCTGCTCACATCCAACTTTTTGCATGACCTGAAGAAATTCGTGGGCGATTAAGCCGTAGCCTAGTGTTGTTGGATGTAAGCCGTCTAAGCCAAACAGGCCGCCCTTGTAGAGATTATCAGGCGTTTTAGCCTCTGGTTCCATACGGAGATAGCGCGTGTCCAAAAGAACTGTACCATCGCTGAGTACACGGTTTTGTGTTTTAGGATTGTCACGAAGTGCCACTACGAGTTCGGGTGGAAAACTATAGCGGGGTTTTCCCTGCTGTCGACGGAAGGCTAGCCTGTCTAGAACATTTGCGGTATCGACCAGATGCCATCCCCAGATAGCGGCTTCATTCTGGATGATTTGATTGTATTCGTCAACGACAGCGTCAATTTCTTTGACCTGCGATCGCGTCAAATGAGGGTGCTTGGCCGGGTCAAACTCCTCATCCCAAATCCAAAAATGAGTGTAGTATTCAAAATATCCATCGGCATCTTGACCCGTACCAGGAGCTGCGCCAGGGGTTACGCCACGACTCACAGGGGGAATGGTGATGTGAGGAACATTGCTCACGAAGACATTGTTTGCACCTATCGCCGATACTTTGCTAGCGACTCGATGAAGTGCCTGCTTGAAATGTTCTGGCCGCCACAGATTAGCGGTTCGTAAGTGTATGGGCTGATGAATCGTCTCTTCTGTTGACCATTCCACGTTTAGTTTGACAACGGTGTCTAAGCAGTGGTTGCTGCCCAGCCAAAAGATGAGATTATCAATGCCTTCAGCGTCTGCAATTTTTTGGGCGATGTCTATTTGAGTGAGTGACTCATACGCCGTAGACTGGCTGGGGTTTAGCGTTCGCCGGGCTGTTCGGTGCAGCGCAAACTCAGGCTGCTGGCCCTGATGATCTTCAGCGGGGGGAATGATCTGCTGACAAATTTGGTCGGAAAGGGTGTCACATTCTGGTAGCTGAAACCCCCAGACTGCCAGGTTTCTGTGCAGTGGCCCTGTGGTAGAAGGCTGAGTGCCTGGGCCTCTTTCCCAGTAGTCTTCAACGGTGTCTACGAAGTGGCCGATAGTCAGCTGCTGTAGCTCAAGATTAGCTTGAAGTAGGCAGCTGCCGTACTGACTGTCTAGATGGTTGAGCAGGGCTTCTAGGTTAAGGGGTAAGCCGCCTGCGCCGGAGAAATCAGGGATTTTGAACTCTGAATCGCCTAAACACTCTGCGATCATCGCGGGATAAGAGAGATGCGTTTTGGAGATACTACCGTTTAGAAATCCTTGTGTAAGGCTATCACCAATGGTAACAAGTTTTGCAGACATCTTTTTTCCTGTTGAGAAGGGCTGTTGGACGAGACGCTGTATGTATTAAAGATGGGTCAGCGCATGGTGATGGCAGTGCGCGCGGTGGGTTTAGTGTCTGAGGCGATAGGGCACGCCGCGATAGGTTAACTGACTCTCTTTTGGCGCACTCTCTTTATAAGAAAAATTACTTTTCATTTGGTAGGGGACACCGCGATAGACGCAGGGAAATTTGATTTTGCTGGTTGTAGCTGGGACTAAGGGCTTTTTATAGTATTGTCCGCGATAAATGAGTTGCACGAGACTGCGATTCCTATGGTAAACAATGGAAAATGAAATAGGGATTGAATTCAATGGCTCAAAAATAGAAGCTTAGCCGTGAGCAAACATCTTATGAATGTCACCATCGGACTATGACAAATGTCATCAAGTCGTTCAGCCCCTATGTTTGTTAATACAGATAGATAGGGCTAGCTTATGCACTTTTTCTGAAATAGCCGTTACAAATAGCTAGATAGCAGCCATCTTTCAGCGAGCTACTAAGCATGAGCGTCTTTGCTTAGTAGCTGTTACTGGCTATCTGTCACTGGCTATCTGTCACTGGCTATCTGTTATTGGCTGGCTGTTACTGGCTAGTTCTGGCTTTCATTGAGTCGATCTTCTAGATTTTGCATGCGATGCTCCAGCGATACTATGCGATTTAGAAGCTCTTGATTAGAGGGCAGTGTTATTTTCCCGAGCTTTAGCAATGGGCTTTGCTGTTCAGTAAGTTGCTTGAGTGATGAAGTCGCAGCGTCTAAAACTTGACTGGAAGGCAAGTCTAATACTTGGCAGAAGGCAAGAAAGCTGCGATCGCGAATCGCGACTCCCTGCAAAAATCTCTCCCAGGTTTGTAAGCTACAGCCATAGGCATACGGGCCATCTGCCCGCCAGTCTCCGCTGGGTTCAAGCAGGTAGCTAGCTGCAACTAACCATCTATCGTCGCGAACTCTCCAACCCTTTTGGGCGATCGCCTGTTTAATTAGCGAGAGTCCTTCTACAGAGGCTTTGATGGAGGGCATAGCAACAATTTTACTGACTGTCTCTTGTTGAGCTTTTCTAGAGAGAAACTATCGCCTGTGAAGCGCGATGATTAGCGTTGTAAGCCACAATCACCGGCTGGGTGGATGATTGTAGCTTGTAGGAACAGATCTTAAACTTTCTCTAGTGATTCAATTTTGTTGCGAGCGTAGTTTGGTTGTTTCTTAGCCGCAACTAGCGTTGCATCGTCAGTTGGCACCGCTAAGTGACTAGCTGATGCCATTTCGGGGGCGGGTATATCAGGCATATAAATTGTTTTCTGCTGACAGGGAACACAGTCGTAGGTGGGTAGAGAAACAACATTGGTTGTGATTGCGATCGCTAGGACGGCTGAGTTAAAAAACATAGTGCTTTGGGGGAATGACTCTTTCTGCCCCTAAGTAGAACTTGCTGCGATCGCCTTATGCACTTTTTATCTGTTTGACCCATACGGCTGCTTTGTACAGCCGCTTCATATGGCTACTTTGTATGGCTGTATCGAAAGCTGAGGGCAAAGAAAACTTATCTATGACAGGCGTGCGAACAAAATATGCTTCATCGTTGAGAGAAAGCTGTTGTAGACTAGGAATTATGTCTATTCCTATCTCTCTTTTGCTCTCATTAAAGACTTTATGATGCAATTTCCCCCTAGAAAGACGCTGGCTTTGCCCAGTGGGATAACGCTGTCCTATCTAGAATGGCCGACAGGTGAATCGCCAAAGCGTGAAGGGAAAGATACGGCTGCTCCATTGCTTTTGCTGCATGGTATGGCCGATCACGCGCTGGTATGGCTGAGCCTGGGCAATGCGCTGCAGCAGCAGTACCACATTGTTGCTCCGGATTTGAGAGGCCATGGGGAGAGCGGTAAACCTGGAGCGGGCTATGGATTTGCGGAGACTATCGATGACTTAGAAGCGCTGATGGCTCATTTAAATTGGTCATCAGCCCATGTTTTGGGGCATTCCTGGTCGGCAAAGATGGCGGCTGTCTGGGCGCGTCAGGCACCTTCACGCTTTCAAAGTCTGATGCTGATAGATCCGGCTCTAATTGGCACGTTTCCGAGCTGGACAAAAATTCTCTTTCCTATTTACTATAAGCTGCTGCCTTTTTTGAAAATGCTGGGGCCGTTTGAAGACAAAGCTGCTGCGATCGCACAGGCAAAACAGTTAAAGCAGTACCAGGGCTGGTCACCGCTGCAACAGATCATCTTTGAAAATGGCGTAGAAGCGAAAGCCGATGGCAGGTGGGGCAGTAAGTTTGTGATCGCAGCTAGAGAGCCTATGTTTACTGATGTTATGCAAGTTCCAGGGTTCACACAGCCGATTGATATGCCTTCGCTGCTGGTCTATATGACTAAGGGCATTAATACCTCTCGGCGGCAGCTGGCGCCATACAAAGCGCATTTAACGCAGCTGGAGCTATGTCAGCTGGACAGTAATCACTGGGCCTTTATGGTAGATCCTGAAGTATTTGAACAGGCGATCGCTCGCTTTTTAGAAAAGCAGCAGGGAAACAACCTACAATAATCTCTGTTGTTTCTACGCCGTCGATAGAAAGGAAAAAAGTTTGAGAAAGGTAACGATTTGCATCGTGCCCGCTGAGAGAAAATCTGTTTAAGATCGGTAAACGCCAAAGCTCGCAAAATAGACCCGTACAACAAGAAGCCTGTGAAAAAGTGACTATGATAGTTGGCGCAATCCGTAGTTTTACTGGCCTGACAACGTATCTAATCTGCGACAATTTATCTTAAGATAATGTTATTAATATTTTTTGATTTATGGGATTCGTAGATGTCTGCTTTACCTCATGTCGCTGCAACGGAGTTTCCCTGTGGTGCCTTGGCGCTAGAGTCTCCGTTATATGTTGAAAGGTCTCCGGTAGAGTCGCTGTGCTATCAAAACTTGCAGGTTTCTGGTAGCCTGACACGAATCAAAGGCCCTCACTACATGGGCAAAAGCTCCCTGCTAATCAGACTCTTAGAGCGGTCGCGCAAGCTGGGCTATCGGACAGTCGTTGTTGATTTCCAAGCGGCAGAAGATTCTGTTTTTACCGATCTCTCTCAGTTCTTGCGATGGTTTTGCATTGTGGTGGCTCACAAACTTCGTCTGCCGCCCCTGTTAGACGAATATTGGAGTGATGCAACAGGCGCTAAACTGAGCGCCACAATTTACTTTGAAGAGTATCTATTAGAGGCTATCGACCAGCCCATTGTGCTAGCGCTCAACGAAGTCAATCGAGTGTTTGAACGGCCCAAAATTGCGCGCGATTTTTTGCCGTTGCTGCGGGTTTGGTATGAGCAAGCCAAGCAAACCTCCACAGTGATACACGAGGAGGTCGGCTTCCAAAAACTGCGAACGCTGGTGGTACATTCTACAGATGTGTATGTTCCGCTCGATATTTATAAGTCACCTTTTAATGTAGGACTTCCTATTCATTTAGAACCATTTGATAGCCATCAAACTCAACAGCTGGCTGAGAGATACGGTGTGACATTCGAGAGTAATCAAGACTTTCGAGATCTCAAAACGTTAGTTGGCGGACATCCTTATCTTTTATCGATTGCGTTTTATCACCTCAAGCAGGGCAAGCTGTCGCTTTCTCAGCTTTTGACCGAAGCGCCAACTCCTGCTGGAATTTACCGACATCACCTACAGTCATGTCTCGATATTTTGCAAGATCAGCTGACGTTGATAGACGTGATGCAGCAGATTGTGACCTCGTCAGCTCCGGTTGAGGTGGAAGCAGCGGTTGCTCATCAGCTCTCTAGTCTGGGTCTGGTTGTTTTGGAAGGAAATGCCTGTCGTCCGGCCTGCGAGTTGTATCGACTGTTTTTTGCGCACCATGGACTGCCAGCCAGTATCCAGATTACAGATATGCAGAGGTTAAGGTCAGAAAATG
>CALDSK010000160.1 GCA_937911865.1 uncultured Synechococcus sp.
TCTGAGGCTAGATGGGAGATAACTCTTAATTCTAGCTGTGAGTAATCCGCTGATGTGGATTCGTCAGCGGATTTCCAAGCTGTTTGAGCTATCGGATTGAGCCATTTGGTTATGGCTAGCTATGAGCTGTATTGCGGGGTGGCAAGCGGCAGCTGCTTTTGACGGGCGAAGGCAAGAAACTGACGGGTGACATCGCTACGAAAAGCCACGACATGTTCTGCGGCGGTGACATGCGCGGTGGTCGTGAGCTGAATAACGTCGGGCAGCTGCGTGCAGTAAATTTGTACCGGCTTAGAGGGTTCGACGTAAGCCGATGAGCGAACGGTTTCTAAAATTAGATTTTCGGCGATGGCGTACTGCTCGTTGCTGATGGTCGATGAGAGATAAAAGACCATCTCGCACAGCGGCGCTTGTCCATTGAGGGTGGTAACAGTCTGGGTCCATAAGGTGTGAGTAGGCATGCTCACCTGCTGACCTGTGAGCGTTTTGATCTTAATGAAAAAGATACTAATTTGGGTCACTCTGCCGCTGATGCTGCCTACCACCACGTGGTCGCCTATCTGAAAGGGAATTGAAAAGGCCGCGACCAGTTTGTAGGCAAAGCCGTTAATAAACGCGGTGGCGGCCTGCATTCCGCCCAGCAGGATAAAGAGCAAGACGCTGCCGGTGATAATTGCTAGCCCCATTTGATCGGTCGCGGTACTTTGCTCCACGCTATTTAGCCGACGAGCAATGGCTAGTAGGAAAATCGGTACGCCGATGAGCGTGATGATGAGTAAAGCGACTTCAACGGCGGCAGTTTTTCGGCGATGGCTGAGGCGTTCTGTGCGGCCAAGCAGGCTGCGGGTAGGCAGTCCGCGGGTACGGCGCTGGGTTGAAATGCGATCGCGCTTACGCTGTTGCCACTGCTGGTAAAGTACCTGCGACCCAATCAGGATGAGCAGATAAGCCAGAGTGTAAGGGTTAATGAGCTGGCTAACGAAGCTATTCATAAAGGGCCTCTATCAGGGCTGATAGATTTCCGAGCAGATCTAGTCCCAGGGTTTCTTTGAGACAGAACAGGACGAGTGGAATGGCGACTTTATTGATGACGAAGATAGTTTCTGTTGCGTTTGTGCCTGACTTTTCGCCTTGGCGGGCAAAGATGCCAATGGATTCAAACAGCCGCAGCGTCTGATGTGCGAAAGCGTAATCTACCGTTAGCTCGCGCTCTAGATTGCTGGCGGTAGACGGCCCGCTAATCAGCAGGCGAGCCAGAATGCGCCATTCGTCTCTAGCGGCGGGGCTAGCGATAATTCTGCGGATTGAGAGGTACTGCTGCGCGTCTAGCTCACTCATTTTGGAGGGGAGTGTGCCAGTGCGCTCAAAGTCTTCGAGCGCTTGGAGGGCTTCTGTGCAGCCGGTTTTTATTTCTGCGAGTTCGATGTCGTTGGCGTCAAAGATCGGTAGCAGCCGGTCGATTTTGTGCGTGCCGACCAGAAACGTGTAGGCGAACAGGTCAATTTCGCACAGGAGCGGCGAAGGCCCGTCAGGAATAATCGGTAAGTAAGTGAGCGCCCCAATGAACTGCTGAATGGGCGCAAATCCGCCGCAGGTTTGGCGGAAAAGCTGATCTACTCCTAGGACTCGGGTATGTTCGGCGGCGGTCTGAAGCTGATAGAAAAGGCTTTTTTCGTACTGGGGGGCGGCGATCGCACGGTTGTGCAGGGCGGTTGCAGTGAACTGCGATCGCGGAATATCTGCCCAGCCAATGGTCAGTTTTGCGGCAAGCTGCATCTGCGTGAGGTATCAATTAATGCACGTCCTAACTTAGGACTTCACTCCCTCTAGAGGACGGTCAGGATGGTTTTGGTGAAGCTTAGCTAATAGACTGACAGCCGGGCGAGCGTTCGCCGACAGGTGCAACTGGTGCGCTGCCGCCTAGCTCAACGATATCTTCACTGGCGCTGTCTATTTGCGCTGTGCGGCTACAGAGGGTAACGCCCAAATCGTTTTCTTCTCCGTGCGCGTAGACCAAGTATTGCCGGCCGACTTCAAAAGCATAGCCGCAGGCGGCACTGTTGCCAGCTGTGTTGATTTGAATAGTATCCGTTTCAGCGGCTTTCCAATTTTCAGTAACGTCGAATTCAACGATATAGCCCATGTCGCCATCGGTGATGCTTGTAACCTCTCCGGTAAAAACAGCGGTCGCGCGATCGCGCTCTGCCGTCGCTGACTCTGGACGGACGCAAGAGCAGGCGTAGGCGGGCTGTGAGTCGATAGAAATTCCCCAGGCTGCTACAAAGATGGCGGCGGCCGTCATTTGCCAGAGTCTGCTAAAAGCTGGGCCCAAGCGTGCATTCAGCGAAATTTTCATGGTTGTAGGGTCCTTATCGATGGTGTTTTTCTAACGTGCCTCTGGTGACACCTAACTGACTCGATAGGTTCAGCTGTTGCCACAGATCGGCGCCGGTTATGTCTCCTTTTAGCAGCTGTTGATAGGCATGAAGCGTTTTGCTTACCTGTGCGGATGTTTCGTTTAGGAACTCAATGCGAAAGGAACGGGCGCCCTTTTCGATAAACCGAGAGAGAAACTCTGCGCCCGTTTGAGCTCGGCCATTGAAGAGAGTGTTGCGGCAGCCTGCGTCGGCTTTGAGGATATGTTCTGTATTGGTGCGATCGCGCAGCTTTACCTCATGCTGGTCGCAGGGCCTGCCACAGTTGGTAAAATCTGTTCCTTCGGATAGAAACGCACAAAATACGCAGTGTTCCATGTGGAACATGGGCATATGCTGGTGCAGGGTAATGTCGAACCAGTGGGCAGGCGCACTGCCTAGCAAGTCTTCTAGCTGTTGAACGTTTAAGTCGTAAGAGGCGCTGATTCGCTCTAGTCCCAGCGCTTCTTTGAAGTAAGCCGCTGTGATTGGATTGGCGACGTTGAGCGAAAAGTCTCCTATACATCGCTCGCCTGCGAAAAACGCCAAATGGTCGTAATTGCGCACCAGGTAGCCATCTGCACCGGCTTTTTTGACCTGCTCTAAAATATAGTACTCGCTAGGTTTTGTAATGCGTGGCGGTGCGATAAACAGCTGAAGTGCCGGATTAGTGGCCTTTGCCGCTGTGACTATTTGCACCGCGTCGCGGTAGCTAGCGGGGTTTTCAAACTCGCAATTGAGGGTGTTGATTTGCGATCGCACCGCTGCCTGAAGCTGCGGCAGCGTTCTCACCAGTACAACAAATTCAGCCGCAACAAATTCAGCCACAACACATTCAGCTGTGGTCTCAGTCGTCGCGGTCTCAGTCGCCGCGGTCGGTGTGACGTCAGGCAGCAGATCCCGGTGTGAAGCGTGGGGATTGAGCGTCCAGGGGTGGTCTTGGTCTAGCGGCGTAGAGGGCGCCGTTCGCTGTGAAACGAGCTGAGCGACTAGGTCTCGGCGGAGCCGATTCAAGGCACTAACCGGTACGATGATGTCTCCTTGCAGGTTGTTCTCTAGGTAGGTGAGTTCAAAGGGCGTGTTGCCCAGCCGAGAGAACTGCTCAGTCAACTTTTCGGTGCTTAGCGGTTTGGTTCTAGCCGGTTCTAGTACAACGTCTGTAGTGGCTTCTACGGTGTGACCTTGCCGATCAACCGCTGTGGCCGTCAACCCTATGCCGGCTTCTCCAGACACTCTGATAGTAATCGGGCGTTTGAACCTTGGCCGGTCGTCGCTGTAGGTTTGGCGGGTGGCTTTGTCAAGTTCAGGATCGTTGGTTTTCCAAATGCGATCGCCCACGTTCACCCGCTGGATATTAATATCGCGCCGCCCAAAGCTGATAAACGTTTCTCTGCCCTTTGTTTCAACCGCATACAGCCGTCCCCCTTGATCCGTATCGGGGTTACCACTATCAATGACTAGGCCATCTCCCGGTTTGACCGGGATAGCGGTTTCAGTGACCAGCCGCGGCTCTCGTTTACTTGAATCAATTCGAGAGATTCTACCGACGTAAGCGCCTCTCTTTTTGCCAAACCGGGCATGTACGAGCGCTTGGTTGTCAATGCCTTGAAACCAGCCGGTAGAAAGCCCTCTCGAAAACGCCATTTCCAATGTGTAACGCTCGTCATCTGAAGGGGCGTAAGAGACCTGGGGGCGGCGAAACTTCAAGGTATCGACCGGTGTAATCTGAGGCATGTCGGCCATGACGTTATCTAATGCCTGCCGGTACACGCGGGTGATGCTGGCAACGTATTCGGGTGTTTTTAAACGGCCTTCTATTTTTAGGCTAGTGACACCCGCTTGAATTAAATCTGGAACGACAGGGAGACCGGAGAGATCTTGTGGGCTGAGAAGATAGGCGCGATCGCCCAACTCTACTTTTTCTCCATCGGCAATTAGCTCGTAGGTCATTCGACAGGCCTGCGCACACTCTCCTCGGTTAGCAGAGCGCCCGCCCAACGATTCACTCGTCAAACACTGCCCAGAGTAGGCTACACAAAGCGCCCCATGCACAAAAGTCTCTAAAGGTATTTGAATATTCTCTTTTTGCAGCTGCCGTTGAATTTTGTTGATCTCTTTTAGAGAGCACTCACGAGCTAGGACAACCAGGTGAGCACCGACTTTCTTCGCAAACGCCACACCCGCCGCTGAGGTCACCGTCATCTGCGTGGAGGCATGAATCGGGAAATCGGGTGAAAGGTGTCGAATCAGCTGGTAGATGCCAATATCTTGAACAATGGCGGCATCTACGCCTGCGGCAATTATTGTGCGCA
>CALDSK010000161.1 GCA_937911865.1 uncultured Synechococcus sp.
TGGCGGGTCAAAAATCCTTTGGCTAGGCGTCTCACCTACGAATTCAACGTGCCCGCGATTAATAAATTCCGGTCGGGTGTCGTTACCGAAGTTGCCACCGAGCCAGCCCCAGAAGTAGTCGGCATCCAACCGGCACTACTCAGCGACGTTGACCCCTTCGGCATCACGGCGGCGGGTGAGGCCGTTCCGGCGAGTCAATCACCGCGTCGTAAACCTTCCGGTAAACGCCCTCATCGATCCAACGGCGGTAAATCCTCGAATGCAATTCAGGACTGTGACCCATCATCTTGGCCGCAAAGTCAGGACTAAAGCCAAACTCAAAACACCGTCTCGCAAACGTGTGGCGCAAGTCGTATGGTCTGAGGCTTTGACCATCCTGTTTCTGGAGCTGCCAGACGTAGAAGCGGCGCGAAACCTTCGTACCCAGCTTCGTATTAGGAAGTGAGTCGATATCTTCAAAAGACGGCAGCTGCGGATCATGCAACCGCCACTTGTCCGCCCACTCTGGATAAATCGGCCAGATGAAGCGGTCACCCGTCTTCGTATGACGACCAACCCTCACCGTAGGAAAATCTGTTAAGTCACAGTGAAACAGCTCATGAGGTCGCAGGCCGTAGGTCGCCAACATGCCAAACACCCACCGCCATTGAGGCGTAGCAATGTTGTTGTACCACTTCTGAATCAGAGAATCCGTAGGCAGCGAGCGCGGATCAACAGATTTAGAAGAGTAGCGCCCGCGCAGCGCAACAATTCGCTGAGGGTCCAATTCTGCAAACTTAGCCAGCCGGGCAAAGGCCATACACACGCGCTGCCGCTGCTTTGTGTTAGCAGGGACCGTCTTTGTGGTCGCGATGAGCAACCGCAGTGAAAGTTGTTTTTCTTGAGAAAGTTTTTGGAATGCCTGTAGATAATCGTTTTCCCATGTCTGACGACTGCCGCCAGCTGCGAAGTACTCTTCTTCTAGTCGCTTCACCCATGACGCCACCGTGCCGAGAGATCGCCGTCTTAGATATGGTGTCCAGTCAAACGTGTTTGATTCTAGTTGAACCCCGACTTTTCGAGCTTCCTTTTCGGCAACAGACACACATCTACTATTTGCCGCCAACTTCAGAGCCACTCTCTGCTGATGAGGTCGTGTTCTCTCAGAGTTGGGCTTCGCTGGGAACGTGCCCTGTAGATATAAGCGACCTTTTTCGTGGTAAATGCGAACTCGTACCCCGAATTCTGAGAGTCGCTGATTGGCCTGCGCCATATGCTCTTGCCACATTCGCTTAAAATCCGCCTTAAAAAGACCAGCTTGAATAGTCTTGAATAATCTTGAATAGTCTTGATTATAAAATCAAAACGCCCTTCAAACAGCGGCTACAAGCCAAGTCTGAAGGGCGTTTTTGCTGATCTCAGGGGGAAGGCGGCACCCAGATTCGAACTGGGGATAAAGGATTTGCAATCCTCTGCCTTACCACTTGGCCATGCCGCCGCTGAAGCACTAATATATCAAACTTTCGAGACATCTAGCTAAGAATCTGGCGCATCATACTATTGGCTTGGCTGGCGTAGCTGCCGCCGAACAGATTGAAGTGATTGAGGATGTGGTACAGGTTGTAGAGCACTTTGCGCTGAGGGTAGCCAGAATCAATTGGGCTAGCTGCATTGTAAGCCTGGTAGAAGGCTTCAGGAAGGCGGCCAAATAGCTCGGTCATGGCTAGATCGGTCTCGGGGTCACCGTAATAGGTGGCTGGGTCTAAAATGACGGGTTCGCCTGCGGTGGTGACAAAGGCGTTGCCAGACCAGAGATCGCCGTGGAGCAGTGAGGCGGTAGGCGTGTGGCCTTTTAGCAGGCGAGGAATGGCGTTCATCAGCTCATCGCGCTGAGGGAAGTGCGCACCCTTAGCATGTGCCATAGAAAACTGTGGACCGAGACGGCGATCGCGCCAAAAATCCACCCAGCGATCGCACCACTTATTCTTCTGCGGCGTCGCCCCAATCGTATTATCTCTGTGCCAGCCAAACCCACGATCGCTCGTGCACTGATGCATCGCCGCTAGCTGCTCGCCCATCCGCCGCCAGGCATCGCCAGACTGACGGCTGCCCAGATCTAACCACTCCATCACAATGTAAGCCGAGCCGCCTGCCACCCCACAGCACAAAGGCTGCGGTACCCGAATGCTGCGACTGTCATACATTTCTTTGAGACCATCTCGCTCCGCCTCAAACATCGCTAGCTGATCGGCGCGGTTGAGTTTCACGAAAAATCGGCGTGAACTATCGGCAACCTGAATCGCCTGGTTGATGCAACCACCGCTCACCGACTGCTGCGTCGCTATCTGAAAAGACTGACCCGTAACTCGGCCAATCTCCTGACTAAGGGCTTCAGCTAGAGCTTCATTCAGCAGTGCTGCCATCGCTTACACCACCTCTTCCTCTTGTTCTGTCTCTTCTGGCTTGAGCGTTACCACACCATAGGCATCAAGGGGTAAGTACTGCCGCACGGCAGCTTGCGCCTCTTCAGCCGTGACGCGGCGAATGCATTCTGGATAATCTAACGCATGATGAATGTTGCCCGTCATCGCCTGATAGTAGCCATAGATTCCAGCGCGATCGCTAGGCGTTTCACTGCCAAATACATACCGATTGGCAACCTGCGTCTGGACTCTTTTCAGTTCACTATCCGTAATTGGCTCATCGTGTAAGCGCTGAATGTGGGCCAAAATAGCAGCTTCAGCCTCGGCCAGCTTTTCCACAGGCATCCGCGCGGAGATAGAGAACACACCCTGATGACCAAACGTCATGTTACTTGCAGAGATACTATTGACTAAATGACGGCGCTCTAGCAAATCATCAATAAAGCGAGACGTCCGGCCTCGGCTCAAAATAGAGGCCACCACGTCTAGCGAATAGGTATTGTCTAGATCACGCATACCGGGCACGCGCCAGCCTATGACCAACCGGGCCTGTTGCAAAGCGTTATCTATATACTCGTTGCGATGAATGCCAGGGAAAGGCTGCTCAGGCTGATTAGAGGGAACTTGAGAAATCATCTCTGAGCTAGAGTGCTGCCGACTGCTGCGAGCGAGCGCCTGCTCAAAGCTTTCTTCTACAGTGCGAATCAGCTCCTCAACCGGTAAGTTACCGACGGCAACGGCAGTCATGTTTTGAGGCTGATACCAGGTGTGGTGAAACGCCCGCATTTGCTCAGCGGTCAGTTCTTCTACCACGCCGCTAGGTCCTAGCACCGGGCGACGGTAGGGCAGCGTATCAAAGCTCATTTCCATTGAGCGATAAAAGGTGCGTCGCTGAGGGCTGTCTTCAGCGCGGCGAATTTCTTCTAAAATTACGGGCCGCTCTTTATTAAAGTGGTCGTTTTGCAAGCTGGGATTCATCACCAGCTCTATTTGCAGTGGTGCAAGGGTAGCAAAATCTTGTGGCGCGGTTGTGATGTAGTAATGGGTGTAGTCTTGACTAGTTGCCGCATTGGTCACCGCCCCACGCTCTTCAATCAGGCGTTCAAACTCGCCGCAGTCTATCTGAGGCGTCCCTTTGAAGATCATGTGTTCTAAAAAGTGCGCCATTCCATTAATAGAATCGGACTCAACCCTGGAGCCGACATTGAGCCAAATGCTAAGGTTAACCGCATCAATAGGCATGTACTCCGCAATGATCGTCAGACCGTTAGGAAGACGACGGATAACCGGGGAAGTCGTCTGACTGGATGCCGAGGACTCGGACGCGGCTGTATTTGAAGTTGCTGGAGAAGCCATAGACGCAGGAACTCTTAATTATTTTGCTTAGTTACTTTGTTTGTATTGTACGTGAGGGGGTAAATCGTATCTCCGCAAGAATACGGAAGAAATGCGGACAGCTGTGTACCTTAAGTAAAAGCCAGCTCAGCTGGCGCAGAGAGTTGGATAGACCAGTTGTTGAGGGAGGTCCTTTGTAAGATAGCGAATTTTTAGGGGGTTGGAGTGGACGTATAATCCGACACCCTCGGTTAAAAAATGGCCAAAATAAGGTTATATAAGGCTTGAAGTTACGCTAAGGGTGAGCAAGGAAATGGGAACGTGGATTAAGGAAACGGACACCGCGTTTTATTTGATGGAAGGCGGTCATTATCTGTCTAAAATTACAAAGTACCCTTCTAAGCGCAATGAAAACGAAAAAGTTGTGAACGTGGTGGGCATGAAAGCCTGGTTTGCCAGACCAGATGCACCCAGAGGCATGACCGTTTCTAGGGGGGGGCCAGAGCCGAAGCCGAAAAGCCTGGTAGGGTCTTCGTCTACTGTTACATCCAATAGGACAAATGGACCTCAGCGAACTAACAAGAACGGACTGCTGTTAATTAAGTCTTTTGAAGGGTTGCGGCTGCAAGCTTACCGTGACGCCGTTGGCATTTGGACAATTGGCTACGGTACGACCCGGGGCGTGCGTCCGGGAATGCGAATTTCTGAGAATCAGGCGATTGAATTTTTGCAGGGAGATTTGGCTCGCTTCGAGAAAGCGATCAATGACAGCGTCAAGGTATCGATTAATGACAATCAGTTCTCGGCACTGGCATCGTTTACCTACAACGTCGGGCCCGGTGCGTTTCGCAGCTCTACGCTGTTGCGCAAGCTAAACCGGGGTGATATTCGTGGGGCTGCCGATGAGTTCCCTCGGTGGAATAAGGCAGGCGGGCGTGTATTGGCCGGTTTAACGCGGCGGCGGAATGCGGAGCGGCTGTTGTTTTTGGGCGAAGATTTTCACCGTTTTTTACGATGACAACAAGACGAAAAGTCTCATTAACACCGTATTTGTTTTTGGCACCAGCTTTGTTGGTGCTGGTGTTGATGGTGTTTTGGCCCGCGCTGCAAGCGTTTCGTAACAGCTTTGTAGAATATGGTTTTGATGTAACGCAGGAGCCAGATTGGGTAGGGCTTGAGAACTTTGAGCGGCTGATCAAAGACAAGGTGTTTTGGCAGACGCTAAGGAATACGGTGTTGTATTTGGTGTGTGTGGTGCCGGTGCTGGCGATCGCACCGCTACTGCTCGCCATCCTCGTCAACCAAAAGCTCAAGGGCATCCGCTGGTTTCGCGTGGCCTACTACACCCCGGTTGTTGTTTCTATGGTGGTCGCGGGTATTGCCTGGAAATGGCTATATGCCGAGAACGGATTGCTCAATCAGATTTTTTCGAGCATTACGGGCAATGAGATTCGGATTCCCTGGCTAACTGACCCGAACTGGGTGCTGTTTAGCGTCATGGCCGTGACGATTTGGAAGGGGCTAGGCTATTACATGGTGATTTATCTGGCGGGCCTGCAAGGACTGCCCGCTGACCTGTATGAAGCCGCAGCCATTGATGGCTCAGACGGGTGGCGTAAGCATTGGGACATTACGCTGCCTCTAATGAAGCCATATATCTTTTTGGTGGGGGTGATTAGTGCGATCGCTGCCACCAAAGTCTTCGAAGAAGTGTTCATCATGACCCAGGGGGGTCCTCGTAGCGCCTCCAAAACTGTTGTTTATTACGTCTATGAATCTGCCTTTAACGATCTCGATATGGGCTACGCCTGCACTATCGGTCTGGTGTTGTTCTTAATTATTTTAGCACTCTCCTTTATTCGCCTAGCACTCTCAAACCCAGCAGAGGAAGGCACTCAGCTCTAAACCTAACTGAACAATATTGAGCAAAACGACACTGCGCGGAAAGCAAATGTGCAGAGTTCTGCAACCCTAAAATTACCTAGGCGAGCTACTTTTTGAAGAGTTCGCTCACCCTCCTGTGGTCGTCAGAAGTCCCTTTCACATAGGTAATTTTCATGGCTAATTTTTCCGTTACGCAAAGTACAGACAACGGGCAGGGCAACGTCGCAGGCTCACTTAGCTGGGCAATCAAAAGAGCGAATGCGATCGCTGGTAATGACACGATTACGCTCGAAACAGATGTTACGCTCACTGGCGAGATGAGCCAGCTGATAGACAGCAACGTAACCATTGAGGGTAGCGGCAATAGCGAAGATGGTGATCAAGAATTCAACATTGATGGCAACAATGCGCACCGTCCACTGTTTATAAAATCTGGCACGATTGCCATCAACAACACAGATATTGTCAATGGCTTGGCAGCAGGTGATGCGGGCGAAGCCGAAGGCGGCGGTGGCGGCGCGGGGCTCGGCGGCGGACTCTTTATTTACAGCGGAAACGTCACGCTCTCAGGTGTCGACATTGCAAACAACACTGCCGCTGGTGGAACAGGTGGTGACATAGGTGGATCGACTGGCGGCGGCGGCGGATTTCGTCCTTTGTTCTCTGGGGGGCGCCCTGGCGCAAACAGCGGATTTGCTCACGGCGACGAAATCAACGGCGGCAGCGGTGGATTTGGCAGTGGCGGTGGTGCCGGTGGCTATTCTGCTGGGCTCGTGGAAGATCGTGACCTTACCTATGTTGACTACTCAGGTAATACCTACTACTTCGACAAATACTATGGACCAGGCTTGGGCGGTGATGGAGGGCTCGGAGGATTTGGCGGCGGGGGTGGCGGCGCGGAGTACGGCGGTTACGCGGCCTTCTACTTTGATACAGAGACTGGTGCTAGCTACGGCAGATATGACTTTGGCAACGATGGCTCGCCCGGTGAAGGGGGTTTTGGCGGCGGCGACGGTGGCATCGCCTTTGCGGGTGGGTCGAACTACGCTTCCCAGCCAGCCGGTGGGGGCGGCGGTGCGGGGCTCGGCGGCGGCGTTTTTGTACGCACTGGCACCCTAAACTTGGCTAATGTTGATTTTGTCAACAACACCGCTGAAGGAGGCATTAGCAACGACAACGGGGGTAGTGGCCAAGGACTTGGCGGCGGACTGTTTGCACTGCACATTACTGAAAACACAAATGGCAACAACTCAGGGATGCCAAACGCTTTACCGGTTGTGAACATCACATCAGCGACGTTCTCAGGCAATACTGCCACTGACGCGGCTAGTGAGACTCAAGCAGGCATCGGTGCAGGTCTAAACAACAACGCGGTCTTTGGAACAACCGTTGAGGTGACAGCCCCAACGAATATTGAAGGGACACAAGGTAGAGACACTTTAACCGGAACAGAGAACGACGATACTATCTTGGGCTTGGGTGGCAACGACGTGCTCAACGGGAAGCGCGGTAATGATGTTGTTGAAGGGGGTAGCGGCAATGATCGGCTGTTGGGCGATCGCGGCAACGACACGCTTATCGGCGGCACAGGCAACGACTTCTTACTGGGCGGCGCTGACGACGATATCCTCAACGGCAACCAGGGCAGAGACCGCTTACTCGGCGGCTGTGGCTATGATCTGTTGTCTGGCGACGGCGGCAACGACTTCCTTTTAGCAGATGCTGGCGTCGACACGCTTGAGGGCGGTCGAGGCAATGACAAGCTGCTGGGCGGCAGCGGTAACGACAGTCTGAGCGGCTTTACTGGCAATGACTCACTACAGGGCGATGCGGGGAACGATCTGCTAGACGGTGGTCAAGGTAGAGATCGATTGCTAGGCGGATCGGGGAATGACGTGCTGCTAGGCGGTACTGGCAATGACCTGCTTGCAGGCGATGCCGGCAATGACAGACTCGAAGGCGGCGAGGGTCGTGATATTCTCATCGGTGGCGGCGGCCGAGATACGTTTGTGATCGCATCGGGCGGACGATTGCCCGTTCGCGATGTTATCTCTGACTTTAAAGTTGGGCAAGACAAAATAGAAGTGACCGGCTTAAGCTTTGGGGCTTTGAGCTTTAAGGGCAATCAAATTTCTATTACCGAAACCTCTGAAGTTATTGCCGCGCTAACCGGGATAGAGACGTCTACCCTGACTGCGGCAGATTTCGTTTAGCAGATTTCGTCTGACTGCTCGCTCCAGTTACATCTATGTAAGTCTATGACTTTCGACAAACGGCTATTGTGCGTTTCTGGATTGCCCCGTTCGGGCTCTACCCTGTTGTGTCAGCTACTGGCGCACCACCCAGAACTCTATTGCATTGGGCATAGCTCGCCCCTTTGTCATGCCCTAGTAGGCCTGCGCAGTAGCCTTAGCGACAACGATTTTCTCAAGGCGCAGCTCGATGTTGATTTTGATCTTGTCTATCAGCGTCTAGAGAATTCTTCGCTGGGCTTTATGCGGGGCTGGTTTGCAGAAACCGACAAAGATTGGGTCGTAGACAAAAATCGCGGCTGGCTACATCACATCGAGCTTTTGCATAAGCTAGTTCCCAATTTTCGGATGCTGGTATGCGTAAGAGAGCTTTCTCAGGTGTATGGCTCAGTAGAAGCGCAGCACCAAAAAACCATTCTGCTAGACTTCCCCGACAAGCTGGCTCAGCATTCTCGCTATGGCAGAGCCGACAAATTATTTGCCAATCAGGGCGTCATTGGCTCTCCGCTCCAGTCAATCGGTGCACTACAAGATATTGACGTGCAGCTGCAACAGCAGCTTTACTACGTCGTATTCGAGCATCTGATGAAAGAACCAGTGGCCGCAATGCAGGGCATATTCGACTGGTTAGGGCTACCCCCTGCCGATATCGATCCACAAAACCTACGCCAAACGCCCAACGAAAGTGATAGCTACTATCGTTTTAAGTATCTGCATACCCGCCACAGTCAGATTCGCCCACCCAAGCCCCACAGCATTCCGCCCCGAATTCAGCAGCAGATTCAGCAGCAGTTTGGCTGGTTTTATCAAACGTTTTATCCGGGCGTAGGCAAGCTATAGCAGTGGCAATTATCAGCATTTGCAATGAGCCAAAGGCTACATCATTCTCAGTAGACCCTGCTGACCCACTAGAATCTCTCGCAAAAAGCTCACGATACCCACCCAGATGATGGGTGAAATATCAACGCCACCAATTGGAGGCACCACTTTTCTGACCGGAATCAAAAAGACTTCTGTAGGCCAAGCAACGAGTGCCCACGGCAGCTTATCTAAATCAATCTGGGGATACCAGGTGAGGATAATGCGAAAAAGAAAAAGTAGCGTGTAAAGGCCTAAAACCAAACTCAGAATTAGAGGTGCAATATCGCCAGCCATCAGGTTCTCAAAAAATAGTGTTCTGCTACTAGCTTAATACGCCGTCATATCGTCGTTACGTTTTCAGTATGGTTACAGTCCTCTGTTTTGTTGATGTTTGAGAGACGGATTACTGAGAATATTCAGCTTTTCAAGGGTGGCAATTGCCGATATTATTAAGAGTAATAAATAGATGTTTCTTACTGCCCCTTGTGCTTAAGCCAAGGCATGATTCTATGACCCCCTCTTTAACCAACTTCCTACTCAGCCTGCTAGCGGGGCTACTCATTATTGTTGTGCCTGCTACTATTGCACTTATCTTCATTAGCCAGCGCGACCAGATCAAGCGCGGCTAGGCAGCATATTCCTGATAAAGCAACGCCATAGAAACGCCATAGAAACGCCATATAGCAGTCACTCGCTGACGCTGAAGGCACAGGCTAAAGTCGTAGCTTAAAGGCATTCATGGAAAAGTCATGGATCGTCGAAAGTATTGACGACTGATTTGACCTGATGTTTGGCAAGCCTGATGCTTGGTAAGCATTAATAGACGCGACGTTTGACACAAGAAGTTTTGCAAAACGGCTTTGTAGGGGCACAGAATTCTGTGCCCCTACAGTTTTTATCGGCTTATTTTTTGTCTTACTTGTGCTGGCTTAGCCTATGCATTCGCTCCGGCCTGTCTGCACAGAGTTAGAATGTAAATTAAAAGTGGCCATCTCGTGCTATCTATGAGGGGCTGCGCATAGCAAATGTTCTTGGATAGTACAGATACTTTTGCTAGTCGAGTTGCTTTGATGGCTACAGGCGGTGGCTTTCAAACATGTCCTTAAGTAACTCGACAGACGCTATAGCAGGTTGGAAGCTGCTGTCAATGGAGAGGGTTCGATTGTGTTAGGTACTCCTGTTTCACTGCTCGTAGGAATTGTTTTACTCCTGGGCGCAGTGGTGCTGTTTTTCTTAGATAAACTCAGGCCCACGGTTGCTCGTGATTCTGACAAGGTCTACGCCGTCTTTATCTTGATTGCGGGCCTGCTGGCCTTGGCAATCCAAGAGATCACGCTGGGTGAGTCTTTTCAGATGATGCTGATGGCAGGCATGCTGACCACGCTCTATATCGAAAATGTCGGCAACCGTGAGCCGAGAGAAATTGTGCCAGGGCCACCGATGGGAAACCGTCCTCCTATGCCTCGCTACGACGAACGCCCACCCGTTCGCCGAGGATACCGCGCCGAGCTAGACGATCGCCAAGAGTTCCGTCCAGAGTTTCGGGGACCGCAGCCACCCAGAATGAACCCTGTACAGCAGCCTTATCGGCAAGATGCCTACGCCAATGGCCAAGTACGCCCACCGTATGAAGAATATCGTGGTCCTGCTGGCCGATTGCAGCCCAGTCGTCCTGATAGTCGCTCAGGGATGACCGGGGGGCCCCCAGACAATCGCTATTCGGACAACAGCTATTATGGCGAGCGCCCTCCAGCGACCAGACCGCCTGAACAGCGTCCTCCAGCTCAGCAGCGTCCTCCAGAGTCTTTTCGAGGCCCGGAGGGTGCACCCAGACCGCAAGCCAGACCGCAAGCCAGACCACAAGAAAGTGCGAGTGGCGGCAGGGCAAGTGAAGGACCACCTCAGGCTTCTAGACCTCAGGAAGGTAATCGCGATCGCCCAGAAAACGGTGAGTCTTCAGCCCGAGCGTTGAACGTTCGTCCCTTGAGCGAAGCCCCTAAGTTTGACGACGACTATCGCCCTAACGGCAAGCCGGAAGGAGCCCCTTCTGAGTATTAATACTCCCTCATTTAAATCATCAAAAATCCTCAGCAGCTTCCAACTGCTGAGGATTTTTGGTCTTGATAGGTCAGTTATTTCAGATAGACCGACGCTTCTGCTATAAGTTGCAGCCTTTCGTAAGTGTCTTAAGCAACGCTTCAAAAGCCATATTGAGCATACGTCTCAATTGATTTAGGTATTGAGATATGAGAAGAGAGGCGAGAGTCGGCGATGGGATTGCCCGGTTTAAGCGCTAGCGGCACAACACCTGCCCATATATCTAAGTCATAATCCGCAGCCGCGTCGATTGGCGGACCGGTGCGAATTTTGGCAGAGGCTTCTGTAATCGGTAGGCTGAGAACGCAGGTAGCCGCTAGCTCTTCTTTGGTGGGAGATCGCACCTCATCCCACCGGCCTTTCATCACATGCTCAGTAAAGGCTTTCAGGGCCGTCATCTTCTCTGCTGGGTCTGCTACCGGTTGCGCCGTGCCAAACAGCACCACGGAGCGGTAGTTCATTGAGTGGTGGTAAGCCGACCGGGCCAGCACAAGCCCATCGAGCAGTGTGACGGTTAGGCACACCTCAATTCCAGAGAGCAAGGACTTCAACATCCGGCTAGCACTAGCCCCATGGATGTACAAGTGCCTTCCCATCCGCCCGTAGGCCGTTGGAATGACGAAAGGGTGGCCGTCTACAACAAATCCAATTTGACAGACCAAGCCCGCGTCAAGAATTTTAGCAACTGTCTCAAAATCATAGTGTCCTCGCTTGGGGACACGTTTTACCTGAGTTTTGTTAGTTTTCATAGGATTTCGTGAAGTTCCACAGCGTCTATCAAGTCCCACGACAGCTAAATGTTGCCGAATGCTGCTATGTTAAAGAACAAATTGGTATTGTCCAATATCCAATTTTCGTCTACATAAGCAGTCCAATTTTGATCTGGTTTTGACATTGGCTATGGAAATCGCGCTAGTGCTGGACTTACGACCCGAGAGCAGTGTCCCTCTCAACCAGCAGGTTTACGAGCAAATTAGGGCGGCTGTTTTAAGTGGAAGAGTGCGATCGCAGCAAAAGCTTCCCTCCAGTCGTCAGCTGGCCCAATTTCTTGGCGTCTCTCGAACCACCGTTGTTCAAAGCTACGACCAGCTCATCAGTGAGGGCTACTTAGAAACGCGTCAGGGCGCAGGCACCTTTGTGTGTACACAGCTCCCTGACACACTGCTCTCCTCTCGGCCTTTCTACAGCGCCCAGTCTGATTCCTCTAGTGTCACCGCCTTAAAGGCAGTAAGGAACGACCCTAAAAGCCCAATGCTGCACGAAAATGCTGTGGGCACAGAGCAAGGCATAGAGCAAGGCATAGAGCA
>CALDSK010000162.1 GCA_937911865.1 uncultured Synechococcus sp.
GATTGAACAGCGCTTGTGATCATGAAGTGTACTCCTGTACTTTAAATGACCGTTTGTAAGACAGTTTATGGAAGCTAAGACGGTGAACGAGTTCTGTGCGTTTGAGTTGTCTTGCAACTTGTTTTATTATCTATGTATCACTATTGGTTCAAATAGATGGGTTTTGAGACGAAGTTATGAAGGTTGGCTATGCTCGGGTCTCTACTTTTGAGCAAGACTTAGATTTGCAGATGGATGCGCTGGAGAAGGAGGGCTGCGATCGCATCTTCTGCGACCAGGGCGAAAGCGGCGTGAAGGCGAGCCGCCCGGAGTGGGACAATTGCCTCGACCACCTGCGTAAAGGTGACACGCTTGTTATCTGGAAGCTGGATCGCGCTAGTCGTTCGACGAAGCATCTGATCGAGCTGGCTGAGGAGTTGAAGAAGCGAGGTGTTGAGCTGCTTAGCTTGAAAGAGAAGATTGATACTTCGACAGCGATGGGTAAGTTCTTTTTTCGGATGACAGCGTCGATTGCAGAGTTGGAGCGCGACATCATCCGCGAGCGAACCTTAGCAGGATTAGCGGCAGCAAGAGCCAGAGGGCGCAAAGGCGGCAGGAAGAAGAGTATCACTGAAGGGCAGAAGCTAGAAGCAAAGCGCCTTGCTGATGTTGGTGAGCTGAGCATTGCTGAAATCTGTGAGCAGGTCGGCATCAGCCGTGCTAGTTACTATCGTCTAGTGACTTAGCCAGCACGGCTGGCCGGAGATATATGCAATCTTCTAGCATGTAGGGATAAAACTATTGCTATTAATGGATTTTAGATTCTACCGAAAGCGCACAATACAGTCCTAATCAATGTATATTTTCTACTCTATAGTGCTATTTACAGGCTTCTGTGATGGAAAAGTAAGCTTGTCTCGGTTAGATGCCTTTTATCCTCTAGGCTATTCTCTGTATAGTAGCCCTGAGGATAGCTCATCAGATGTCTGAAGACAAGAGAATTTATTTCATCGTTGAAGAGCCGACTACGGAAGAAGTGGATGTCGTAGAAGGCGAACGTGGTGGACGTGATACAGGTGGAGGCTGGGGAGCCCAACCTCGTCGAAGCCGGGTAGATGCAATTATGCGTAGCGTTCAGCGACAACGTGTAGGCATTGAAACTAGTGCGCTAAAGACTCAAGTACAAGATCTGGTAGGTGCGGTTGATGCAATGTTTTCTCAAGATGCGCACAGTATTACAGAGCAATCCGACAGCGGCTTTCAGCTAGAAGAAATTACTCTTTCAGTACAAGTGAGTGCAAAAGGTAAGCTTAGCATCCTGGGTACAGGGAGCGAGATAGGTGGTGTAGGCGGCATCACGTTGAAGTTCGTGAATAAATAAACCATATGTCTACTCTCTGATAGACATGCAACATCAAGACGTTGCTTTCTACTCCCTATTGATTCATGGCTAAGAACTGTGCCATCACCATCGGTGTAAACCACTATCACTATTTACAGCGATTGAAGTATGCTGTACACGACGCTGATGTCGTATACAGCTTCTTTAAAGAGGAGCTGGGGTTCCACAAGCTTTATCGCTTTACTGACAAAAGTCCGCCTATTTCTCAGGACTATGGTCCTGACTTAACCTCTCAGCCAACTGTGACGACGCTAAGGCGGTTTTTGCGAAAGCGGTTTGACAAACCTTTTCTCTCTAAGGGTGATAACCTGTGGTTCTTCTTTGCAGGTCATGGAACCCGTCATGGAAATCGAGATTATATAGTCCCTATAGATGGTGACTATGAAGACTTAGAGCAAACTGCAATTCCCCTACACTATGTCACTGAACGGCTGCAACGCAGCGGTGCAGATAATATCATTTTATTAATTGATGCCTGTCGAAATGGTGAAGGGCGTCGTGACGGGATTGGATTTGGTGAAGAGAAACAACAAGGAGTGGTTACGTTTTACTCTTGTAGTCCTCAAGAAGCAGCTTATGAGGTAGAAGCGCTCAAGGGAGGGGTTTTTACTCATGTTTTGCTAGATAGTTTGCGACTTCAGGGTGAGAGTAATTGCGCGACTGTCGAGCGTTTATATCAACGTCTACGTCATCGTGTACCTCAGCTAGCAAGAAAGTATCGACATGCACCACAGACCCCCTACGGTAGGATAGAACCTCCTTCCAAAAACCGTCTGATTTTATTGCCGCAGCAAGCGACGTCAGCGGATGTGTTTGCTATTAAAAATGACGCGCTCAAAGCTCAGTTAGAAGGCGATATTGAGACAGCATTCCAGCTGTGGATTCGAGTGCTAAACGTGTCGCCTAATGACCCAGATGCGGTCTTTTATCTCAAGCGCTTGGCTATGCAGAATACCTTACAGCGTGAATCTCTGACAATATCTGCTGAACTATCACAGTCCATAGGCTCTTCTGATCTATTATCACCTTCCTCACAGTTAGTAGCGAATCAGCGAAGAGAAGGGCCCACCTTGCCTCAGCAAACACAAACACTAAGGTCGAAAGATTCCAACGTTGCTGTTGTTCCTACAGTGAAAGGGAAACCTGACAAACTGATGCTTCTGGTCGATCCAGAAATTCCTATCCGCTGGGGCTGTCGAGCTGAAGAGATTTGTATATACCAAAATACAAGGTTATCGGATTTGACTCCTGAATTGATTGAGGAGATTCAAGCCAAGTGGAAAGATATTATTTGTGTTCAGCCAGAAGATATATTTCTACCAGACCTGAAATTTATTTCTTCCTGCGCTGATGCTATTCCTGGTGGATTGATGCCAGAATCGAGT
This sequence comes from uncultured Synechococcus sp., assembly GCA_937911865.1. Lineage (GTDB taxonomy): Bacteria > Cyanobacteriota > Cyanobacteriia > Phormidesmidales > Phormidesmidaceae > Phormidesmis. The sequence goes on from CALDSK010000162.1 coordinate 2,767, forward strand.
CAGCCAATAGCCTTTGAGGGGGAAGACATCACGCCATTGCTCCCTATCAGCTCAATATTTCTAGAACATCTAACGACAGAAGATTTAGTGAGCCGGATTAAGTTAAGGCCGATTAGTGGTGACGAGCCTCAGGTTGAGGTTTCCCTAGATCTCCCTCTATCTGGAATGAATTCATCTCATAAGTTTGAAAGTTACAGACTTACTAAAGTTTATCCGTTGAAAGAAGAGAATGATCTATCGATAATTCCTGTACTAGAAATCTGGCCTAATTTCAAGGCTAAAGGGTGGCAGGATTACTATGCTTTTTTCTTCAACTGTTCAGCTGATGATCTAACCTTTTATGTGCGGTTTCAGGATGGCACCGAAACTGAATGCTTTATCGATGACATGGGTGGCAGCTATATGCTGGCACGTATGAAAGAATTTCCCTCGACTATTGAGTGTATAGATGATGGTGATAATCTGATCGGACTCATACCGTTAAAGCAGCCTAGCGAAATTTTCCCAAAGTCTAACTGGAAAGTAGGAGTAGATTTCGGCGCCTCCTTTACCAATATATATACCGAGCAAGGACGTAAGACGGAACGATTAGAAATTAATGAGCTGTTACTATTTAAAGTTACTGAATCGCCATTAGACACTCGATTCCCAGCTTTATGTAACTACTTTATTCCTGAAAGATACTTACCAGTTGAAAACCCACTCCCAATTGGGAACATACTCACTACTCGTGGCAGTAACCGACCTCTCCAGAGAGACAGTAGAGCTATTTTAGATGGGCGTATATACCAACAACCTAATATTCGAACTTTTGATCCAAACAAAGACTGGATCAAGACAGACTTTACTCATGTTGATTCTTTCTCTAACCGACTTTTCTTACGACACCTAATCTTACATATTTCGGCCAGCGCGGTAAAACAAGGAGCCAGCAAGATTAGATGGATGATATCTTATCCGTCTGCATTTTCTGATAATGAGAAAAACTCGTACGAAATCTCTTGGATAGATCTTTTACAAGAATCAAGCGTACGTACTGGTGTTGAAAATATTTGTTCATCCGAGCTAAATCACTTCAGAAGTAACAGTATTGCATTTGCGCAATATTTTGCAGATTATGAACGGGCAGATATGGTTTACTCTACCTGCATTGATATAGGTAGTGATACCTCTGATATTTCTATATGGCAAGATAATAAACGATTACATCAATGTTCACTTAAGTTTGCTGGTAGAGATTTACTGTCTAACATACTGGAGCTTCGTCCTGACTTTGTGGCTAAGCACTTTGACAGACCTCCTGACGAATGGATAGGAGTGAGACGTGCTGATTTTCATAGAAAATTAGATGTTTTGCTGCGTTGGGAAAGTGAGCGCTGGTTACGTCAGAAGCGCCCAGCATTGAACAATTCAGAGGATGCTCTAGCTCTTTTTCGTTTAATGGCGATAGGATTCGGTGGCTTGTATTACTATGTTGGCTTAGTAATACAAGCTCTGATAGAGCAGGGTAAGTATACAAAAAATTGGTCTACCCCGGTTTATCTTGGAGGTAGTGGCTCTCGATTAATCCATTGGGTTGAGGCCACTGGACAGTTTTCCAGGCACTCAGAAGTCAATTCATTACTCAGTCGAATCTTAAGTCTTGGTGTGGGTCTTCAAGATTCTGAAGAAGAAACTCGACTTAGCTGTTCTCCTAAAGATGAGATAGCCTGTGGGCTGGTTCTCGGCGAGACTAAACTGGTAGGGATAGATGGTAGTTCCTCTTATAATTCGCTCATTCCAGGTGAGGCATACGTACTGAACACTCGACGCCGTGATTGGAGTGAGCCAATAGAGACAGAAGATATCAATAGTTTTGAAATTCTAAATTTATACAATCTGAGTACTTTCTTATACGAATTTCATAAGGTGCTGAAAGACTTACAGATAGAGTATGTCTCTCCCCTCCCTGGCTATAATCTGAGTCCAGAATTTTCAGATAATTTAAAACTGTGGCAAGGTACACAGCGATCACTAGATAGGTTGATACTTGAGGAAACCCGTCTAGTAGGCGAAGCTAAACAGGTACAGATGCAGCCACCTTTTATCATAGGACTTAGAGCCTTGCTTCAGTATTTGAGTAAGCAGTGGCTTGGAAGCTAATAAGGGGGCTATGGCTTGATTATTTTGGATGCTGCGAGCGTCGCTGTCACGAAGTGCCATAAGGACAAGAGCAACGTCTGAAACAACGTAAACTCGTTGAACAATCGTGAAAAATTACAGTTTTCTCAAAAATAATAGTACATAAAAACGATCCTGAAACCCTCTTATATCAGCGCTTTTGAGCTTATGGCGCTATATGACACCTACGCTTGCACTGGGCCTTGCACGCACGCTGTCACTGACCCATGAAAGTTTGGGCTTTCTTCCCTGGAATATCGCTTGGGCGGCTAACCATGAAACAGAGACCTATCTGAAGCTTGAGAATGAGTAGTGCTTCGTTTACTCCGCGTACAGTTCCAGTAAGTGCAGAATTAAGGTCTCACTATACCTTAGAGCTTTCAAGAAAGCCATAACGAGACATTGATTGAGACATGGTTTTATATACGCCTCAAAAGGTCTAAGTTTTGAGACGTAGGCGTCTGAGTTATATAGGATGCCATAATACGTCAACAGCTCTGTGTGCAGTGCTCTGATCACTGATGGAAAGACTGTGGCTTTGTGTCCTCAATCCATACGTTGTCACGGTTATATACCATCAACTATAATCTTCTCATAAAGAGCTTAACTCGACACTAGATATAGAGGCTTACGCAGCATTCCCTAGAGAACTGAAAAACTGTTTCAAGGCATTGGGATTAGCAATACCCCTTAAGACTAGGATCACAAATAGTGAATCAAACAAGCTCAATGCTTCAGTAAGACTCCCAGCGTCTCTTTCTCCATTCCATATTTGTCTGATTGCAGAAAGCAAGTCCTCACCTTGAGGATCGGACTGACTAAGAACTGCGACTAAGGCATTTTGCATCTCCTCGTTGTACAAAGCGTCTACTGACGAACAGATTAGAGGAGCCATATAGAGTAGCTGATAACGTTGGGGAGAAAAGGATAGAGTAGCTTCGATAGCTCTTTTTTTGTACGCTTTTGCTTGCTCTATTCGATTCTGCTTGAGAGAAATACCCTCTAAAGCTTCGTATATTTTCCAGACTCCTATTGCTTCAGGATCTATCGTCTTCGCAATTTCGAGAGCCTCTTCTGCACGTTCTCTAGCTACATTAAGGTTGGAGCAAGTACCTGATTCATCTACTTGCTCCTGCTGTAGACGCGCAAGATTGGTTAATACTATCGCTGTATGGCTGAGATCACCCAGTACCTTGCACGAACTAAGAACTTTTTCGTACCATTGAACAGCATCCTGTACTCGCCCTAGTTTTTCACTGACTATAGCCAACTGATACCAACTAGCTTCTGCCCCGTTTCTTCCTCCATAAAGATTGTTTCTTTCTCTAAGTTCAGAAGCTTCTCGATAGCATCGTTCTGCTTCATCTAACTGGTTTAAGGTCGTATATGCTACTCCCAACTGATGAAGAGATACTGCTTTGTAATTGGCATTATCCAACTGGTTGAAGAAAATAATGGAGGAGCGTAACAGTTTGATTGCTTCCGCTGGATTACCTTGCTCAATTTTCAGAGAGGCTGTCTGGCTTTGAACAACCGCAATTAATGTAATATCTCCCGCATTCCTAGCGAAGGAAAGCGACTCTGACAAACTATTTTCAGCCTCACCATAGGCACCGTCTCTGACTTGAATCTCTGCACTACTGAGGTAAAGAGTAGACTTTAGCCGGTCAGTAGTGAGTTGACTTTGATCTAAACGTTCTGCTACTGACAGGCCTGCTTCATACCACTTTGCTGCTTCTCTGATTTGACCGGTATCAAAAAAACACTGTCCTACTTTGTGCAGTGTTATTCCTCTAGAGTAGCTAGGTTCATTTCCCAGGTATTCCAGAATACTTTTGAAGACCCGGATAGCTTCCGCGTGTTGACTCTGCTTGTGCAGCATATCTCACATTTCACTTAGGGCAAGAAGACAACTTTGTGAAGCAGTCTAAATTTTTATATTAT
>CALDSK010000163.1 GCA_937911865.1 uncultured Synechococcus sp.
GGCAAGACCGCCGAGCGAGTGCTGGCGATCGCGGACGGAACCTTGAGCAAAGAAGGGTTGTATGTGGCGGTCTCTAGAGCTAAGCGTCAATTAAGCTTGTACACCACCAGCAGAGCGGAGCTGCACAAAAGAGCCGAGCGTTCGAGCGCGAAAGAGAACCCGAGTGACTACCTGTCGTTATATGAGTTAGTAAAGCCCAATGCCGAGAACGAGAAAGCCCCCCGAACCGCCCGAGAGCTACGTGGTGAGCGCCAATCCGAACGACTTGGAGATTATATTGGTGCGGTCGCTACAGTCAGTTGTACAGCCGTTGACAGAGCAGATAGCGCAGCTGAGTACACGCGTCGAGCAGCTGAGCGAACGCCAGCAAGCATTAGTCGAGCGAGTCGAGTCAATGGAGCGCAGGCAGACCGACTACATGCAGATGTTGAACGACAACTTGACGCAGCTGCTGAGCGAAGACGGCAGCGAGTAGCTCAGGCCAAGAAACATGGCAACAGACGGAAGGCATACCGAGCGGTTGCTGAGTATGTGGGTGGTGGCGTCGATATTCGAGACCAAGACCAAAAGGTGGCGAAGCAAGTTCTGATAGAGCTGACACGCGGGCGTATCCGCTACTCGTTGACGAGAGAAGACAAGCGAAAAGCAGAAGCGATCCTACGAGCATCCCCGGAAGCAGAGCGGCTAGCGCAGACGACAGGTGAGGCGGCAGCGCAGGCGTATGTGATCGATAGGCTGACACAGGCGAATCGTCAGATTGTGGCGCGGGTGCATCAGCGGGAGCGATCTCAGCAGAAGGAGCGAGGCGGGCTGGAACGATAGATCTTCAAAAGCTTTACATGCTGAAGGAGATAAAGGCTTCGATAGCCTTCGCAACGAGAGATTAAGCAGGCCACTTCGGTAGGTGAATCTGATGATACGATGCAAGCCTTATCGGTTCTAGCGGGGAACAGCCGCTGGAGTAAACGGGGAAAGAGCAGTGTGAGTCTGCCGCTGTCCCGCAGCTGTATTGAAGAAAGTCATCGCTTTCTCCTGAGTCAGAATGCCCGCCGATGAATAGTTCATGTTCTTGAACATCTGCGAGGTACGGATGAATTTACGTGTTTTAACCTTAGGTAATCTCAAGGCGAATTCTGCTTTAAGTCAGCTGTTAATAGTGGCTGGAGTAGTGATCGCCTTTCTTCTTTTTGTCTCAGCGCCAGCCTTGGCTCATCATCCCTTCGGTGGTGAAACGCCCGATAACGCAGTAGAGGCATTTTTGTCGGGCATGGGACATCCAGTGATTGGGCTTGACCACCTAGCCTTTGTGATTGCATCAGGCTTGTTAGCGTCAGCGCTGGGTAGTGGCTTATTGATTCCCATCGCTTTTGTGGTGGCGTCAATGGTCGGCACTGGCATCCACCTGATGAGTATTGATCTGCCGTTGCCAGAATTAGTGATTTCCGCATCGGTGTTGGTCTTTGGAATGTTGCTAGCGCTGAAGACGCCTCCTAAAAATGGCATCGTGGTTGGGCTATCCGCGATTGCGGGTATCTTTCACGGCTTTGCTTACGGCGAGGCGATCTTCGGGGCTGAGATGGGGCCATTGGTAGCATATTTGCTGGGCTTTGCGGCAATTCAGTTTGGGATCGCCGCCGCTGCTTGGTGGGTCGGCAAAACTGCGCTAAACAAATTGGTGGAGCCATCAGGTTTAGCGCTGCGATTTGCTGGTTTTATGATTTGTGGCGTTGGCGCGACTTTTCTGTTGACGATGATGGTAGATTCGGTCTTTCCTGCTTAGAGAAATACACAGTGGCCAATCCGTCCATGCGTTAGTGCGGCCAGATAGCTGGCCGCGTCGATCCAAGGAGTGCAGTAGTACGCCTACTAAACTGAGACTGGCTATTTCATTCAGCAGGTTCAGCAATATAGACAATTCTTTGAGAACCGCACACCTGAACAGTCTTTCAGATGTAAATGATTATCAGTATCATGAAGGGGTTGCCCAGTGCTGAATGAAGATGGCTAGCTCTAAACCTGCGAGCAGGAAGAAAGGAGAAGCAAAGAAGGTTGCAAGTCAGAAAACCCAAAGAGCTGTATCGTCTGATGCGCCTAGTTGTGAAACTTCGCTGGTACATCTTGAGAATGTTCGACAAGTCCAGCCGGAGGTCATTGAGACTGACTCGGCGCAACGCATGGCGGAGTTTTTTAGTGCCCTTTCTGATCCTCACAGACTGAAGCTTTTATCTGCACTAGCGCAGCAGGAGCTATGCGTTTGCGACTTGGCAGCGGCTGTAAAAATGGGTGAGTCAGCAGTCTCTCACCAGTTACGAGTACTGAGATCTCAGCGTCTAGTCAAATACCGTCGCCAAGGTCGCAACGTCTACTACAGCATGGCAGACGATCACGTTGCAACTATCTATCGCGTCGTTGCTGCCCACCTAGAAGAAGGATAAGTAAATTCAGATCTGAGCACGTTGATTGAGGCGTAACACGTCGCTTGCTCTAATATATGAATAGGCTTTCATTTATTCATATATTTTTCATCGTCTATTTCTCTAAAGGTGGCTGCACAATGATAAAAACACACGCCCATGAAGACTGCGGTGGAATAGACCACTCTGAAAGCCACGATCACAGTCATGGTCATAGCCACAGTCACGGTCATAGCCACGGGCTGGAAGAATTCAACCTGCGAGAAGAACTGCCGCCGATTGTCATCTCGACCGTGCTGTTTCTCATTGGTTTCATCTTTAATGAACCACTGCACAACACGCCCTTCTCAATTGCTGAATATGCTGTGTTGATACCGGCATACCTAATCAGTGGTTGGAGCGTGCTGAGCACCGCTGGAAGCAATATTGTGAGAGGACGTGTTTTTGATGAAAACTTTTTGATGACGATTGCGACTCTGGGTGCGATCGCCATTCACGAAATACCGGAAGCGGTTGCGGTGATGCTGTTCTTTCAAGTTGGAGAGCTGTTTCAAGACTATGCAGTCGGGCGCTCTCGTAAGTCAATTAAATCGCTACTAGAAGTGCGTCCTGAGACTGCCAACCTGAAGGCAAACGGCGAGATCCGCGAAGTTTCTTCAGAGTCAGTTAGGGTAGGCGATGTCGTAGTTGTTCGCCCTGGTGAAAAAGTACCGCTCGATGGTGAGGTTTTAGACGGTAGCTCTCAAGTAGATACCTCCGCCCTTACAGGAGAATCTGTCCCTCGCACAGTGAGCGTTGGTGAAACAGTCCTCTCTGGGATGATTAACCAATCGGGCGTACTCTCGCTTCGAGTCACCAAATCGTTCAACGAGTCTTCAATTTCTAGAATTCTGGAGCTGGTAGAAAATGCCAGCAGTAAGAAAGCCGACACTGAAAAGTTCATCACGCGCTTCGCCCGCTACTACACGCCTGTTGTTGTATTGCTTTCTTTAGCCGTTGCCATCCTGCCGCCGATGTTTGTCGCGGGTGCAACGACAGCAGTGTGGACATATCGTGCGCTTGTCCTGCTAGTTATTTCTTGTCCTTGTGGCTTAGTTATCAGCATCCCGCTGGGTTATTTTGGCGGCATCGGCGGCGCAGCTAAGCGTGGAATTTTAGTAAAGGGTTCTAAGTTTCTCGATGCCTTGACTCAGGTAGATACGGTCGTCTTCGATAAAACAGGAACCCTAACCAAAGGAAACTTTTGTGTCAACGAGATTATTGCTTGTAATGGCTTAGAGAAACACCAACTATTGGAGCTTGCCGCTCAAGTCGAGTCACAGTCTAATCACCCAGTGGCCCAGTCGATTCAGCAAGCTTATGGAAAACCTGTAGATAGTTTTCTCTTGCATGATTACGAAGAGATTAGCGGCCACGGTATTCGAGCCAAGCTTGAGGGACGCACCGTCATCGCTGGTAATGACCGGCTGCTACACAGAGAAAACATTCCCCATGATGTTTGTAATGTTGAAGGAACGGTTGCTCACATCGCTGTTGATGGGACATATTCAGGACGTATCCTCATTGCTGACGAGCTAAAGAAAGATGCGGTAGAAGCCATCAGCGCTTTGACTCAGCAAGGCATACAGACCGTTATGCTTACCGGAGATAGCCAATCTGTTGCGGATACTGTTGCTAGGCGCATAGGACTCGATCAGTATCGAGCCGAACTACTGCCAGAAGATAAAGTAGATGCCTTAGAAGGCTTCCTACAGTCCGCTACCGACGCTAAAAAGAAAGTTGTTTTTGTTGGTGATGGCATCAACGATGCACCTGTTATCGCCAGGGCCGATGTTGGTATGGCGATGGGCGCACTGGGGTCAGATGCAGCGATTGAGACAGCAGATGTGGTGATTATGACAGATGCTCCTTCTAAGGTTGCTGAAGCGATCTCTCTGGCTCGTCGCACCCTTCGCATTGTATGGCAGAATATCATCCTTGCCATGACGGTGAAAGCTATTTTCATTGGGCTGGGTGCAATTGGATTAGCCACACTTTGGGAAGCTGTTTTTGCCGATGTGGGAGTAGCGCTGCTAGCAATTTTTAACGCAGGTCGCATTTTAAGGGTGAAATCTGTAGCATCTGATCACTGTGTTTAAAGTTGACGCAGATGCTTGTGATGCAATCCAAGTCGTTCCGGTCAACTACCAATTGGAAAATATAGATGTGGTTTCCTTGAATCCACAATATCGTGCTGTAACATGACGCTGTTTTTCAACTAATCAGCAGATAGTATGCTAAAAGTGTCCAGACTCACGCCGCTTCTAGATAAATATGCCATCTCAGCGTCGGCAATTTGTGCCGTTCATTGCATTTGCCTACCACTTTTCTTGGGAGTATTTCCTGCCCTAAGCACTTCAATATTTGGACAAGAGCGGTTTCACCAGATATTGATTTGGGTCGTTGTCCCACTTAGTTTCATTTCACTTGCACTTGGCTGCAAACGGCATAAGAGGAAAGTTGTTGCTCTCTTGGGTCTGGTTGGTATAACAGTTCTAAGCTCCACTGTTGTCCTTGGACATGATGTGTTGGGTGAAAGTGGTGAGCGTGTAGCAACATTCTTGGGTGCTCTTGCAATAGCTGCGGCGCATGTACGCAATTATGTTCTTTGTAGGAAAACCAGGTGTAACCGCTAATCATGCAGGCCAAAAATATTTGGTTTGCTCTTGAGTCAATCGAAGAGACGGATGGTTAATAGTACGTTCGAGCCTCTCGTAACCTATACTCTCCTAAACAGAGGGAATACGTATTTCCCTTCATGTCTCAGAAATGTGTTTTCAAAAAGCCCTAAGCCTTATAAGAACGACCAAATAATGTGGTTCAGTGGCAATTGGTGCAGATTTTCCCGTCCGAATTATCCCATAGGAACGTTCCCTGTAGCGGTAGTAGATTTGGAATTTGATCACCCAAAGCCTCTTTCAGATCAAGAGTTCTTAAAATTTCTCTCTTTGCAATATCTATTTCGATGAAGCGAGCTTCGTGCGAAATCATTATATAAAAATTTCCATTTAAATCCCCTGTTGTATGTCCTTGAGTGAGAATGTTTTCGGTAGGAAAGGCGTCAGAAGTTTTGATGTTCTCTAGTATCGATTGATTTTCGACATCAATAAGAGTTACATGTAAGTCTCTATGGTTGACTGCAACGGCTATCAAACCGCAATCAGTTTCTACAAACCCAGTATGACCATGTGCTTTCCCAGTGGGTAATTTCTTTACCACCTCTAATGATCGAGCATCAATAATGTAGCAGTAGCCTTCAGCAGAACCCATGTAGAGGTACTTACCATCTGGCTGCTGGTCTACATGATGTCCGCCCATTTGTGAGTATTCAGATTCTTCTACAGGAAGGAAAATGTGACCTACTACCTGAAAAGATTCTTTGCTTGCTTGGTCAGCTATTTCTATCGCAATTAAAGATGGTGGCACCAAGTTTGATTGGCTACCCTCACAGACAATGTAATAACGGCTTGAGTTAACGTTATCTTGTAAGGCATGGTGGGGCGTTGTTGGAGTATTCAGCTCCCATAACTTATTCCCTGATTTAGCCTCGAAAGCGATTAATTTACGCTCAATACGATCAAGTTGGAGAAAGCTTTTTCCGTCTTGAATCCAAGCCTCATGCCCTGAAGCATTATTTCCTCCAAAATCTTGAATCCCTTCTTCTGGTACCTGTTTCCCTTCACCTACGACTAATTGTTTAGAAAACTCTGGTAACTTTAGAACTGTTGATAGTGTCTTGTTTGCTCCAGAAATTAAAACAGATTCATTAGCCTTTGCTTTGGCAGTTCTAGGTGAATGATCAAGTTCTATTAATCCTATCGAGTTAAAAGGATTTGTACTGATTTTGTCGGTAGAGTTGAGTTTCCGTGTAATTGAGAGTAAAAATCCGCTGCCAGCTTGATCGACAGCATAAGGCTCTTTACTACAGGGGATCACAGCCGATACAGCCATTTTATTGATGTCAATAGCAATGATTTCGCTGCCCCTTAGATTTCCATACAGTGCATAGTTGGTCATTGCTATTTCTCCTTAATGCTTGACTGCTTCTCAAACCTAGCAGTCTGAAAATTAATCAGAGGGACATTTTTAAGCTGAGCTACCACATATGGAACTTGGTAGAAGTTTTTGCCTAAATGTGAATAATTCTAGGCCATATCTATAAAATATTAGCTATGTTCACCTCTTCTTAATGTCATGGGGAAGTCTTTATCCAAGACTCAAAGAGATAGCAAGTTTGTTGATAGTGTGCCTAATAACCTAATTTTTATTCTGATACGTGCAAAGAAACCAGTCTAAATATCTAAGCTGTATATCTCGCTACCTATTCTCTCGCTAAGCAGATTGAACAGCGCTTGTGATCATGAAGTGTACTCCTGTACTTTAAATGACCGTTT
>CALDSK010000164.1 GCA_937911865.1 uncultured Synechococcus sp.
CTGCTGCTGCCACAGATGCCATTGCTCACCAGCGGCAAGATCGACCGGATGAGCAATTCTCAGACGCATTTTGGCAGTGATGCTAGCAGCGCTGCCATCGTGGCTAACCAGCGCTGAATCAATCGGGTAGCCGCAAAGCCCTTCTGCGTTAATAAACAACAATTCGCCCAGAACAGGACGCAAGATAGGATGCGTCAGCAGCTGTTTTAGCTCGGTGCCTGTGAATTCGTCGCCCCGGCACATAGCGCGCTCCAGCGACTGACGAATGCGGCTAGCCTGCTGAGTAATTGTCTTCTTTCGCGCCTGTAACGCTTTAATATCCTCGTTCTTTTTAAGCTTGGCCGGAATACTTTTAAGCGCTTTGCCTTTCTTGATAACAGCGATCTGAGGCTTGCCTTTATCAGTCAAGCTCAAGCTTACGGTGGTTTCCTCGACGGTGACCGTAACCGGGCCTTTAGCTAAGTCTGCGATCGCAACTCTCTCCATCGCCCACTCCAACCGCTGCGGGTCCGGGAATCCTGCCGTACGCGCCAAATTCTCTAACCCAATTCGCGCCGCCAGCTTTTCACTTGCCTTGCGCTGTGCGCCAAACTTTCGGCTCGTACGCACAAACGCTTGAATAATCTCATAGCGCGCTAGCAGGTCGGCTTCTTTCTGCTTTCCCTTCGGCAGTGGCAGCAGTCCTAACGCCCGCACTACGTCCTGATGCCTTTTCTCTTCAATTCTGGTTATTAACGTAGCCCGTTCAACCGCGCCCGTCATTGCCGCTGCGAACAGCTGTGCTCGCTTATGCCCGCCACCGCCAGAGGCGTACTTAGCCGCTTCATTCAGCTCGGCCCAACGCTTCACGCCCAGCTGCTTGTACACCCGCTTAAACCAGGCAACATCCACCGCACCGCCAATGAGATCTTGACTAGAAAGCGGCGTTCGCTCAGCGATTTGAGCCGACCACAGCTCTCGAATTTCTTGCGGGACCTGCCAGGCATTATCTTTAGTGTGCGCATGAAACCACCAAACCGCTTCGGATAGACCTTTCCACTTCAAGGCATATTCCACGTAGCTGGCCCACTGGGGCGCGTATACCGCTAGCTCTACCAGCCGCTTAGCGGTAATCTTGGCAGCTTTAGTTTGTCTCGCAAACTCAGCGGGCGTTTCAGACGTATCTGGGAAAGAAATGCGGAACAGGTGACTGAAGGCAGAGGCTTTACTTTGACTATCGCGAAGCCAGCCTCTAGCAAATTTTTCTGTGCCAAAGTTCTGTAGAAGCTTGATGAGGTTAGGAATACCCACGATACAGCTTAGGCTAAGCGCCGGGCCCGTAGCGGCGGTGGGCAGTTCGCCCCGACTCAGTTCTATTTCTAGGATGCGATCGCGCGCCCTATCAACAAGCGGCACAAGCCTGGGATGTTTCTTGAGTAAAGGATGCGGTTTTCGGTTAGTGAGCGATCGCAACATCGAAAGACCACTGCCTCGATCGGGGCAACCAACCAGAAAATCGTAAATATCCGCTTCGGTCGCCACGCCCGCGTTAAAAGCCGCCATTACCAGCTCAAAATTAGGTCGCATTTGCCGAACATGGCCATTCGCAGCCGTGGTTTGTGTCCAGGCGTTGTACCGGTCTTCAGTCGGCTTCCAGCGAGGAAGCGATGGATGGTCAGGCTGCTCGTACCAGCGCATCAGCCGCCAAAGGCGCGCAGTTTGCGCTTCACTCCACTGCTGCTTGTGCCAGCTAAAGTCTTGTAGAACCAGGGACAGCCAGCCCGTAACGTCTGCTTCTCTCCAATCGTAGGGCTGTGGATCGGTAACTGTTGCAATTTGCGAGAGCGTATATTCAGCAGCGTTGAGTAAGCATTCAATGATACTTCTAGCGCCTTGGTCAGACGTTGCCTCAGACCGTTCTACCTGCAACAGCCATTGCAAAATACTAGAAACGTTCTCCGACTGAATCTGTTCTTTATTGGTAAACCAAGCTTGCTTGTAGCGCAAGACCCAGTCTGGAGGGGCTGCAATTCTAAAGGGGTTATAAAACGATGCGTTAAATGAATTGGATGACTGGGTAAAGGCTGCGATCGCTCTAATCCCTTCTAATCCATCCTCATCGCGTAGCGACGCTGGCCTGTTTTGCCACCAGTTCAGCCAAACCTGAACCAAAGGAAACTGTTCAATGTTCTCTTCACGAGATTTTTTCAAGCGGTACAGCGGCAGCCAGCGCACATTGCCTAGCAGCTCTTCAGTATGCTCTCTGTGCACATATTGAAGGGTAACGGGGGTCGTTTTATGCGCTTCGATTAGCTCATCAAGTGAGAGCAACAGCCGCTCAGCTGCTGGTGACGTTAACGGAATAGGAGACTGAGGCGGCTGGGGCAAAGGAGAGGGCGATCTTTGGGCCGGTGGTGCAAGACCTAAGGCATCGTCTAAGGTAGGCACTACCTGTGTGTTGGCCAGCAATTTGTCGAGTAATTCCTGCTCACTGGCAGAGCGCTTCTCTCTCTTTTCCTTTCTTTGCTGTTGATATTGCAGGGCGATTTCACGACCGTCCGCTCTTTCTGTTCTTTGCAGCTGTTCTAACAGTTCTAAACCAGCGAGTCGCTGAGGGGCTTTAGGCGCGGCCAGCAAACGCTCAGCGCTGTTGACCGCCTCTGCATCTGAGAGTTTTAGCAGTAGCGCTAAAATACCTCGGCGGAGGTCGGCAGCTTTGCGGGTGAGCAACGCTTCTAGCTGGGGTGCACCTGCGGGCGTGGGGATATAGTGACGCTTTAGCGCAGAGATAGCGCTTTCTCTGACAACAGAGCTGCGATCGCCTAGCAAATCAAATACCGCAGAACGAATCGATTCATCCCACGGCGTTATCTTAATCAGACGTTCGGCCTGCTTAGCTCTCACCCAGGGGGTCATCGTAGAAAGATAGGGCAGCAGTCTCTCAATTGGTCTAAAGCCCAGTGCACGAGTGAGCGCATCTGCAATTTGCGATCGCGCTATTTTTGCCTGCATCCATGGCCATACCAAAGGTTCAAGCGTCATCTCCTTTTCAGAAAACCTTTCGATAAAGGTCTCTAACTGCTCAAATAATTCACTCTCATCAGCCCTCAGCCCTGAATACTGCATCCCCAAAAACGCTTCTACCGCCACCCGTAGATGACTATCCGACAAGCAAGTCAACAGTACAGAAGTCGCTTCTGGAATGTCATTCATCTGACGCAACAGATAAACAGCCACAAACCGGCGCTCTGCTCGCTCGTCCTTCAGCAGCCTGGTAGCAGCCTCTACCGCCACCATCGCATCATCAAACGCCATGCGCCACAGGGCTAAATACACCCGCGTCGGGTCATCGCTCTGTAGTAAGGATTCAATCTGTTTATCTTTCTCCAACAGATCTAGTTCAAACAGATCTAGCGTCTTTTCTAAAGTCTCTTTTACCCAGCGCTTTTGATCGACTGTCCAGTTCAGCCCAAACCACACTTCCGCAGCTCGAATCGTTGCACTAAAGCGCACCATATTCTGTTCAACAATCACCCGCAGCATCCTGGCAAAGGCTTCTGGATGCGCCTCATCAATGGTCTCTAAAATGACCTGTCGTAACCCTTCCTGGCGCTGCGCCGCAACCAGCATATTCTCTATGAGCTGCCAGCCCTCGGGCCTATTGGCAACCAGCAACGCTCTAGTCACATGGCGTCC
>CALDSK010000165.1 GCA_937911865.1 uncultured Synechococcus sp.
AGCACTCGCCATCACATCGTGGCCTTTGATGACTATCGGAATAGACTGCTGCTGTATGGGTGTAGGCTCGGTGTAACCCTGGTCGGCGATCGCTCGCAAAATTTCGGCCCGCAGACCGAGAGATTCAAAAGACATAGTTCTAAAAAAGGAATTGCTCTTAGGCAATTCTGAGGTGCCCTATCATCTCGCGCTGCTTTGAGGTCTAAGCAGATAGAGCCCAAGGGGACTACATCTAAACGTTCAAAAAAGGTGGCGAAACTAGCCTAAGAGCAATTCGTCAAAAAGGTCAGTACTCAGTAAGTACTTCATGCATCAGCCGATTTAAACTGGACATGGTATCGCTGAGGTAGTTTTACCAGCGATTGCGCAGACTAGATGCGCGAGCAATCATACTAGCAGACTTTACTTAGCCAAACCGTACGGAGTCAAACCGTACATGGCCAAACCGTTATCTAGCTCGCCTGAGCGGTAACAACGCTTGCTTCTAGCCAATTCACCAGGTCTGCAACGACCGTATCGGCGTCCAAGTCGTTGTGGGGCTCGTGGTAGCTGCCCGGGTAGATGGCGATGGTTTTATTCGGACTTTGAATTTGCTGATAGATCTTGCGCGTGCCGTCTGGAGCCACAATCGGATCGGCTTCTCCATGGGTGAGTAGCACAGGTAGCGCCAGTTCCTGAATATGGGTCTTTACCCAGTCGATCGTGCTAAGCGTTTCGCTTCCCCAGCGCAGCGTAACATAGGGGTGAGTCAGCGGATCATGCATAGTTTGCTGACACACGCCTTGATCGCGAGAGAGACCATCTTTGCAAAGCCCCATTTTGACGCTCACTCTCGGCAAAATGCCAGAGAGCAGCCTGGCTAAAACAATTCGAATAGCACTTGCTGTGCTGTCCATCGGCTGAATAGGCGGGGCGCTGACGACCAGTCCACTGAGTCTTAACGCCTCAAATTCGGGCATTTGAGCATTGCGCAGGGCATGGTCTAGCACAATCAAACCACCCAAGCTGTGGCCCATTAAAAACAGGGGCGCGGTTGGCTCTTGCTGACGTACAAGCTGTAAAAAGGCTTGCGTGTTGTCTCGATAGTCTTTCCAGCTGTTGATGTGGCCGCGCTGCCCTTCTGACTTACCGTGCCCCTGGTTATCGAAGCCAAAGACGGCATATCCGGCCGCGGTTAAGCCTTTGACGACTGAGCAGTAACGGCCCGAATGTTCGCCCAATCCGTGCACGATGGCCAGTATGCCTTTAATGGGCCGTGTCCTTTGACAGCCTGTTTGACGAATATGACCCGAGGGTCTGACTGCATTCTTAGAGACAGCTTTTTTAGCGGTCGTTTCTTTAGGGACCGTTTCTTTAGGGACCGTGTCTGGATACCAGCTCTGATAGAAAAGTTGCAGGCCGCGTGAGCCACTAAAGGTTCCTTGAGGATGACGAGTCTGAATCGAATTCATTAGGGCGATTGCGGCGAGGCTAGGTGGTCAAAATCTAGAGCGGTTTTGATCGGATTGAGTTTAAGTAGAGGTGTAGTTAAATTTACAAGATTTCGATGGTCCCGCGCTGTCCATCAATACGAACACGCTGCCCAGTAGCAAGCTTGTGGGTAGCATCGGTCACGTCCATAACAGCAGGTATGCCATATTCTCGCGCAACAATGGCGCCGTGAGAGAGCTGACCGCCCACTTCTGCAATCAGCCCACCGATTCTGGCTAATAACGGAGACCAGCCAGCATCGGTATAGGGCACGACCAAAATGGTTTGAGCATCAATGTCGCTCATAGTATCGGTTAGACGTTCCAGCACTTGAACAGTGCCCTCTACCTTGCCAGCGCTGGCACCAATGCCTGTGAGTGTGCCAGAAGCAGTAGGTGGCAGGCTAAAGGTTTCAGGGACAGCAGCCGAATCGCTCTGGCCATATATCAAGTAGGGTACCCGGTGTGCTTTCTGGCGCTCCCACTGAGCTTTTTCTGTATGAATCTTGAGTCGTAGCTCAGAAATAGGCTGGGGCTGCTTCAGCTGGTTTTGGATCTCTAGCCAGGTCAGAAAAAAAAGATCGCCTTGAGCTTCCAGCTTGTCAGCACTCAACCAGCGACTCTCTAGCTCTACAAAGCAGCTCCTTAGTGCTGCGAGCAGTCGGTCGTAAACTTCGGCAACCTGACCTTTCAGGTTGAGTCTGGCTTGAACCTGTCGTATCTTCCTACTACTTTTCTTCGCTGGGGTATCGAGGCGTTGGCTCTGGCTAGGGCTAGGGCTCTGGCTGGGGCTCTGGCTAGGGCTCTGGGTTGAACTTTGAGTAGACGCCTGAGCTGGCACGCTGGTTTCTGGGTTAAGCATGAACTGGGCAAGCAGTTCGCGTACCGGCTGGGGCGATTCGAGCCAGGTAGGAACAGCAATGTCAGTAGCAACTTCGCTGAGGTAGCCGTAGGTGTCGAGGAATTGATCTAGCCTATCGAACAGAAGATGGCCTTCGGGGTGTTCAGCGATCGCAGCGAATAGAGAAGCACTCGTGTTGAAGGGTTCCGTTTGCTCAGCGCCTGGCTCGACAGGAGACTTTAGTCCAAGCTGTGACAGGAGCGACAGCAAGGTATCTCCAAAAGAGGTGCGCAGCTGCACGGCTATCTGTTTCAGTTCTTCTAATGCTCGCACCTCAGGGTTCTGGCTACCGTCTAGCTCAGTCAAATCAACCTTCAGCAGCGCCTGCCGTAGTGCCAAACTAAGCGGGGCCAGAATGTTGAAATAGGTCGCGCGTTCCAAAAGCGTCAAGATCTTTTTAATTCGCTGGGCAATCTCAGCCTCTGAAAATGCCGTAACCGGCTGCTCTTTCCATTCGATTAGCGCAGGGGCAAACTCAAGGCGGTTTTCTAGCGCAAACTGCTGGGGTAAGCGATTTTCCTGACGCCACAGTCTGACGAGGCCCGGTAAATTTCTCAGCGTTGTCAGCAGCGGCGGCTTCTGAAACTTAGCACCTCGGGTCAAAAATTCTAAGCTGTCTGGTGGCAACCCCATCCGCGTAAAGATGTCACCTAATAACGTCGCATTGAAATAGGCCCTGGCATAGTGCAGGGTCGCCGTTTGAGAAAAGTCTAGTCCGCCTGCTCGCGCTTTGAGGACGATCGTAAACAAGTCACCCCATACCCCACAAGTCAGAGGACAATTGATTGACCAGGTGAGCGGCCGAATGACGCCTGGAATGACCTCTGCTGCAATTTTGCGCGTCCAAATGGGCATTAGCGTCGTCACCGGACGGCTTTGCAGTACCCAAATTTGTTCTCCATCAAAGGTCCACTCAATGTCTTGAGGAATGCCATGAAAGCGGCCCTCTATGTGCCTGGCCAGATAGGCAACTCGCTGAATCAGGTCTTTCGGCGCTTGACCTATCCCCTCAACAGGTAGCGTCATATCTACTGGCATCTGCCAGCCGCTATCGGCTTCAATCTCGCCGACGCCAACCCGATAGCACTCTGGTGTAATTTGGCCAGAAACGACCCGGCTCGCATCCCCTGGCAGCGCTTCAACGACGACGGTATCACCCGCATGCGCGACGGGATCTCGGCTAAAAACCACGCCCGAAAAAACGCCAAAAATATGCGGCTGCACCAGCACATTCATTTGGCCGTCAGGAATGTCGTGATCCTGCCTGTAGCGAACGGCAGAAGGCGCGTTATAGGCGTTCAGGCAAACGGTGATGGCCCTTTCTAATCCTTCTGGGCTGGTAATTTCAGTCACCGATACATACTGGCCAGCGGCGGAGGCATTGAGCGTGTCTTCTCCAGCGGCAGAAGATCTCGCTACCACGGTGATGCCTTGACTATTCTTTTCTACTTTCGCTGCCTTCTTGGCACGCTTAGGCGTCAGACCCGCGTGAGGAAAGACTGTTGAGATGAGCGCACTCGGATCATCGCCTGCGGCGAGAACGTAACCTGGTGGAACCGGGTAGCCCCAAGCGTGAAGCTGAGAGAGCGTGGCAGCTTTGGGACCTACCTTACTTGTGGGGAGTACAGAGGTCAGGGCATTGAGGGCGCGATCGCCTTGAAAGAAACGAAACATACGGCGAGATTGCCTGTCACTATGGGTGGTCGCCAGCTCTAAATCATCTGGAATTTTATGATATATCCAAGCCACTAAGCCGGATAAGCAGCCCACAATCAGCACCCGCATACCATCGGTTGGGTGGCGCAATGCGGTCAAGACTGGCATTAGCACCAGCACAAACAGCTTCCCCTGCTGCTGCATCCGGAGCAGGGTGAAACTGATCAGGCTAATTAAAAAAGTCAGCCCGGCAACCACCGGATCGTAAACAAAAAAGCCCCAGGCGATGTTAGTCGTCCCAGCGCCCTGGCTGCCCCAGTAGCGGCCCATCACCAAAAACATCAGCGAAATGACTGGCCAAATGGCATCACTGCCAAAGAAATAGCGGGCCAGCAGCACTGCGAAAATGCCTTTGAAGGCCTCGGCAGCGACCGATAGCAGTCCGACAGGTGTGCCTCCGTGGTAAAAGGCGGCAGAGACGCTGACATTGCCAGTTCCTAGCTGTTTGAGCTGTTTGCCAGTTAACAAGCGCACAATCCAACCCGTGAGCGGCAGCGCCCCTAGCGCTGGAACAATCGTAAAGATGAGCAAGGCACCAAGGACTTCGGCCATTGGGGAAGTTACCAGTAAGAGTCAAACCAGCAAGTTGAGCTGCTTATTCGATCTTATGGCTGTAGCGAGAAGTTGGTTCGATAGCTTCTAGATCTATTAACAAGCGCAGACCATAGGGCAGACCATAGGCTAGTTACAAAGAACAAAACACAGCATAAAAAAGACTGGAGCCAGCGCTGGCTCCAGTCTTTTAACGATTTAGCAGCGTCAGGCGGTTTAGCGGTTGAAAGAAACTGCACTGCCAGCCAACTGTGTTTGCTCAATCTCTAGCAGGCGCGCAACGCGATCATCGGTAGAAGGGTGAGTAGAAAATAGGCTTCTAAACATCTGCTGAGGCAGCGCGTTCACAATCAACAGCGGCTCAAAAGCGGGATTGGCATCCATGGGCATCCGCTGAGCGCTAGCCTCTAGTCTTTTCAGCGCGCTTGCTAACGCGCGAGGGTTTCCAGTTAGTTTGGCTGCACCTGCATCGGCGGCAAACTCTCGTGTACGAGAGATGCCCATCTGAATAATCGTTGCAGCCATCGGCGCCAGAAAAATAGTGGCCATCATGGCAATAGGGTTTGCGCCACCGCCTTCACGATTGCGATTGCCGCCAAAGAACATACTGTACTGAAGCATTTGAGCAAGAAAGGCGATCGCCCCACCAATCGTCGCGGCCACTGCCTGCGTCAGCGTATCGCGATTAATAATATGCGTCAGCTCATGAGCCAGTACCGCTTCAAGCTCCTCTTCTGAGAGCGCTTTGACAATCCCTTCTGTCACAGCCACGGCTGCATGCTCAGGATCTCGGCCGGTCGCAAACGCGTTAGCCGCAGCGCCTGGCACAACATACACGCCCGGCATCGGGATTTGGGCTCGCTCAGCTAGGCGCTCTACCATGTTGTAAATAGCGGGTGCCTGCGCTCGACTAACTGGCTGGGCTTTATAAGCATTCAGCGCGATTTTGTCGGAGTAGAACCAGGAACCAAAGTTAGTGACGGCGGCTATTCCTAAACCCATTACCGCACCCGACGGTCCATAGAGCGAGTAGCCAATGACGACCAGCAACCCTGAAAGCAGGGCCAATAATGCAACTGTTTTAAACTGACCTTTGCCCATGGGGTATCTCCTTTGTATTTTGGGGATCTTGAGGTGAAGTGTTGAGTGGCAACCGAATAATCGTCATTGTAAAAAGATAAATAGAGCTTATGTCTTCTACCTTGAGGATAGAAAATCACTCACTCTTTTTATCGACTCGTCTCTATCTACACATCTCTATTTTGTAAGGATCCATCGTCATGATTCGCATCGCCCGGGCCGCGCTTATTAAACACAAGCTTTCCTCACGTAAAGGTAAAGCCCAAGGGCTGAGTTCACTGGCGGTGGCTGTTTTGTTTTTATCAGGGATGACGGTGCCGGCGATCGCACAAACGCTGGAATCCAAAAAGCACACAGCGGCAACCCCTT
The DNA here is from genome assembly GCA_937911865.1 of uncultured Synechococcus sp. Classification (GTDB taxonomy): domain Bacteria; phylum Cyanobacteriota; class Cyanobacteriia; order Phormidesmidales; family Phormidesmidaceae; genus Phormidesmis. Next base: position 6,088 of record CALDSK010000165.1, read on the forward strand.
CTGCTACGCCCAACTCAAATGAGGCTTTCCCCGAATCGGCACAGCAATCCCCTCAGCTAGAGGCCGAGATCGAGCGGCTCATCGCACAGCTGATTAACGAAGAAATTCAGCACTGGAGCCCCGCGCAGAAAGACGCGCTGCAAACCATGAAGGCGCTAGAGCTAAAAGAAGGCGACCTTGTAGCGCTTGTAGGCCCATCTGCTGATGAGCTGCACAATAAAGCGAAAACCGACAAAAAGCTCGCTCAAAAGCTTTCTCAGCTCAACGCCGCTGGAATTTCCAACGAAGAGGCGCTTAAGCTTGCACCGATGGTTTTGCTGAGTAGATACCTATTCAACATCGGTAGAGCGGCGCTCTGGGGCGGTGTTGTTTCGGCTATTCACTCTGCTGATTTAGACTATCCGGCACTCCTCGGTGCGCTGACATCTGGTGATACGGCTCAATTTACGTCTCTATTGAGCGAAGGGCTGAGTAGCCAGAACTCCTTCACAACGCTGGTAAGTTCCGCGGCCACCTTTGCCTGCGGCTCAGCGACGCTCGACTTCACCCCCAGACTGTGCAGCCGCTTTGCCAGTGGAATGCAGAAAATTTTCAGCAGAATCGAGCGCTCTGAACGAAGTTCGGCCACTCGACCGACTGCTCGACCAACCGGAGACGCAGACGCGCCGTCTGCCAGAACGCCTAGACCGTCGCTTAGAACGCCTAGGCCAGCGTCAGATAGAACCGAGTCGAACAGCACGCGATCGCGCTTGCTTCAAACCCTCAGCACACCCCTAGCCGCCGAGTGATTCGATTGCAGATTAATCGGCTGCCTGCTGCCCTGGCACGCTAAGCTATAAACCAATAGCACAGCACCTTTAGCCGCTCATTCAAGCAGCCGACTCTAACGTATGAAGCCTTCTACCAAGCAACCTGTCCACTCGCAGTTATGGAAGCGCTTTAAACGCAACTTCATTTGGCTGGGCTTGCTAGCGATTATTTGGCTGACATGCAGTGCTCAAGCCGCCGCCGAAACACTGACTGATCGTCAGCAATCTTTTCCAAACTGGCAAAGCAAGCCAACTTTAAGAGCGTCAGAAGGTGATTTGGTTTATCCCAAATGGATGGCAGGAGACTGGCGAATGACCTCCACGCTAATCGATATGGTGGCTCCGCTCGCGCCTGAAATTGTGACGCCAGGGTTTGAAGGCAACCGGCAGTTTTTGCACAAGGCGATTCCTGCTGAGATTCGCTTTGTGTCTAAAGCAGTGGCTAGAGGCCGCTTTCTTAATCAAACGCTGCCAGCGATTTTATCTGGCGATGACGATGATGAGGTTGAGGTGGTTTCTGATCGAGCATTTAATGGACTAAGCCTAGCAAGAGCCTACCTGGGCGAAGACTGGGTAAAAGCAGTCAAAGTTGATCCAGACAATCCAAACCGGCAAATTACGTTCTTAAAGGACAACCAGCAGCTAATTTCGACAGTGACCGGACGAACGGTAGAAACGCCCAACGCAGGCTCTTTTGCCACCACTGAGGTTTTTCAGCAATTCTTTCGTAACGCCAAGAATGCAGACGAAACGCCTGCGGCGTATCTCAACGAGGTCGAAAACACAACCGTTTATCGCAAGCGCTCAGACCCTAATTTTCCTATCGCGGCTGACCAAATTACGGCAATTTATCTGTCCCCGCAAGACCCATCCTATTTCAAGGCTAAAGACAAGCCGGTTGCCCTGTACCGCTATCAGCTGTCCTTTACGCCGATGACTCGTGTGAGGGAATCGAACTGATTTCTGTTGGAGTAGCTGAATAGGAATCGCTCTATTGTCATCTGGGCTCTATCGTCGTCTGGAACGATAGTCGTCATTTCGAGGATAGTCTCGGTCGTTGTAGTCTCGGTCGTTGTAGCCTCGGTCGTCGTAGCCTCGGTCGTCGTAGCCACCATCGTTGGGTGGCCGTCTGTCGTGGCGGTCATCGTAATAGGGTTGATCTCTGTAAGGTCGATCGTCATAGTTGGGCTGTGGTCTGCCCTGTTGTTGGGAACCGTCGTAGGGTCTGTTGCCGTACTGGCGCTCATCGTAGTAGCGCTCGTCGTACCTGGGCCGGTCGTCGTAGGGATAGCGGCTATCTTGGCGGTAGTTTTGAGAGCGTGGCTCCTGAGCATATCGATTGGATTGCCACTGAGGAGGATGCCCTAAAATTGTGTTCTCTACATGCATCTTCAGCTGCTGTGACATGCGTCTGAGCCCCTGACGCTCGTCCTGGCGAATAAAGGGCAAAAACACTTTAGATAAGATTCCTGAGAACAGCTCGCGATGAATATAGTGCGTTCTGCCGGGTACGTTCTCTCGCAGTTCAAACACATGCTCGCTCCGTAGGCCTGGAATGGTCGAAACCCAGCGCATCATATAGGGCGGACGTAGCATCGTAATCACGGGCTGAAACTCGGTCTCTTCATCTCCTTCAAGCCGCTGCATCGCCAAAAAAATCTCATTGCCCCGCGCTATCCGCAAGCCTGGATCGCAGTCGTATAGAAACGTGTTCCAAAAGCGCCACTGATCTTTTCGCACAAGCGCGTCCCAAACCACACTTTGCGGTGCGTTGATATCGATTTCGCTATACAGAGAGGGCATGAGGCTTTACTTTATCCGTCATTATTTGCTTTACCATGCCATAGGCATCTATTTTTTATCTGCGTTCTTATACTTCTTTTCACCTTAGTTATTGCTACCCATGGTCAGTCTAACGCCGAATCCTAGCTACAGCCTTACCCTTCGTATTAAGCTGCCTAATCAGGTGAGTCAGCTGGCTGCGGTTTTAGAGGCGATCGCCCGTTCAGGCGGCAATTTAGGCAATATCGACGTGGTAGAAAAAAGCCGCGAGCATATTATTCGCGAAGTATCTGTCGATGCGGCCAGTACAGAAGGCGCGCAGAAGATTGAACAGGCGGTGCGATCGCTACCCAATATAGAAGTTCTCGCTGTCTACGATCGCACCTTTGCACTCCACAGAGGGGGCAAACTACGCGTCGAAGCCAAAATTCCACTGCGTGAGCAAGATGACTTGGCAATGGCCTATACGCCGGGCGTTGGTAGAGTTTGTGTGGAGATTGCCAACCGCCCCGAGAGCGTTTACGACTACACCATTAAAGGAAACACGGTCGCTATTGTCAGCGATGGTAGCGCCGTCCTTGGCCTCGGCAACTTAGGCGCAGAAGGATCTATGCCGGTGATGGAAGGCAAGGCGATGCTGTTCAAAGAATTTGCTGACCTAGATGCGTTTCCAATTTGCTTAGACACGCAGGATACAGAAGAGATTATCGAAACCGTAAAGCGAATCGCGCCTGTGTTTGGCGCGGTGAATTTGGAAGATATCAGCGCCCCGCGCTGTTTTGAAATAGAGCGGCGGCTACAGGCAGATTTAGATATTCCTATTTTTCACGACGATCAGCACGGGACGGCGATTGTTAGCCTAGCGGCGCTAACCAATGCCCTGAAAGTTGTTGGCAAGCAGATTAGCGATATTCGTTTAGTGATTAACGGCGCAGGCGCAGCGGGGCTGTCTATGGGACGGCTGTTTCGCAAAGCGGGCGTGCAGAATTTGGTGATTTGCGATTCTAAGGGGATTATTGGCGGCGATCGCACTGACCTTAGCGCAGCTAAAAAAGAATTTGCTGCTCGGCGCTCTGGCACACTAGCTGACGCAATGAAAGACGCGGATGTCTTTATGGGTGTGAGTGCGCCGGGCGTCGTCAGCGTAGAAATGGTGAAGTCGATGGCCGAGCGGCCGATTGTGTTTGCGATGGCCAACCCGGTACCCGAAATTCAGCCCGAGCTGGTAAAAGATCTCGTGGCGGTCATGGCGACCGGTCGCAGCGATTATCCCAATCAAATTAACAATGTGCTGGCATTCCCTGGGGTGATTCGCGGGGCGGTAGACTGCCGGGCGCAGGCAATTACGGTGGAGATGTTTTTAGCGGCAGGAAGTGCGATCGCCGCGCTGCTCTCCGACTCAGACCTGAGCCCCAACAACATTATGCCGTCAGTCTTTGACCACCGGGTTGCTCCGGCTGTTGCCGCCGCTGTTAAAGAAGTTGCCCGTAGCTCAGGCATTGCCAGAAAGTAAAAAGCTGAAAGTGAAAAACCGTTAGCAGGAAAGCGGGTTAGCAACACAGCCCCAAAAGCAAGCGGCCAAGAAACAAGCAGCCAAGAAACAAGCAGCCAGGAAACAAGCAGCCCAGAAAGAACGTAGAACAAGAGAGACAGAAAAAGAGAGATGCCCAAGCTGGAATATGAGCTGTCCATATATCCCTTTCACATTGACGCCATCGGCCATGTCAACAACATCGTCTACGTTCAGTGGATGGAAATTGGCCGCGTTCACTTGCTGAACGCTATCGGCTTACCGATTGAACAGGTCGCAAAAGCAGGCATTGGCCCGGCACTGATAGAAACTAGCATCAGCTACAAAAAGGCGCTTTATCTAGGCGATCGCGTGACCGGCACTATCTGGTTTTCTAAGCTAGGCAGCGCTTCGGCTGTGATGTCGATAGAATTTCGCAATCAGCAGGGTGAAATTGCCGCTATTGGGACACAAAAGGGGCTGTTTATTAACCTAGAGAGTAAAAAGCCGACTCGACTCACCGCTGAGCAGCGCGATCGCTTCTCACCCTACTTCATAGCGCCTGATTCATAACCCCCAGATCCCTGGCCTAAAGGAAGATTTCTGTCATTCTCCCTTTGCCATAAACTATCAAGCAGCACTTAACCCAAAGGAACCTATGCTAAACGAAGCCGCCAAAAAGACTATGCTCCGCCATATTCCCCACGGTCTGTACATCTGTGGCACTAAAGACGGCGACGATGTAAACGGCTTTACCGCTAGCTGGGTGATGCACGGCTCCTTCGAGCCCCCTTTAGTGATTACCTGTGTAAAGGCAGACTCTACCTCTCACGCCATGATCAAAGCGGGCGAAGTCTTTTCCCTAAGCGTTTTAGAAGCAGGTCAAAAGTCAGTCGCTCAAAATTTCTTCAAGCCTGTCAGCCGAGTCGGCAACAAGTTTGAAGACATTGAGTTTTACCCTGGCGAAGAGACGGGCTGCCCCATCATTAAAGACTCTCTTGGCTACGTTGAATGCCGCGTCGTCGGTAGCGTAGAGAAAGGCGACCACACCGTATTTGTCGGTGAAGTTGTTGGCGCGGGCGAGCACCGCGAAGGCAAACCCCTTCTGCTCGCAGATACGGGTTGGAACTACGGCGGTTAACGGTGGCTAGAAGGGGTTGGTTAGAGGAAGTTGGCTAGAGAGGGTGGCCAGCGGGAGTGTTAAGGCATAGAAACCGACACTATTCCACCTGCAATCGACGAGTCACAACAGTCAGTCCATCTTCACGAACCAACAATGCTGAGACCCAGCGGCTATCGGGTTCGCTGGGGGCTTCCCCAATTTTGAATAGGCCACCTGCCGCGAGCAGCTCTAGCTCTAAAGGTCTGCCGGTAAAAAAGTCGGTTGCAGTCGTGCCTTCTTCAACGGCTGCGCCTAACAAGTAGCGGTTACCAAGCGGCTCGACAACAATGGCATCAAAATCGTACTGCTCACCGGGTGTAACCTGCTCAGCCAAAATCACAGAAACGGTCGGAGGCTGATTGCCTGAAGCGACTTGATTTCGTTCAGAGAGGGTTTCTTGCGAAACGATTTTGCCGTTCTCATAGGTTTGCGCTGAGCGAATGATAGATTCTAAAACCGTGGGCTGACCGTCCACCATCTGAGTACCGTCGATGTAGGTGAGCGTTTCCGCAATAAATCCACCCTCAGTCGGCTCCCAGGACTGAAGCTCTACTCTGTAGGTAAGCTCATCGTAACGGCTCCAAAGAGTCTGCAGTGCGGCCTCCAAAGTTTCGTATGTAAAACCATCTTCATTGGTAAAGGTAGGGCTGTAGGCTGCCATTGCGGCAGCGACATCACCCGCGGAGGCAGCCGCTTCAATTTGCTCAATAGCGGCGACCAAATCAGCCGGTGCGGTGTCTGGAGAAGCGGCTTTGGCGTCGTTTCCGCCGAAATTGATTCCACCGCTGAGGCTGAACGCAAGGCCACAGAGGGTTGCAGAAACAAACTGCTGAATTCTGCAATGCTTTTGCAGCCAGGTTTGCAACCGAGGTTGGCGATGGAGCATGGATGTACACTTCCTTTTCAATGAAATAGTGATGAGGACAGATTTTGAGGAACAGAGCGACGAGAAAGTTAAGAGTAGTGGGCGTCGAGAACAGCGATCACAGAATAGAACAATAGTATTTGAAGCAATTCTTTGGCAGATCGTACCTTAAACCAAGGTAACCTGAAACTTGTATGAATACGGCTTCCGTGTTCTTTTGAACCGCTATCGGGCTATCTTAAGGGGTATTTTCTATGGTTGAGGGTTTATCGGCAGTAGGGTCACAAACCGCACCAGCAGCAAAGTTAACCCAGCCAACAGCCAAGCTCCTAATAGCAGCAAGTGGAACCGGAGGACATTTATTTCCAGCGATCGCAACCGCGCAGCAGCTCTCGGATTACACCGTTGAGTGGTTGGGCGTCCCCGACCGGTTAGAAACGCAGCTCGTGCCTGAGTCTTATCCTCTCCATACAGTAAAAATGGGTGGGGTTCAGGGCGGTTTTGGCTTGAGTACGCTCAAGCTCTTGGCGCGCTTTGCAAAGTCAACGGCTCAGGTACGTCGCCTATTAAAACGGGGGAAATTTGACGGTGTGTTCACAACCGGTGGCTACATTGCCGCGCCAGCTATCATTGCGGCTCGATCGTTGGATCTGCCTGCGATCTTGCACGAGTCTAATGCGCTGCCGGGTAAGGTGACTCGCTTTTTGAGCCCCTGGTGTACCACTGTTGCTCTAGGCTTCAAAGAAGCTGCGGCTCATTTACCGAAGGCAAATACGGTGGTAGTGGGCACACCGGTGCGATCGCAGTTTTTAGCCGCCGCTCAAAACGCAGCAGGCCTGACTGATATAGAGATTCCGCCTGATGCACCTTTGATTGTCGTTGTCGGGGGTAGTCAAGGCGCGGTTGCCGTCAATCAGATGGTCCGCGCCGCTGCGCCATCCTGGTTAGAGGAAGGGAAATGGATTGTGCATATCACCGGTACTAGCGATCCAGACGCTGATAGCTTTAAGCACCCTCACTACATTCACCGCCCTTTCTACGACAACATGGCGGCGCTTTTTCAGCGGGCAAATCTAGCTATCAGCCGGGCGGGCGCGGGGACGTTGATTGAACTTGCGATTACGCGAACGCCTTCTATTTTGATTCCGTATCCCTTTGCAGCTGAAGATCACCAGACTTATAATGCAAACGCTTTCGCACAGGCGGGCGCCAGTGAGCTACACCAGCAGTCTTCTCTATCGGCCGAAAAACTGGAATCGCTCGTCACCGGTCTTTTTGACCAGCCACAACAGCTAGAATCAATGTCTGAGGCAGCTTATCGGCTAGCGACGACAGACAGCGCAGACAAGATGACTCAGCTGATTGGACAGCAGCTAACTTGATAGCTTTATACCCACAACGACGTACTGCCTATGGGCATCGTTGCTTACCGTCCTCAATCTTACGAGCTAACAGAGGCGTTTCTCCGAGGTAAGCGTCGCTGTAGAGCCTTTCAAATTCACGGTTGAAGTGGGCTGCCACGGTTTCATTACGAATTACCAGCAGCGTTTCATCATTTTCTGCATTGGCCGCATGGCTCCAGTTTTGCGAGCCAACAATGACTGTCTTATCGTCAATGACGGCAAACTTGTGGTGTAGCTTATCGCCGTAGGCCAGTGCAGGTGTTCCTATTGATTGAATCGGTGCGGCCCAAAGACGGTTGTCTGCTTCTATATTGCAACGCTGATTAGGAATAGCAATCCCTAGAATATCCAAGGCTTCGCTATATGGGCGGTAAGCAAAGCCCGGGTCAATCAGCGCTCTAAATTGAACACCTGCTCGCACCTGCGTTTCTAGTTGGTTGGCGATAGGTTGATCTGAAAAAACAAAGAGGGCAGCATCGATGCTGCGCGTTGCTTGCCCAATCGTTTGGCCAATCAGGCCATTGGCGCTCTGTGCCCAGGGTCGACTGGCCGAAACGGGTGAAAACTGTAAGGAAACACGGCTGGTAGGCAGGGTCAGGGACTGAGCCGGGCGTAGTGGTTTCTGCAAGCCAAATTGACTGTCTGTTTTGCCACCTGGGCCATCACCCCACATGACGTTGAATTCCTGAGTGAACTGCTGCGCGATCGCCTCACTGTCTATCTTCAGTAGCACATTGGCATTGCCGCGACTTTGCAAATCGTCAGCATCGCCATGAATCCCTGAATAGGTGAGGTTTGCTGACCCAGTAACCACTGTTTTTCCATCAATTACCACAAACTTGTGGTGCATCAGACCGCTACCTTTTGAACCGTCAGCGGTGTCATCGAGCTGAGGAATCTGTCCTTGCCGAATAATTTGCAGAGCTCGAAGGCGATCGCCTTCTGAGTGAGAATACTGATTTTCTAGGATTAATCGGACCTGTACGCCGCGCTGCTGGCTTTCGAGCAAGGCTTGTGCAACGTGCGGCAAATTGAGTTCTTGAACCGCAACATCGACGGTTTTAGTAGCCTCCATAATGCTATCTATCAGAACCTGCTCAAGGTTGTCGCCGTGGCGTGTTATCTGCCGATAAGGCTCTGTATATACATTCGCTTCGGATTGATTGAAGAAAACTTGAATAGCTGAATCTTGAGGGAGGGGAGCGACTAGCGGCTGCAACGTAGCCTGTGAAGGCAATAGGACGCGCAGAAACGATGACCCAATTGTGACTGCCAGGCCAAAGGCAGATAGCAATATCCATCGGCGATGGCGTAAAAAGTGAACACTTACAGACATGTCTGTTGGTAATCCAGCGACTGTATCGCTTTAAGAAATTCCTTAGATCTAGTTATCCCAAGGGGTGAACACCGGCTCACGCAGACGACAAAACCCTATAATCAGGGGATGCTTTGTCAGTCGAGTTAACGATGCTCTCACCCGAACAGTTTTTAGTCGCTACCGGATATTTTGCGATCGCCACGCTGGCATTTGGCGCACTCACCGCCCTTGCTTTCTTCTTGAAGTGGGGCATTCGGTTTCGGCTGGTGGGCGCGACTGGCTTCATGGGTGTGCTGACCGCTGGGATGTTCGGGCTGAGCTTTCAACCGTTGACACAGACAATAATCCCCGGTGCGGTTCCCTATACAACCGTGTTTGACTCTGGAGCTTCGCAGATTGTCATTGCGGTACCTAATGAAATTACGAGTACTGAACTAGAAGCGACTTTGCAGCAGGCGGCTAGCAACTTATTAAAGCCGAGCCGGTTGGGCGGGCTAGGGCAGGCGGTGCCAAGAATCAGGGCTCGCGCGATTGTTCACAGCTCAGGGGTCTCGGAGCTGGTGTATGTCGGGAGCGTGACGCCAGGAACCGGAGAAACGGCTGAGGAAAAAGCACCCGTGGTTGAAATTTATGCCGACAAGCTAGCAAAGGCCAACCGCGCGGCCAGCTAGTGGCGGTTAGCCGACCTCCCCCCTAGCCAAAGCGCTACGACATAATGAAGGTCTCGCCAGCGAAGCATCAGCAAACACTACAAAAGCAGGCGTTAGGCATAAGCCCGTAAGCGAAAAACAGTTCGGGAGACAGTTCTATGACAGCATCGACTTTGCCAATTTTGAACATCGCGCCAGCTCAGGTAATTCGCGGCAGCGGTGTGCTCTTAGAAAGCGCTGCTTTGTTTGAGCGATTGGGTAAACGACCGCTGCTAGTTGGTGGTGAAACGTCCCTAGCCGCAGCGCTGCCATTTCTGTCTGCGCCTTTACAAGAGCTGAACACAGCAACAGCGACCTACCAGAAAGACTGTAGCGAGCAAACGCTGACCGTCTTAAATCAGGCGGTCGAGGCACATAAAGCCGACTGCATAATTGGCATCGGGGGCGGCAAAGCGTTGGATGCAGCCAAGCTATTGGCCTATCAAAATCAACTGCCGATTGCGACTGTCCCGACCTCTGCTGCGACCTGTGCTGGCTGGACCGCGTTGTCAAACGTGTATTCAGAAGAGGGCGCGTTTTTGTACGATGTGGGGCTAGCCACCTGTCCAAATATGCTTGTGCTGGACTATGACCTGGTAGCCACAGCGCCGCAGCGGACGCTGGTGGCTGGGATCGGAGATGCGATCGCCAAGTGGTACGAAGCGTCCATCAGCAGCGGCCATTCACCTCACACCATGGTGATTGGTGCGGTACAGCAGGCTAGAGTCTTACGCGATATCTTGTTCCAAAAGTCTGATTCGGCCCTGAAGAATCCCGGCAGCGACGATTGGAAAGAAGTGATCGATGCCTCTGTTTTGATGGCAGGTGTCATTGGTGGGATGGGCGGCGCTCAGTGCCGAACCGTAGCAGCCCATGCGGTACATAACGGGCTCACTCACGTAGCGGCTCATGGCACATTGCACGGCGAGAAAGTGGCCTATGGCATTTTGGTACAGCTGCGACTAGAAGAAATGGGCCCCGGCAAGACAGCGCTGGCAGCAACGGCCAGACAACAGCTGGTGAAATTCTACGAAAGACTGGGATTGCCCACCTCACTATCAGATATGCGGATGGACCAGCTGAGCGTCAGTCAGCTACGGCAAGCAGCGACGATTGCCTGCCGAGAAGGATCGGATATTCATCACCTGCCGTTTTCAGTGCAACCTGAGCAGGTAATGGCGGCGATGGTTTCGACGACCCTAGCTACCGCGGGCGCGTCGACTGCTAGCAAAGGTACCGACAGCCCAGCAGCAAGCGTTGCACGAACTCAACCGCTGCCTACTAGACAGTCTGCGCAAGCCCGAAACTTGGGAATATAGACCGGGAACATAGACCGGGAACATAGACAAAGCCTAGATTGAGAATGCCTTCTGGTAGAGGCCTTACGCCAGTGGCAGTTTTGCGCGCTAGCAACTTGCTCAGCGCGATCGCAGACCATCTATCTTTCGAAATGTTTTTGAGACTTTTTCCATAAAACCTTAAGAAAATATAAACATAGAGGTTAGTATAGGTTTGGATGATTATCCATTGAAGGAGTTGACCATGGATGCTAGCTTGATCAGATTGGCTTGGTCTGTGGTTGATCAAACGCCTATTCCTCGGCAGCAGAATCTCACTTCGCGCGATCGCATTGGCGCTGTACTCTCTGCAATTGACCAGCAAGCCGTTCTCTCACCTCAAGAACGTCAACAGATCCATCAGTATTTACTGGCGCGTCAGCATTTGCTTACAGATTTATATCAGTAGCCCCGTGCCAATAGTCTTTAAAGATGAGGTAGCCCGGCGAGTTAAATAACCGCTGGGCTACCTCATTATCTGTCGAATTACAAAAGGCGATCGCTAGAGAGCCGAAAACGCTACGAGCCTTGACGCAGCTTCTCCAGAACACTTTGGTCTTCCATCGTAGTCGCATCGCCTACTACGTCTTCGCCACTCGCCAAGTTGCGTAAGAAGCGGCGGATAATTTTACCCGAGCGTGTCTTTGGCAGCGCATCGGTGAATTGGATTTCGCCAGGACGGGCGATCGCACCAATTTCTTTCACCACATGCTGCTTCAACTCAGCCTTCAGCTCGTCACTGGTGCTAACCGTACTGTCTACAGTGACAAAAGCATACACATCCTGCCCCTTTAGGTCGTGCTTGCGACCGACTACCGCAGCTTCGGCAACAGCCGGGTGAGAGACTAGCGCCGACTCGATCTCCATCGTGCCAAGCCGATGACCCGATACGTTCAACACATCGTCCGTACGACCCATCACCCAGAAATACCCGTCCTCATCTTTGCGCGCACCATCACCAGCAAAATATAGGTACTGACCGTCTTTCGGTGGGATATGCTCCCAGTAGGTGCGGCGGAACCGGTCGTCATCGCCATACACCGTACGCATCATGCTAGGCCAGGGATGCTTCACAACCAGATAGCCGCCTTCGTTCGTCCCCACAGGATTACCCTCAGCATCGACCACATCTGCCAGAATGCCTGGGAAAGGTTTCGTCGCAGAGCCGGGCTTCGTTGGCGTCGCACCGGGTAGTGGCGTCAGCATAAAGCCACCCGTTTCGGTTTGCCACCAGGTGTCGATAATAGGGCAGCGATCGCCGCCGATCACTTTGCGATACCACATCCACGCTTCTGGGTTTATTGGCTCGCCCACCGTCCCTAGAATGCGCAAGGAAGACAGGTCACGGTTGTTGGGTTCTTTGTCGCCCATTTTCATAAAGGCGCGAATCGCAGTTGGCGCGGTGTAGAAGATGGTGACGCCGTACTTTTCTACGACATCCCAAAAGCAGCCGGGGTTTGACGGACGGGGGGCGCCTTCGTACATCAGGCTAGTGGCTCCGTTAGAAAGCGGGCCGTACACGATGTAGCTGTGGCCGGTAATCCAGCCAACGTCTGCGGTGCGCCAGTACACATCGTCTTCTTTGATATCGAAGGCCCACTGAAAGGTCATGTGGGTGTAGAGGTTGTAGCCTGCAGTCGTATGAACGACACCTTTCGGTTTGCCTGTAGTGCCGCTGGTGTAAAGGATAAAGAGCAAATCTTCACTGTCCATCGGCTCGGGCTCACACTCAGTAGAAGCCGAAGGCTGGACATCATGCCACCAGACGTCGCGGCCATCGGTCCAGTCGATCTCTTGCTGAGTGCGTTGAACCACCAGCACGTTCGTCACAGAAGGAACTGCGCCATCGGCTAGGGCTGCATCGACAGCCGGCTTTAAGCCCATTGGTTTGTCTTTACGAAAGCCGCCGTCTGCGGTGATGACGACTTTGGCTTCCGCGTCGTTAAGGCGATCGCGCAGCGCTTCTGCACTAAAGCCGCCAAAGACGACCGTATGAGCCGCGCCGATTCTTGCACAGGCCAGCATCGCAACAGCAGCCTCTGGAATCATGGGCATATATAGCCCAACGCGATCGCCCTTCTTCACGCCCATATCTTTGAGCACATTCGCCATCTGACAGACTTCTTTGTGCAGCTCAGCGTAGGTCAGCCGGCGCGAGTCACCGGGCTCGCCTTCCCAAATTAGAGCCGTCTTGTCGCGCTTGTCGGTCTTCAGGTGCCGGTCAAGGCAGTTGTACGAAATATTGATCTTGCCACCAACGAACCACTTGGCAAACGGTGGCTGCCAGTCGAGTACGGTATCCCACTTTTCAAACCAGTCCAGCTCCTGCTCAGCCAGCTTCGCCCAAAAGGCAGCCGGGTCTGCAGCGGCCTCATCGTAGAGCGATTGGTAGGTCTCCATGCTAGGTATACGTGCGTTCTTTGAGAACTCAGCAGGGGGAGCAAACACCCGCTGCTCTTGTAGTACCGATTCAATCTTGGAGTCTGCCATGAGAAAAGTCGCCTATAAACGCAGTGAAGTGAAAAGAGTCTAGAGAGAAATTATATGGAGAGAAAAGTAGTCAGATAAAAAACCTTTCAAAAGGTTACTGCGAATGTTTGCAGCTTACTCACTCAACCTGGGGTTACTTAACAATTCAAAAGTGACCCATGCAGCGTCATCATATGGACACTTTTACGCCCACATATGAAGCGCACACTAGGAAGGTTCTACATCAAGTTTTTTGCTAGAGACACGGCTGCTCATCGGTTTGCGTTGGGATCGCAAAGGCAAAGACCTAAATAGCCGGCAGACAAAACGAAAGATCTTCACAGGAAGTTCAAGCGAGCGCCGACATGTAGCAGGAAAAGTTGATGTATTACTGAGGAATCAGGGAATATACGCAGTTGTTCGAGCAAATGCTCAAAACAAAAGCGCTGCATGCCTTCATGCCAAAGCTTATCTACACAAATTCAATTAATGAATTCCACCCTGAACCGTATAACCAACCGACTGCGCAGCAGAGATTTACACCACACATTAGGCCGATTTAAGCAGTTCCGCGACGCCTACAGCCTCTACCAAAACGGTCGTCAACAATTACGCTCCAACTACCACCGAGCACAGCTGCATCCCCTTGAGATATCTGCCTTTAGCGAAATGTCACCTCAAGAGCATGCAGACAACCTCAGAGCAACAGGCGTTAGCTTTGGATTTTCACTACCGCCTGCAGAAGTTGAACAAATTTATCGATTTGCCTGTGAAACGCCTTGCACAGAGCCAGCCTTCGCAGGTAAGTTTTATGCCGACCAGGTCAGCAGCGGGCGTCTAAACGGTGAACGGCACGTTTTTAGAGGACTGGTCAACAACCCAGAAAATTGTCCTGTCGTTGCATCGCTTGCACAAGATCCTAAACTTCTACAGATAGTCCGTAGCTACTTGAAATACTGGCCATCTCAGCTGACGTATCATCTCAGCTGGAGCTTCGCGGTCGACCTGTCAGAAGCAGAACAAATGAAGCGCTATCCGCCACTGAACTATCACTATGATGTCGCTGGCTATAACTTTATGACGACTTACTTCTATATCACTGATATCGATACTGATAATGGTCCCCACGTGATGATTGAAAAATCGCACAACCATAAACCACTACACACGCTGCTACAGTCTGGCGCGAATCCTCATTTGGCTCAACAGGTTTTAGACTACTACGGCCCTGACTGTGAGCTGGCAATTAAAGGGAAAGCAGGGTTTGGCTTTGTTCAAGACCCGTCCTGTTTTCACCGGCTCTCACCGCTAAAACATGGCCGACGACTCCTGCTGCAAATTCGATATGCTTAAATAACTGTTCTACTGAGTGATCTCAGTATTAGTAGGGTCGCTTATTATGTCTATAGGTGAATATTCCTGGCCTATAACATGTCACTTTCGTATGCGATTTTAGCGGCCCTATTCAACCAGCCTTGCAGTGGCTATGACCTGGTAAAACGGTTTAACAAGTCAGTTGAATGCTTTTGGAGTGCCAGCCATCAGCAAATTTATAAAGCGCTGGCAAAGCTAGAAGAGGAAGGTCATGTCTCTTCAGAAAAGATTGAGCAAGAAAACCGACCGAATAAGAAGCTGTATACCGTCACAGATAGTGGACGACAAGATTTACAGCAGTGGATTGGTGAAACTGAAACGGAGATCGTGCCACTAAAATCCGACTTGCTGGTCAAGCTTTCTGCTGGGCACACGGTACCTACAGAGACACTGATCAATGCGCTAGATACTTACTACCAGCAGCATCGAGATAAGCTGAAGAGCTATCAGGCGGTTTCTAAGCAGTATGCGCAGGTGCCAGAACTTTCACGAGAAAGCCAGTTTCAGTATTTAGCGCTGCGCGCAGGCATTCGACAGCAGCTAGCCTGGGTGGCCTGGTGCGAAGAAGCGATGGGCTTTTTGGGCCAGCCGGTTAAACAGCCAGTGATTAAGCCAGGCGCTCAGCCCGCAGCAGTACGCGAATCGTCTCGTGAGTCATTCCGCGAGTCTTTGAGAGAGTCATCTTCCGCGAGCTGACAGGTCTGGCAAAGACCGAAGAATTCGAGCGTATGGTAAAAGATCTGAAAGTGGTGAGATTCGGTCAGATGGCTTTCTAGCCCGTGCACTGGGCACTCGTCCATGATGGTGGAGTTGCCACAGCGAACGCAGGTCAGGTGATGGGTGTCTTCAGCGGCGGCCAAGCTGTAGAGCGATTCGCCGCTCGATAGCGTACGGACCTGAATAGCCCCTTCGAGCTTGAGAGACTCTAGCGCTCTGTACACCGTGGCAAGACCCATACTGACCTTTTTCTGACGCAGGTGTATGTGAAGGTCTTGAGCGGACGTGGGTTCTTTGAGCGTTTGAAGCTGTTTGAGGACTTGCGTTTGGCTACGGGTACGGCTGCGTTTCATTAGCCCTTTAGAGGAAACGAAGATAGGGAGTAAGCACACATCAGCAGTTGAAGGGCGCTTTACTACAGCTTAGTTTACGAGACGCACACTCGTGGGCAGAATTGCCCGTAGAAAAACACGTAGACAAAACAGATACCGCACTCGGAGACTGTACTTTATCGACACCGCAAATACGGTAGGATTGCACATGTCCTTCCTCATTAAATAATTCCTGTGGCGCAATCTGCTGACGCAAAAGCATACAACGCTAAAGTCTATGTGACGCTTCGACCTTCGGTGCTAGATCCGGCAGGCACAGCAGTACGATCGGGGCTAAGCCACATGGGCTACGACAACGTTTCAAAGGTTCGGATTGGCAAGTACATTGAAGTAGAGCTGACGGCTGAAAGTGAAGTAGCAGCAAAGTCACAGTTGGATAAAATTTGCGATCAGCTATTGGCGAATCCAGTCATAGAGAATTACCGCATCGAGATCTTGGAAGCGGTAGCGGTTTAATAGCAATACGTAGGCTTTTTGAAGAGGGATTGGCGAATGAAGTTTGGGGTTATTGTTTTTCCAGGGGCGAACTGCGATCGCGACATCGCCTACATTCTTCGAGACATTTTAGGCCAGCCTACGCGAATGGTATGGCATGAGGATAGCGATCTCTCTGATGTTGATGTGGTGGTCGTACCTGGCGGGTTTAGCTACGGAGACTATTTGCGCTGCGGGGCGATCGCACAGTTCTCTCCAGCCATGCGTTCTACTGTGGCGCATGCTAAACAAGGAAAGCAGGTAATGGGCATCTGCAACGGCTTTCAGGTGCTCACAGAAATGGGCCTGCTGCCGGGCGCACTGGTACGAAACCGAGATTTGCATTTTGTGTGCGATCGCATTCCTATGACCGTAGAGCGCAATGACCTTCCCTGGACACAGGGCTACCAACAAGGTCAAGTTATCACTCTGCCCATCGCTCACGGAGAAGGCTGCTACTTTGCCGATGACGACACAATTAAATCATTGGAAGATAACAATCAAGTGCTATTTCGCTATTGCGATGCGAACGGAAAAGCTAGCGACACAGCGAATCCTAATGGCTCGCTCAACAACATTGCCGGAATTTGCAACAGAGCAGGGAATGTTTTGGGCATGATGCCCCACCCAGAGCGAGCCGCCGATGCCGCGCTTGGTAACACAGACGGACTCGCACTGTTTAAGGGGCTGCTTGAAGGGCTTACGAGTTCGGCTAAGGTAGCGGCTTAAAACCGCTGACTGCTACAACTGCTACAGCGCTAGATTCTGCAACAAAAGAGATACAACAGCTGGTCGGTGAGACCAGCTACCCTGCCATAAACTTCTTAACGCCTGTTCGAATCAACTGGCGGGGCATGAGCCGAGGTGTAAAGGTCAAAATCTTATTCAGAGCGCCGTGGACGGCAACCACTTCCTTCTCTTGAAGACTGTTGTAGCCATATTCAGCCACTTCCAGCGCGGTAGGAAACTGATCTGAGGTTACATTGCTCATAGAAGGAATTTTGTTCATTCCAGCAACCTGACCAAAGTTGGACTGGGTAGGGCCAGGGCAAAGTACCGTTACATCGACACCGGTCTCTTCTACCTCAGCAGATATTGCTTCGCTCAAAGAGAGAACGTAGGCCTTTGTTGCAAAATAAACGGCCATCATGGGCCCAGGCTGAAACGCGGCAGTAGACGCGACGTTGAGAATTTGACCGAAGCCGCGGGCAATCATATCGGGCAAAAACAGTCGGCTCAGATGCGTCAAGGCTAGCGTATTGAGCAGAATCATCCCCTGCAACTTTTCCCAGTCACTGCTGGCAAATTCACCATAGTCACCGTAGCCTGCATTATTAATCAACACATCAACCGTCAAAGACTGCTGCTGAATCTGTTCAAAAAGTTGTTCTATTGCGGCTGTGTTGGTTAGGTCGCAGCTGAAAACAACAGCTTCAATTCCGTGCTCTTTTTCCAAATCCGCCTTGAGTGCATTGAGTTTATCTTCGCTGCGAGCCACCAGAATCAGGTTGTGCTTTTTACGGGAAAACACTTGAGCAAAAGCTTTGCCAATACCGCTAGAGGCACCGGTTATGAGAGCTGTTTTAGTCATAAATTTGAGTTAGAGAACATACCGCCTATTATGCCGGATGTGTTGACGGCTTGCCGTATACCAACCGTAATTCGGGATGCTCTACTCCCAGGTGAGGTTTCTCTCACTACGCGATCGATTGGCTTAACTGGCACTATGAATACATCGAGATTAGGAGATAAACAACATGCTTGTTCGTCGTTACTGGCAACCTTTCGCTGAAGTTAACACCGTAAAGCAACAGTTAGATCAGTTATTTGACGATCTTTCTACCGCGTCTAGTGCGCCCACTACCTGGACGCCTGCGGCTACGCTAGTTGAAAGCGAAGATGCTTTGACACTTCATGTACAGCTGCCCGGTGTAGATGCTGACAAAATTGATATTCAAGCGAGCCGCGAAGTGGTCGCCATATCTGGTCAGCGCCCTGCGCTAGAAATCGGTGAAGGAGAAACCTTACGCCGCAATGAGTTCCGCTACGGCGCTTTCCGCCGAGTCGTCTCCTTACCTGTTGCGATTGAGCCTACAGAAGTAAGCGCTGACTACGAAGCAGGCGTACTGGTGCTGCACTTGCCCAAAGCTGAAGACGTCCGCAACAAAGTTGTGAAAGTAAATGTTGCTGGCGCAGTGCCTGCGGCAATCGCTGATAACGCTGACGCTGAAACAACTGAAGCGGCTGATAACAGCGCTCAGTAGAGGCAACAGACTGGCCTTAGTCAATAAAGGCTGAGGAGCGGACGAAGCCTTTCAACGGCTCTTGACAGACCTGTCTTGATAGAGACTCGTGAGACATTTAGGTACATATTTCCTGCGGGTGATCGCGTTTGCGATCACCCGTCTTTTTGATCGCATCAGCCACAGCACTGACTCTAGAATACGGTGCTGACTCTAGAATACGGTGCTGACTCTAGAATCTTCTATGCTATTAACTAGAAAATTAACGCGGAAAACACAGCGATGGCGAGCAGCGAGGTCCCTGGGCGGACGGATTCTGAACAGGCCCTAAGCCAGCCTCAGATCGGATTATTTTCAATGGTGCGGCTAGGCACTTTTAATATGGGCGCGGCCATTATGTCACTGCTTACCCTGGGCGTGATGAACCGGGTACTGATTAAAGAGCTACAGGTACCGGGTCTGATTGCTGGTGGCACGATTGCGATGTATCAGTTTATGTCCCCGGCGCGGGTGCGGTTTGGTCAGCTCTCGGATGTGCGGCCACTGTTTGGCCATTATCGCAGCGGCTATATCTGGGCAGGTGTTGCAGGGATGGCAGTGAGCGCTTTTGTGTCGGTGCAGGTGATGTGGCAACTGGGCGATCGCATTGCGGCAGCTGGCTGGGGACCTAGCGCTTATCCATGGGTCGCTTTGCTGGCGGCGGTATTTGCGCTCTACGGGTTAGCGCTAGCAGCAACGACACCTTTCACAGCGCTGCTAGTCGATGTATCAGATGAAAAAACAAAGTCGAAAATTGTCGGCATTGGCTGGTCGATGCTGATGCTGGGCATTGTCGCTGGGGCCATCCTGATTGGGGTGGTGCTGGGGCCAGCAGATGACACGAGTGCGATCGCAGCGCTCAGTGCCGCAGAAAAAGCAGCGCGTATCGATGCACTCAAAGCACCCGTCAACCGACTATTTGTCATTGTCCCGGCTATTGTTGTCGGCATTACGCTGCTGAGTACAGTCGGCATTGAGAAGCGATTTTCTCGATTAGAGCAGCGCTCTGCGGCGCGGGATCGAGAAGACAGTATTACCTTTACTCAAGCGATAAAGGTACTGACCGCTAGCCGTCAGACCGGATTGTTTTTCTGCTTTTTGTTGGTGCTGAGCTTAGGGCTATTTACGCAAAACGTGGTGCTAGAGCCCTACGGAGCCGAGGTATTTGGCATGACGATTAGCCAGACGACGGCGATTAATGCCTTTTTTGGCACCGGGACGCTGGTTGGCATTATGGGCACGGGCTTTGTGCTGATGCCACTGCTGGGTAAAAAGCGCACGGTGAAGCTAGGCTGTGCGATCGCCTCTATTTTCTTAATCGTGCTAGCCGCCGTTGGGTTTACTGCAAATCCGCTAGCTCTCAATGTCGCAGTTGGACTATTTGGCCTAGCCTCAGGCGTGCTAACAACAGGATCGATTGTGCTGATGCTCGATTTGACCGCAGCGGAAACTGCGGGGACCTTCATTGGGGCATGGGGACTGGCGCAGGCTATGGCTCAGGGGGTCTCAACCTTGCTAGGCGGAGCGCTTTTGTCTGTTGGAGAGCTTTTAACTGGCGCGTCAGCAGTCGTTAGCGCTGGCGGTGAACCAACAGCCTCGCAGCTAATTCCTGCTTACGGTCTGGTGTTTTCGGTGCAGGCAGTATGCATGTGGGTGGCGATCGCCCTGGTCAGCCGAGTCAATATCACCGAATTTCAGCTTGATGCCAAAAATGCGATCAGTGCAGCGTTAGAGAATGATCTAGACTGAGTAGCCATAGATTAAACGGCTGACACGAGAATCGCGCAAGGAATTGGGACGAACTGATATGACAGCAGCAGACTACTGGGAGAAGGTCACAGCTTTTGCCCAAACGGCGACCGATGAAGTCGGTGCGCATTTGATGAGCGCTTTTGGCAAAGCCAGCGCAGAGCAAAAGGCCGATGGCAGCCTGGTAACAAAGTATGACAAGTGGGCTGATCAAGAGCTGCGCGATCGCATCCAAAAGACCTTTCCAGATCATGGTGTCCTGACAGAAGAAGTCGAACATATTTTTCCTGGCACAGACTGGTGCTGGGTAATCGACCCGATTGATGGCACCACTAACTTTGCTAGAGGCGTCCCACTCTGGGGAATTTCGCTGGGCCTTTTACACAAAGGAACGCCTGTTTTCGGCCATGTGTACCTGCCGCCTATTGATCAACACTTTCACGGATTTCTTCCTGGCAGCTCCGGATTAGACATGCCAACCGGTGCCTTTGTTAATGGGCAGCCCATACATACTGGAAACGACTATCCCTCTGGGTCTCGCCTGTTTAGCCTCTGTGCTCGCAGCCTAAAAGTGCTACAGCAGCCTTTTCCTTGCAAAGTTCGAATGCTCGGCGTAGCCACCTATAACCTACTGATGGTAGCCTCAGGCGTTTGCCTGGGCGCGGTTGAAGCCACTCCCAAAATTTGGGATATTGCGGCAGTGTGGGTGATTACGCAGGCCGCCGGTGCTAGCTGGTGCGACTTAAATGAGCAGGCGGCTTTTCCGCTAGAGGCGGGAAAAGACTACAGCACTCACCCTTTTCCAACACTGGTGACTCAGCCAGGCTTGGTCTCCAAGTTTGAGCCCTTGGTGAAAGTGATTTTATAGATGCCAGTACTAGATGCCAGTAACCGCTTAAGTCAGTACTTACTTAAAGCGACGAGAGCTGTTGTTTCTCACCCGCAAACAAAAACAAGCATAGCTGTGCTATCACAATGCTCGGACCAGTCGGCAGATTGAAAAGCGTCGATAGAAAAATTCCAACAGCTGCCACCTGAGTTCGTAACGTTAAGCCAGTGAACAGACTAGACGCAACAAACAACAGAGCGCTCACAGCCAAGTACGAATTCTGAGCAGTGCTTTCTCACCATATCCAAATCGTGAGAGATCTGCAAAATTGTCCAGCCTTGCTCAGCTTTGAGTTCGTATAGCAGCTGGTAGAAGTCAGCTTCGCCTCGCACATCTGAGCCAGCCGGCGCTTCGTCGAGGATGTTCATCAATTCAAATCTTGGCCACCCAATTTTCACCAGCATTGTGAATTGCAATTGAGATTATGAGCAGAGGCTATTCTCAAAAGCCTTTTCCTTGGCTTTTTTCTTAAGGGCTAGTCCCCTAGTATACAATTTTGAAGCTAAAGCCAAAAGCCTTAACCTAAAGCCTTAACCCTGAGAAACAGCCATGACAGTTGCCCCCGGAGATGTTGCCCCAGACTTTTCTATGCCCGATGCTGACGGCAACATAGTCAGTCTGGCCGACCTTAAAGGCCAGCGCGTTATCCTATTCTTTTACCCCAGAGATAATACCCCTGGCTGTACCAAAGAAGCCTGTGCGTTTCGCGATGCTTACAGCGATTTACAGGCTCAAGATGTCGCTGTTTTTGGCGTCAGCACCGACAATGCTAAATCTCACACCAAATTTGCCGCCAAGTACGACTTACCTTTTCCACTGCTAATCGATGAAGAGGGCGAAGTCGGCACCCGCTACGGCTGCTACGGACTCAAAAAAATGTACGGCAAAGAATACATGGGCATCACCCGCAGTTCTTTCATCATTGGCCCAGATGGCCATCTAGAAAAGGTGTATCGCAAGGTAAAACCCGAGCCTCATGTAGCTGAGGTTGTCGCGGATATTAACGAACTCACTAGCACAGCGAGCTGACGACAAGACTGACGCTTCTCCTGGCTCGACTGTACCTTCTCTCCTCTATGACCAAAACTCCTTTTCTCCGTCGCGTCTGGCATCCGGCGCGGACGCTTTTACAGCTGATACTGCGCCGCCCTTTGGTTGCGACCAGTGTTATTCCAATATTGTCCGACGGCAGAATCGTCTTAATTCGACGCAAAGACACCAGTCTATGGGGTCTACCAGGAGGGTTAGTAGACTGGGGCGAAGATTTGAAGAGTGCAGCAACACGTGAGCTATTAGAAGAAACCGGTCTCTCGCTGACGTCAGTAGAGCGGCTGGTTGGCGTTTATTCGAGTGAAGTACGCGATGAACGCTTTCACTCTATATGTGTGGCGCTAGAAGCAAAAGCTGAAGGCGAAATGGATGTGTTTGATCCAGATGAAGTGATAGAAGTGCAGGCGTTTCATCAAAACGAGCTGCCCAAGAGCCAGCTAGCGCATGACCACACGCAGCAGCTGGAAGATTATTTTGCGGGCAGAACCGTGGTCGCCTAGCATACCGCCGGGTTCATAGGCCGCTGGGTTGTTTACCAGGTCTTGAGCTTCGACTTCCTGCGACGTCCTCGCCGGGTTTTAACAATAGCAGGATCGACCTGAACTGTAGTTGAGTCTAACGATGCCATGCGCCTCGCCCCAGTTTTAGTGTTGGTCTGAAAAACCAGGCCGTGATCGATGTCAACGGCTGTTAGCCAGCCGCTTTTAGGATGGTAGCCGCCAGTGTCAATATCTAGCCAGCCAGGGCCTTGGGCAATCTGGCCAGGGGAGACGCCGGGCAGCGTGAAGGTAATTGTGTGCCCGGTAATAATTTGTTTGTCTTCGAAGTAAGGCGTAGGGGAACGGTGAAAGTCATCGCGAATCCAGCAGAAATCTGTGTGAGTTTGCTCTGCGAGCGATCGCGTCGGATTTAGCCCCGCATGCACCAGCAAAATATCGCCCAGATCCAGATAGAACGGCAGCGTCTTAAGCCAATCGACATGCTCTAGCAGCGCCTCGGTACTGGGGTAGCTGGTTAACGTCGGCTGTCCGCCACTGTTGAGCCAGCCTTGAAAGGCGCTCAAATTAGGATCTTGCTCGGGAAAGGCATCAAGCAGCAGCAGCTCATGATTGCCTAGAACGCAAGGGTAGTTATTCTGCCGAACGAACTCTACGACCTGAGCGCTCCGAGGTCCCCGGTCGATTAAATCACCGACAAAATGAAGCGTGTCGGTTGCGGTTGGGGCCATCATTGCCACTAGCCGCATCAGCCCGTTGTAGTGGCCGTGGACATCTCCTATGAATATGCGACGACTCATACATTTCAGGGCGTTTTGGAGCTAGAGCGATTCAAGTGAGCCAGGCACCCTATTATGCCTACTTATCGCTGTGAGCCACCATATCGTACGAGAGATTAATCCGACAGCTCGTCTGCGTTTTCGATGACAAAACCGGCATCTTGAATCATTGCAAAGTCTTGCTGAGCCGTCTGTCCTGGCGTAGTGAGGTAGTCACCGACAAAAATGGAGTTGGCTGCATAAAGCCCCAGCGGTTGAAGCGATCGCAAATGAACTTCTCGCCCCCCGGCAATCCTGATCTCCTGAGCTGGCAGCAGCAATCTAAACAAGCACAAAATTCTTAACCACCGCTGGGGGGTCAGCTCATCGCGTTCGGCAAAAGGCGTCCCAGGAATCGGAATTAGAAAATTAAGCGGCACGCTGGTGACGTTGAGCGATCGGAGCGACATAGCCAAATCAACGATATCCTCATCCGATTCACCCATGCCAAAAATACCACCTGAGCAAGTCGTCAGCCCAGCCGCTTGAACCGCTTGAACCGTCGATAGCCTGTCTTGAAAACTGTGGGTAGTACAAATATCTTCATGATGGCTCTCAGCTGTATTCAAATTGTGATTAATTCGATCGACACCTGCGGCCTTTAGCTGCTGAGCCTGATTTTCGTTCAACAATCCCAGTGTTGTGCACACCCGCATCGGATAGGCCGATTTCACCGTACGCACAGCGTCTAAAACACCTTCAAAAACCGCAGGCGAAGGGCTCCGGCCCGAAATTGCCATACAGAAAGTGCCCGCCTTCATTTGATGAGCCCGATCGGCAGCAGCAACAATCTTTTCTGTTGTCATTAGAGGATACTTCTCAATCTCAGCGCCAGAGATCTTAGACTGGGAACAATAGTGGCAATCTTCGGGGCAAAGTCCGCTTTGTGCATTCAGCAAAAAGTGGAGTCGGACCCGGTTGCCCCAGTAGTGACGACGAACACGGTAGGCCGCTGCGAGCTGATCGAGAATGACCGCATCAGGCGCATCCAGCACAGAACGTGCTTCTAAGCGAGTCAGCGCTTCTCCAACCAAAGCTTTGTCGGCTAGCTGCTGCCAATTGAATTGCTCTTCCTCTTTTCGAATCCTTTCTTCTGTAGGCTGTCGATTTGGAGCTTTTACAGAAGCTGGAAAAGAGGTTGGAGAAGGAGAAGCCGTGTTCACCATAAAATCTTGTGCGCTATTACTGATGATGCAAATTTTACGTCATAACGTCAGCACGATTACGTTGATTCGCCACGGACCGCCTGCGGTATCTTTGCGTCAGCGAATTTCTGGGCATCAATTTCGGCAGTTTGTAGAACGGTACGATGCGGCCAAAATTGAGCATCGTGCCTTGCCGCCACGAAAAGTAGCACAGGTGATTGCTCAAGCCGATCGGGTGTTTGCGAGTAATCGGCCAAGGGCTACTCACACGGCTGAGCTGCTAGGAGCCCCCGAGCTGCATATGATAGACGACCGGTTTCGCGAGATTGAATTTCCGGTAGATTTTCCCAGGCATTTCCGATTTTCGGCGCTCACCTGGACGGTCATTGCTCTTACGCTGTGGCGGCTAGGCTATAGCGCCCGGTGCGAGTCTTTCGCACGGGCGAAGCAGCGCGCGAGAGCGGCCGCAGACGTCCTAGAAAGCCAAACAGATGAAGGCTCGGTTGTGCTGGTAGCCCATGGTGGTATCAATCGGCTAATTGCCAAGGAACTAAGGCGGCGGGGATGGCAGGGGCCAAGATTGCCCCACAGTAGCCATTGGGGATGTACAACCTACTGTCGCTAGTCTGCCGATAACGATGAGCCGGTATCTAGTAGATACCGGTCACTAAGATACCGAGATCCAGTGAGCCGATGGACAAGTAAGCCGATAGCAAACGACTATTTTTCCACTTTTCTACTTTTTTATAGAGGGCTGTCTGTCTGAAAACGTTTCATGATAGAAATAGCCTTCTGACTGGTACTAGTCACGGTGTAAACACCTGGCAAGTCAAAGGTTAGTTCTATTTTCGTGAGTATATTTTAATGTCTGAGTCTGTCCCTACTGAATCTAAAGCTACAAAAAGTTTGTTAGAAGTGACGCTCTCAGGTGCGATCGCCCTCACCAAAGAAGGCAATAGCATGACTGAGGCCACCAGCCAATTTGAAGCACTGCTCGCGCAAGTAGAAGCAGATAGCCCAACCGTCGCCCCTCTGCTAAAGCAGCTGTGGGAAGAATACATTTCAGTTCAGCGCTCGGCTGCGTTTTGGCAAGTGATGAGCGATGCCGAAAAAGATTTATCCGACAAAATGAGCGCAACCCACATTCAGCTCAAGCAGAACTATATGCGACTCATTCAAGAGCAGTAGCCTTTGACTGACGGTCTACAGACCAATTCCTATGGACCAATTGCTATAGGCCAGTTGCTACAGGCCGATTGCTATAACCCAATTACTACAGACCAGTGACAACAATCTGGCCATCAACAATTTGAATATCTTCTGGCGTGAGGCCCTGTTGCTCAATCACTTGATTGAGTTGTTTTTCAATATCCGTTTGCGAGACACCAAGCTGGCTAGCCACGCTAGAGGCAGGCAGCTTGAGCGGGCCAAATTTGACGTTGGCATCATCCAGGCTAATTTCGCCCTCGACAACGTTAGGACTGCCTTCTATCCCCAAATAGATAGGGCGATTCACTAAAAACGGAAACGTTTTCGTCATTTCAGCCACGGCGTCTCCCACTTCGACAGGCAGCTCTTCTAGCGGCAGGTCGTTAATGTTGAGGGTAATACCGCTTTCAATCCGGCCATCTTCCAGCTTGGTCTCCACGCCATCAGTCCTATCGAGGATAGGGGCAATCGTGGTATCAGCGGCAAGTGCGGCATTCACCATCTGATTTAGGTCAGCTTCTGTAATGACAACATCGTTTGGTCCGGCCGGTACGGAGGTGCGAGTCTGAGCACGTTCATTCGATTCCATTGGCGCTTCGCGCCCGCCGCCAATTGATTCGCTTATGACGTCTGGGAGAGCGCGCGCTACGTCTGACTCATCTGCCGCATCGCTTCGGGGAGAATCAGCGTCCGAAGCGGTTTCGCCGGGTCTTTGCCAAACCGGTGCAACGCCAGTTTGCAAAGAAGCATAGCCAATCCCTCCGCCAACAACGGCAGCAGCAATAGTTAACCCAACCAGGAATACTTTCATAGCGGTGCTTGAGGAAGAAAGGGACGGTAAAAATTAGCTTTATTCGGCTTCTACACAGTACAAAGTGCCTATTCCGGTGAGTAAGGTAACTGTGACACTTGCCGAGCGACCTCTATACAGGTCGCAATTGGAGCGGTCGTCTTGATCGCCTGAGAATTAATATGGGTGCGCGTCGTCAAAAATCCTGCTTCGTTCAGCTGCTGAATCAGGCTGTCTCTGGGTGGAATGTCCATCTTGCCGCGCCGACCCAGTTCTGCAAGTGGGTAGAAATAGGGCGGCAGAGAAGCTTCAGCCTGCATGACTGCGAGCAAACGCTGGCAGGTTTTCCAAGCGTCGGCATAGGCCGTTCTCTTTTCCGCCGTTCTCTTTTCTACCGTTCTCTTTTCTACAGATTGAACCTGAAGAGAGCAGACGATCTTCGACATGGCAGCCAAGTCGGCGGGGCTATGCAACGGCCCTAACCACATAGGTCCGCTTAGCACGGGGGGCATTTCAGGATTACTACACAGACAAGTGGCCGTACGCCCTAGCTTTTTCCAGCTCACCGTTTGAAACTGACCGCAGCTGTGACAGTAGCTCAAAAAACCGTAGCGCTCGGTGCTCCATTTCGACTGACGCGTAATCCGGACCATTACCCGGTTGACTTCCCCGTTGTACCAGGAGAAGACGGGCTGAGCGTTGAGGCCTCTAGCAGCGGCCTGCTGGACTGCTAAACCAATGAGAAGTCTTAGACCCTGCTCATGGACAGCTGGGTGGCTGCGGGCGTAGGCACCGTAGACCTGCAAACCTCTATCGGGGGCAGCGCCGCTGGTTGCACGGCCATCGGTACTGGTGAGGTAGAGCAGACCACCTAGCTTGACTGCCCATAGGCTGGTAGCCAGCGCCGGCATGGGGCTGCCAAAACTGTCAATATCGATTAGGTCGTAGAAGTCTTGGCGCTGGTGGCAGTCGAAGAAGACAGCGTTGGCGTCTTGGTGGGTGAGGTGATAGCGGTGGGATGGCAGGCTGTTTCGTAGATTGGTGTGGAGGCGATCGCGCAATTCCCAGTTACCTTCGTTTGCCCATACGTAGTCGGCATTGGCTTCTAAGGCGTAGCGTATAGGGCGAACGCCGCAGCCGGTCATCGCGTCGAGTACGCGCAGCTGGCCGTGGATTTGCCTGTGGGCGATCGCAGCCAATACCCCTAAGTCACGCCCCGTTTGACTGCTGCTACGAAAGAAAGCCTGACCCACACAGAACCTTGCAGCCCCTTCGTTTTGCCAGCGCTCTTCTACCATTAGTCTTCTACCGTGGCCCCTCTACCACCGTCCTTCTCACTACTGCTAATCAGCTAGCAAGGATTTGGGCGATCGCGCTTTCCAATTCATCTTTACTCATCGCTGTCACTACAAATACCTCCTGCGCAGACTTGCGATGGCGTGCGATTAGCTTGTAGCCACCCGTAATCGGCACAGACACTTTGAGCCTAAATTTAGGGGTATTCGATTTGACGCGAGAGATTACCGCAGGCGTAATAGTCTGAATATTGGGATATTGGGCTAGCTTTTCTAAGATCTCAATGAGATTAGGCAAATAAGTCGAGTGGGAAATCACGACCCGCCCACCACTGGATGCTTTGTGCTTTTTGCCCACAGGTGTTCTGCGCCTCTTGCCACTTCACTAGCTTACGCTTTTTCGAGACAAGGCTTGCTTTAATCCTGCTTTCTCCAATCTGGCTTTCTTCAGTCCGGCGCCCTTTACGCCTGCTTTCTTTACGCCTGCTTCTTTACGCTTGCCTAGACTTTCTCCAGCGGAGCCATTGTTAGCCCAGCGCGAATCAGCTGGGAATGATACAGTTCAGCTTGCTCTAGCGGCCCTGTCCAAACAATAGCCTGGCCTTCATTATGAATTTGGTCAGCCATTGCACCTGCCTGCTCGGTACTCATCCCGGGGATGTAAGTAGTCAGGGTTTTGATGACATGCTCAAAGGTATTGAAATCGTCATTGAGGACGATAATTTTGTAGTTGGGATATTTTTCTTTGACGATGCTGCGCGATCGCTCTTTTACCGCAGCAGGAGAAGCAAAGGTAGCTGTAGTGTTGAGTGTAGTCGCAGAGTTCATAATCTTGAGTAGTCAGATACTATTTGCCCTATAGCGTAGGCCTTCTGAAGCATATTAGCTTAAAGTCCGTAGGGGAGAAATTTCATTTTTCTCTAGAAATTTTATTTTTCTCTATCTCTATATGGTGTCGCATAGAACGCCACCTCATACTCATAATCTCATACTCGTAATAGACTCATACTCGTAGTAGAGAGGAGCTTTATAAAGACGAGCTTTGTTAAACACCTCTAAGAGTTAAGTATCTCTAAAAGTAACGTGCTGAGTAATGTGCTGATTAACAGGCGAACCTATTCGGCAACCCGTATTAACTATCGTAGGAACCGTATATTCTGTCGTAACAGCCGTATAAGCAAAAGGGCGGTCCGTCATAGGAGTCACCAGAAATCAGTGAGGTTATCTCATCTTTTATAGCAAGAAGAACAATTTTATATTGAGGCTGTTGAGGAGTTTCGCTGTCACTCGGGAACTAGGGTTCCGGCTTCTTAATGCTCGCAAACAACAACCTTAAGATCGCAATGGCTATGAAGACAGAAACGCGCGCTCAATCTGATTACGGCACTTTTGTAGAGCAGGTAAGCAACGGCCAAGTTCAAAGAGTAACGATTCAGCCCAACAACAGAATAGAGTATCAGCTAAAGCCTGCATTCGGCGCTAAGCGCTATTACACACAGGCCACTGCCCCGTCGGCAGAAGTCTCTATGCTGCTGAGAAAACATCAGGTCTCCTTTACTGACCTTGCAAGTAACGCCACGGCGGCTAGCCTGATTGGTCTCTTGCTATCGGCGGGTGCGTTGGCAGGTGCGGCTTGGTTCGCAAAATCCAGTGGTCCTGGCGGGATGAGAGGCATTATGGGTACGGGTAAAAGTAAGGCGCGTACCTACAATCCATCGGGTAGCCGCGCTAGGGCAAAAGAGAAAGCCATCGTTACGTTTGCTGATGTTGCAGGGGTAGATGAGGCAAAGCAAGAGCTGAAAGAAGTTGTTGATTTCCTCAAAGATGGTGAGAAGTATCGAAAAATCGGCGCAAAAATGCCTAAGGGTGTTTTGTTGGTCGGACCGCCCGGAACGGGTAAAACTTTACTGGCCAAGGCAGTGGCAGGCGAAGCGGGCGTTCCTTTCTTGAATGTCGCAGCCTCTGAGTTTGTTGAAATGTATGTAGGTGTTGGCGCGTCCCGGGTTCGTGATTTGTTCAACAGAGCGAAAAAGCAGGCACCTTGTATTGTTTTCATCGATGAACTAGATGCAATTGGCAAGTCTCGTGGGAACGGCATGGCGGGTGGCGGCAACGATGAGCGAGAGCAGACGCTCAATCAGCTACTGACCGAAATGGATGGGTTTGATGGCAACGCAGGCGTGATTTTGATTGCCGCGACTAATCGACCTGAAATTTTGGACCCCGCGCTAAAGCGTCCGGGACGCTTTGATCGGCAGGTGCTGGTAGATCGACCTGACAGGAGCGGACGATTGCAGATTTTGCAGGTGCATTCGAAGAAAGTACTGATGGGTGAAGATGTTGATTAAGAGGCGATCGCAACCCAAACATCAGGATTCGCTGGTGCGCAGCTAGCTAACCTGGTCAACGAAGCCGCGCTACTTGCAGCGAGAAACAACCGTAAGGCTGTACTGATGGCCGACTTCAGATCAGCGATAGAGCGAGTCATTGCGGGGCTAGAGAAAAAGTCACGCATTCTCTCTCCGGCTGAGCGCAAAACAGTGGCTTATCACGAAGTGGGCCATGCGATCGTTGGCGCAGCAGTCAGCTCAATGGTAGCGGGTAGCAGCCAGGTATCCAAGATCTCTATTGTTCCGCGTGGGCAAGGCGCGCTTGGCTACACGATGCAAACGCCTCAAGAAGACCGCTTCTTGATGATGGAAGACGAGCTTCGGGCGCAGCTAGCGACCCTCCTAGGAGGTCGATCGGCAGAGGAAGTCATCTTTGGCAAAGTCTCTACCGGGGCCAGCGACGATATCCAAAAGGCGACGGATTTAGCAGAACGCGCGGTTACTCAATATGGGATGGCGGCCAGTCTAGGTCCTGTTGCCTTTGAAAAAAGCCAGTCTCAGTTTCTTGAAGGCGATCGCACCCGACGTGCTATTAGCGGCGAAGTCGCTACCGAAATCGATCGACTGGTCAAAAGCTCGCTTACTCAGGCCCATGATGCGGCGCTTTCTATCTTGAAGCTAAACCGCGACTTACTTGAATCAATGACGGCGGTGCTGCTAGCAGAAGATGTGTTGGAAGGTGCTCAGCTAAAAGAGATGCTAGCGCAAGCGCAAGCACCTGTTAATACGCAGATTTGGCTGACCACTGGCCAAGTAGCATAAGTAAGACTCAGGTTAGACAAACATCAAAAATAGTAAGAAAGGGAATGTCATCCTTGCATGACATTCCCATTTTTTGTCGAACCGTCGACAAAACCGTACAGGACAAAAGCACACAGTGCGAGTGGCTTCAGTGGCTAGAGTCTAATAGCTGTGGTGTATTAAGAGCATACGCTCATCAATAAATGTTGATGTTTTAGCAGCCAACATTGGACAGTTTGTCAACGTCCGTAAGATTAGACCATCGACTTTTAGGAAGTTAAAAACAAGATAAGTAAGAAGTTAACGGACAGACTGCTCATCAGGCAGCTTGAGCATGCGACTGACCCACGCTTGATTAAAAACGGCAGCATACAGGCGGTTGGCAACCGCGAGCTTGTCTCCTTGAGTACCGGAGCGCCTAATCACTAGGCCAGATAGCCTCAGCTCAGTTTGGGGAAGGCTATCGTCAGCGCTAATTTGGGCTTTTTCTAAGAGCTGCTGGTACAGCTGTAGCATAGGCCGAGTCGGCGTTAGCGGGCTGAGTATGCGATCGCGTATCGTTCTTAAATGCTCTGGGTCGTCGTTGGTTTCCCAGTTGTTGATAATTTGCGATCGCACCAGCTCATCAATCACAGCCGCTTCTTCGCCTGCCGGAATAGAAAGATT
The DNA here is from genome assembly GCA_937911865.1 of uncultured Synechococcus sp. GTDB lineage: Bacteria > Cyanobacteriota > Cyanobacteriia > Phormidesmidales > Phormidesmidaceae > Phormidesmis. The sequence goes on from CALDSK010000165.1 coordinate 37,910, forward strand.
GCCGACTCGAATCAGCTGACAAATTTTTTGACTCAAGAACGGCTGACCGCCTGTCCAAGCTAAAATCTGTGTCAAGACATGCTGAGGCCGAGCGACCTTAGCAGTAAAGCCCTGTAGCAGCGGATGGGCTTCGTGCAGCTGAAAGCCGCTGAGTGCGATCGCTTGTCCAATATTAAACGGCGTCCGCCGCGTGTCTTGAATCAGCTGAGCAGGTGTAGCAACGCCCAACAGCACAAATGTTAACCGCCGGTAGTCTGGATTATCTGCCCTCTGGTTGAAACAGGTCCGCAGCCAAACAAAAAAGTCATCAGCGTTGAAATCAAGACCAATCACACTGTCTACTTCATCGATAAACACAATAATGTTATCCGTCAGATGAGTGAGTACAACCTGCGTCACAAACTCACCGAGACGCTGCAACGGCGGTAAAAACATATGCGCCTTCCACCAGGTCAGTAGCTTGCCTTGATCTTGGAGTCCTAAGCTGCGAGACAATACATACATAAAACCGCTGTACCACTGCTCTTGACTCGTTTGCCGACTGCCAATAGCCGACAAGTCAATCGCCCCACAAATAGCGCCTTCCATCTGTAGACGCTGCATCATCTGCACCCGCAAACTCGACTTCCCCATCTGCCGAGCGGTGAAGATGTAGCAATACTGCCGCCGCCGTAGCGCCTGGTACAGCTGTCTGTCAGACTGACGAATAACATAGGTGAGTGCGTCTAATGGCAAACTCCCACCTACCTGATAGTCGTAATCGGAGGGCTGGTCACTCTCTCTGAGCAAAGCATTTTCGATGAGCAGCGCCGATTGGCTCTCATTTAGAACCTTCAGAGCTTCTGTTAGCTCATGTGTACGCTTGTTTACTTGACTCTCTAGCGCCTTATTCTGCTGCTCTAGTGAGACCGCGTAGTTGCGAATTTCCTGAACCATGTTGTTGAACGCCACTGCTAAAAGCCTTAGCTCGTTCGGACTTTTCACAGAAACTAGCGTGCTGTAATCGTAATTTTGGACGCGCTCAGCGCCAGCTTGAAGCTCTGCAATAGGGGGCCCTAGCCACCTGGCTAGCCCTACTGCCACTAATCCAGAGAGCACAAAGCTAACGAGCACGGCCCCTCGACATAGCCACCGCAACTGTCTGATTTGAGACACTTCGCGGGTAGCATCCACATCTAAACCCAGCACGGCAATCACCCGGCCCCGGCTGTTTTTGATCGGAACAGCAGCCGTTAACCAGGTGCCAAATTCATCAGGGTAAAAATCTGAGGCAATCTGTGCCTGTCCCTCAAAGGCATCGGCAAACAGCGGATCAGGAATTCGATACAGATTTCCAACGGGGTTACCCGGCCAATCTGCTTTGGGCTCATAGAGACTATCAGCAATAAACTTCACCAGCTGGTAGTCCGGGGACTCTGGCACCGCCACCATCAAGTAGGCTGAAATTGTTGTTGGGTTGACCTCGTTAGTTAAGTCAGGCTGAGGATAAATGACCTGTGGCAGGCCCAGTTCAGGGCGACTGGCCTCGCCTAGACGACGCAAAATTTGTACTATCTGCTGAAAATCGGCTGATTCCATCAGGCTGGCTGAGGCCGATGGAGAAAGCGTAGTCGCTGTTTCACCAGGCGCAATATTCAAGAGCCGGTCGGTCACTGGCTTAGATTGTTCTTCGGCAACCGCTTTCAGCCTAAATATGCTGCGCTGAACGGAGGGCTCTGTCAAAAAGAAGCTGCCCGTCTGTCCAACATCTTTTAGTCTGACAGCGGCCTGCCGAACGAGCACTTCGTATATTTGAGCGTATAGAAAGGACACGCTAATCACCGTCATTCCCACCGTCAGCGCGGAAATGGCCAGTCCAAACTTCAGCGAGAAGGGCAGTTTAGGGCGGCGAATCATAGTACTTAAAGCAGACCTTCTACAGAGCCAGCAGCGCGAGCCGAGAAGCGGCTAAGAACCGACAATCTATAGCCGTATCCTGGCCATGTAGAAGGCAGCGATCGTCTTGGCATCCATAGGGACGCCTTCTAGAATCGCCTTTTCTAGCTCATCTGCACTCATCAACACAACTTCCAAATCTTCGTCTTCTTCTAGCTGCGGTCCCTCAGGCAGCTTCTCTAAATCTGTTGCGAGGTACGCGTAAATAATCTCATCCGAATAGCCTGGCGCGTTAGGAAACTGACCTAGCGGCTGCCACGTAGCAGCCCGATAGCCGGTCTCTTCTACAATCTCTCTTTTAATTGTAATTAGAGGCTCTTCGTCCACTTCAACCGTTCCAGCGGGAAACTCCAACAATCTTCCCTGCATCGCAAACCGATACTGCCGCACCAATACAAACTTGCCCTCTGCAGTCACCGGCACGGCCATCGATCCGCCAGGATGGCGAATCCATTCCCAGTCTCCTACGGACTGATTCGGCAACCGAAACCGAGAGACTTCAAAATTAAACTTTCTGCCTTCAAAGAACAGACGATGTTTAATCAGTTCTGGTGGCTCTTGCCCAAAGGTCATGAGAAGTGAGTCCTCTGAAGTGTGCTGTCTGCAGTTTTTGGTCCGCGGTTTTTGGTCCGCAGTCTTTTAAACGGTTTGTAACTCGTAACTTAACCAACCTTTTGACCCAGCCTTTCGACGCCAGTTATCAGACCTTGCTCAGCAAGACTGGTGTAGATCTGCTCGACAGTTTTATGAAAGACAGGATGCTGCCACTGAGCAGCAACGTCCATTAAAGGAACCAGTACAAATGGGCGCTCGTGCAAGCGAGGGTGCGGCAAGCTAAGCTTTGGTGCTTCGATGATGCGATCGCTATACAAAAGCAAATCCAAATCTAGCGACCTAGCCCCCCAACGCGCCTTACGCACTCGGCCAAACTGGCTTTCAACCGTCAGTAGCCTTTGCAGCAGGCTACGCGGAGAAAGACTGGTTTCTATGGTGATACAGGCATTGATGTAGTCGGGCTGCGGCGGGCCGACGGGCGCTGTTTTGTAGAAGTGCGATCGCGCGACAATTCGAATATCTGGTGCTCGGTCTAAAACGGTAATAGCATTCGAGAGAATCTGCTCAGAGTTGCCAAGATTACCCCCAAGGGCAATAGCTGCGCTGTATTCAGTCAGGAGCGCAACCGGCGCTATCTCTTTTTTTTGCATGTCACCGCCAAGACGACTCGCTATACCTTCTTGAGGCGTCAAGGCAACGTTGCTGTGAGCAGATTGTTCAGGCAGTTGTGTCATTAAATTTGGGTACCCCAATCGGAGTACCCTGCTGGCTCGTTAACGCTATCGATGTATTAAGCCTACTGTTTACGCGTTGCCGCCAAGTACGCCGCGCACCCGGCTAATCAGCTGATCGGCGGTTAAGACGCCTTCAATGCGATCTACAGATTCGCCTTTATTAAATAGCAGCAGCGTTGGCAGCGCGTGAATCTGGTGCTGAGAAGCAATCTGAGGATACTTTTCAGTATCTACTTTCACCACTTTAATTTCGCCCTTCATCTCAGCACCGACCTGCACCAAAATCTTTGACATCATTTGGCAAGGGCCACACCAGTCAGCATAAAAGTCAACCAGAATAGGCTCTTCAGTGCCGCCTACCAAATCATCGAAACTCTTGAATTCTTGTTTGACTGCCATAAATTTTGCAATTACCAGGTACGGACAACATTTATATGCTAAGTGCTTACTTTAGCGGCTGAGGCCAAAATTTAGGCACTTGCAACGCAATAATTTAAGACTACGCAATAAATTTGTGACCGCATGTAGTCCTAGTTTCTGTTCGGGCTAAACGATTGAATCTATCGGCCGGATCTATCGGCCGGATCTATCGGCAGCGTCATTGCTGCAAAGCAGATTGCTTCGCTTACCCCCAAACGATTACAGTAATTGGGCTAGACGCACGCATTGTAGGGACGGAAAACCATTATGGCTGGAGCATTAGACGGAAAAGTTGCCATCGTTACAGGCTCATCAAGAGGCATTGGCAAGGCGGCGGCGATGGCCCTAGCTGAACAGGGCGCTAAGGTCGTGGTGAACTATGCCCGCTCTAGTGAGGCGGCGGATGCGGTCGTAGCTGACATTGGGGGTGCAGGTGGAGAAGCGATCGCACTTCAAGCAGACGTCTCCAAAGCAGACCAGGTCGATGCCATGGTCAAAGCCACGATGGATAAGTTTGGCCGCATTGACGTGCTGGTTAACAACGCGGGCATCACTCGCGATACGCTACTCCTACGCATGAAGCCCGACGCTTGGCAGGCGGTCATTGACCTCAATCTCACAGGCGTTTTCCTGTGTACGCGCGCCGTCAGCAAAATCATGCTCAAGCAGCGCTCTGGTCGCATCATTAATATTTCCTCGGTTGCAGGACTGATGGGGAACCCGGGCCAGGCTAACTACAGCGCCGCCAAAGCAGGCGTCATTGGCTTTACCAAAACTATCGCCAAAGAGCTTGCCCCACGCGGCGTTACTGCCAATGCAGTTGCCCCTGGCTTTATCGCCACAGACATGACCGAAGAGCTTAAAAACACAGAAGAAATCCTCAAATTCATTCCCCTCGGTCGCTACGGACAACCGGAAGAAGTCGCCGGTTTGATTCGCTTCCTCGCAGCCGATCCAGCGGCGGCCTACATCACGGGTCAGGTAATGAACGTCGATGGTGGCATGGTAATGCACTAGGGCCCAGTAGGGCCAAGCCCATTACACAGGGCTCACTACACAGGGCTCACTACACAGAGCTCACTACACAGAGCTCACTACACAGAGACCACTGCACAGGGCCTATCACACAGAGCCACTACACAGGCGATTTACCCATTGCCGCTCTTACCGCCGCTCGCTGGTCGCGTCGGGTAATCCAGCGGTGATAGGTGCGATTGTGCACCGCTACAGAGTGACCCATCATGCGAGCAGATACGGTATCGGGCAGACCTACGCCGATGGTGCGTACTGCCCAAGCATGACGGAGATCGTACGGGGAGAAAGGAATTTTGTAGCGTTTGAACTGCTTAGAGACCTGCTGACCAATCAACTGCAGGGTGGTTTTATCCAGGTCAGTGTTGATTTTAGGCAGTCGAATGTCTCTCAGATTAAAAGTGTCTATCCATTCAGGGTGAAAGGGCCAGACGTCGTGAAGCCCCGTTTTGGTCGATTCTAAGACCTCAATCGCACCTTCTTCGTCGCCATTGGCCAGCATGGCGTAGTCACTAAAAAAAACCTCATGATTGCGCAGTCCGTAGGTCGCCATAATGCCAAAGACAAACTGCCACTGAGCGTTAGGAATCTGGTCATAGGCACTGATGATTTCTTCGTCGGTCGGCAGCTGACGCAGCTGAGTTTTACTGTTGCCATAGCTACCCCAAAAGGCTTTGAGATCGGTTGGCAGCGGGGTATCTAGAAATGTTGCTAACGCCTCTAGCGCCGTGCAGCAAATTTGGCGACTGCGAGAGTTTGCCTTTGTGCTTTGAACGGTGGCGTAAATGGTCTCAGAAAGTGAGAGGTCTGTATGCTGGGCGGCAATGGTTTGCAACTTACGGAAATAGGGCACATAGGCTTTTTCCCAGGTGGTCCGAACAGAGGCAGGTTTTGCCTGGCTGTGCCTTTGAGCATCCTCCAAGCGCTGCTGAAAAAAGTAGCTCTCAAAAGCGTCAATTTGAAAGGCCAAATCAGTGTCTGCTCGCTTTAGCCCAGCTGGCTTGAGATATTCGTGCCAGTCAAACGTGCCAGCAATCAAATGAGCCGCAATGACCAGGGTTTGCTGAATGATTTGCTCAAGACCGGCCGGGTCAGCCGTAATGCCCAGCGGAATACGCTGATGAAAAGACCTGATCTTAGGGCTATCTGGGCGAGGGGGAAGAATGCCGCGCAGGTTGAGCTTCTGGCCTCGGCGTTCGATTTTGAGGCCCAAGCGAGCAGCTTTTAGCTTGGCATTGACCTGGCTGAGCGATTCATCAAGAGGATGTGCTGTTGTCATATTCAGAGAATTTGAGGCCTGGTTTTCACCAAAGGAGATGGCTCATGCCCAACGTTAGTTGTTACGATAGGCAAAGTTAAGAAAAATATTAAGCGTAAGGGTACGCGATTCACTATGAGCCGTGTGGGAGTTTTACTACTAAATTTGGGCGGGCCAGAAAAACCGGAGGACGTACAGCCTTTTTTGTTTAATCTGTTTTCAGACCCCGAAATTATTCGTATTCCATTCCCCGCTCTGCAAAAGCCCCTGGCCTGGTTTATCTCTAGCCGTCGGGCCAAAACCTCTCAAGAGAACTATCAGCAAATTGGCGGCGGTTCTCCCTTACGACGCATCACTGAAGAGCAAGGCTCCGCGCTCAAAACAGCCTTGAAAGAAAAAGGTGAAGATGCCGAGGTATACGTCGGAATGCGTTACTGGCATCCGTTTACGGAAGAAGCGATCGCAGGCATTAAGCGCGACGGCATTGAAAAGCTAGTCGTATTGCCGCTGTACCCTCAGTATTCCATCAGTACCAGCGGCTCTAGCTTCCGTCAGCTAGAGCAAATGTGGCAAGAGGACCCTTCGCTCAACCCCATTGACTACACCCTGATTGAGTCCTGGTATGCCCGCCCAGGCTACGTCAACTCTATGGCCGATCTAATTCGCACTGAGTTAGACAAGCTGCCCGAGCCTAATAAGGCGCATATTTTCTTTAGCGCACACGGCGTCCCCGTCAGCTATGTCGAAGAATTTGGCGACCCGTACCAAAAGGAAATTGAGCACTGCACGGACCTGATTATGCAGGCATTAGGACGACCTAATGAGCACACGCTGGCCTATCAGAGCCGGGTGGGGCCGATTGAGTGGCTGCAGCCATATACCGAAGACGCCATCAAGAATCTGGCCCAAAAAGGGATAGAAGATCTGGTCGTTGTCCCTATTAGCTTTGTGTCTGAGCATATTGAGACGCTACAAGAGATTGATATCGAGTATCGGGAAATTGCCGAAGAAGAAGGCATCGACGGCTTTCATCGGGTGCCAGCGCTAGATACCTACCCTCGGTTTATCGCCGATATGGCGGATATGGTAGAAGAAGCGCTGAGCGGTGAGCCGGTTAGGTTTTCAGATTTAGCAAAGCCCGAGAAGAAGCTAAGAATCTATCCGCAGGACAAGTCAGCCTGGGGAATGACGCCGGTGGCAGAGGTGTGGAATGGCCGCTTAGCGATGCTGGGTTTTTTGGCCCTGCTGGCGGAAATCTTTACCGGACACGGGCCGCTACATTTGATTGGGCTGCTGTAGTTTTTGGAGTTTCTAGTGTCTAGTGTCTAGATGCGCGTATGACGATACGGTCAGCGCTCGCAACACCGCCGTAATATCTTCGTAATTTCTAGGTGCTAGGGTGTATCTTCAACAGACATTTAACGGCCTGCGGCTGAATTAAGGGATCGTTCCTATGACAACCAAACGTTCTATCGTCGGTAATTTTAGGCTTCAAGTTAAAACCCTGCTCACGATTGTGGTGGTGCTGTGGTCGATAGAAATTGTCGATTTGATTTTCTTTAATGGTGCGCTCAATAGCTTTGGGATTCGTCCCCGCACGCTCTCCGGCCTCTGGGGCATCCTCTTCGCACCGTTTCTCCATGGCGACTTTGCTCACCTGATTGCTAATACAATTCCGCTGGTCAGCTTGGGCTGGCTAATAATGCTGCGCCGCGCGGACGATATTGTGACAGTCAGTATCATTGCGGCATTGGTCGGCGGTCTAGGGACCTGGCTAGTGGGCTCGCCAGCAGTGCACATCGGGGCCAGTGGCGTTATCTTCGGTTATTTTGGCTTTTTGCTACTGCGCGGCTACTTTGAGCGAAGCCTGGTGGCGATCGCGTTTTCCATCCTGGTGACCTTCTTCTACGGTGGGATTATCTGGGGCGTTCTGCCCAGCCAACCGGGCATTTCCTGGGAAGGTCACCTCTTTGGCTTTATCGGCGGCATTATTGCAGCCAAACTGCTTTCCAAACCTCGTAAAAAAGTAGGCGACTTCGAGCTGTAAGTCTGCTACCTTACAGCAGCCTTATAGCAGTCTTTGAGATACCTCATCAGCTACTCCGCTGATGAACCCTCTGGCGTTAGCTGTCCGTCTAGCTCAAATGTCCCAGACACGGCCTCTGTTAGGTAGTTAGCGGCTGCCCCTACGGCTGCTACGGCGTTCTCATATAGCATTCTGGTGGGCCCCAGTACGCCCAAACTGCCCATTGGCCCTGGGGCAGTTCCATATTGAGACGTGATAAGAGCGCAGGTCTGCATGGGCTCTACCGGATTTTCTGCGCCGATCCAAATTCTGAGTCGCGGCTGACCAGCTATCGAGATTATTGGCGGTGGGGGCTCTGAAATCAGTGGCCACAGCTGATCGCGACCATCTTCTAGCAGCTGTACAATTTGTCGAATTTGCTCACGTTCAGCAAACTCTGGCTGATCTAACGCTTCGGCCAAACCACTGACCAAAATCTGTGTGGCCGGGGAGGTTGTCGCCTTGCGGGCAAGATCTGCGATCGCCGCTTCTAGCGCCCCTACGTACCGATGAAACACCTGATCCAGCTCAGCCCAATCGAGATCTGCATCACGCAAAGAGCGCCCCTTTAGCTGCACCGTTAAAAAATTCGACAGAATTTGTAGCTCTCTGTCAATTACCTCATCTGCCTGCTGATGCAGCGTTTCATCCGGTAACCGCAGCAAAATTGAATGATTGTTGTAAATATCAAGCACCACCAGCAAAATTTGTCCGCTGCCTACTCGCACAAGCTGTAGATGCTTAATCAGCGAAGCCTCCATATGTGGCAGCGTTACCAGCGCGATGTAGCCACTCAGCCGCGATAATATCTGCGCCGACTCTTGCAGCAGTCCATCTATGGCCTGGCGCTCCCAGTCTAAATTCAAATCCAGCGCTGACTTGACTTTTCGCGTCAGTGGCTTCGATGGCGTCATCAGCTCATCGACATAGGTGCGATAGCCCGAATCTGAGGGAATGCGTCCAGCAGAGGTATGCGGCTGGTACAATAGCCCAGAGCTTTCGAGCGCGCTCATAACGCTGCGAATGGTCGCCGAGCTGACCTGAAGATCGTAGCCTTCAGCCAGCGATTTGGACCCGACTGGCTCAGCAGTGCTTACATAGTGACGGACCGTAGCCCTGAGAATATTCTGCTGGCGAGGGTTGAGCTTCATGAACAGGTCACAGGCACAGTAGGTCGGGCAACGCAATCGATCTGAATATGATTTTTTGAGATTGACGTGAATGTTTGACTAACAGGCCCGCCTTTCAATCATAAAGGATAGGTTAAGTGCTTTGTGGTTCACGGTGGGCATTTCACGTAAGCTTTTATCGCAAGTTTCTCCTTAATCCGTCCCCATCCACTCCCTCGCGATCCCCATTTATACAAAAGCCTGAGACCCCAATGTTCTAGAGGGCAAGCAATCTTCTCAATATCCTGGTAAATTCAGAAGAGCTACTGCGATCATCCCCGACGCTCTATTTAGCAACCCCGATAAAAAGATGCGACAGTTTGCAGTCTCAGCCGCTAAGTTAACCCCCGAATAGGTAGATAAGCTGGGTTTTACCTCTGGTTTGTCTTTATCAACCTTGTAGATAGGTTGTACCGTCACGCACACTGGATTCCTGACAGCCAGGTTAAGCCAATCATGTCTGATCTTCCTTTTACCCTCGATCAACTTCGCATTCTCAAAGCCATCGCCGCCGAGGGTAGCTTCAAACGCGCCGCCGACAGCCTGTATGTCTCTCAGCCTGCGGTAAGTTTGCAAGTACAAAACTTAGAACGACAGCTAGACGTACCGCTGTTTGATAGAGGCGGGCGACGCGCTCAGCTGACTGAGGCCGGTCACCTGCTGCTGGAATATGGTGATCGCATTCTCAGCCTGTGCCAGGAAACCTGCCGCGCCATCGAAGATTTACAGAATTTACAGGGCGGCACGCTCATTGTGGGCGCTAGCCAGACGACTGGCACCTACCTGCTGCCCCGGATGATTGGTCAATTTCGTCAGCGCTACCCGGAAGTCGCGGTGCAGCTGCACGTACACTCCACTCGGCGCACCTCTTGGAGCGTTGCCAATGGCCAAATTGATCTGGCCATCATTGGGGGTGAAGTTCCTCCAGAACTGCAAGATTCGCTCGAAGTCGCGCCCTACGCTGAAGACGAGCTGGCGCTAATTATGCCGGTTTTTCATCCCCTGGCAAGCAACGATACGATTGCCCGCAGCGACCTCTACAAGCTGAAGTTCATTACCCTTGATTCTCAGTCCACCATTCGCAAGGTGATTGATCAAGTTCTGACCAGAGGCGGTATCGAAACTCGGCGACTGCGGGTGGAAATGGAGCTGAATTCGATCGAGGCCATTAAAAACGCCGTACAGTCTGGATTGGGTGTGGCCTTTGCTTCTACTTCCTCTATTGAAAAAGAGCTGCAAATGGGCGTAATCCATCGGGCTCGGATTGAATCAGTAGAAGTCAAGCGCACGCTGTCTGTGATCTTTAATCCCAACCGGTATCGATCTAAGGCGGCTGAGGCCTTTGCTAGAGAAATTTTACCGAAGTTTACCAATCGCGAGCTGGCCTTTAAAAAGGCCAATGTTAAAGCGAATGGAAAGAACGGCTCGGATGGCAAGCCTGCTACAGCAAAAGCCACCGCGAATAAGGAGACATCTGCTAAAGTGCCTGGTAAGGCTCAAGCAGCCCTTGACGCTGATGCTGCTGGCCGATAGCGGTTGATATTTTGCCTTTAGCCGTTTGCTGATGGTACTGCTGTCATAGATCCCTTTGAGGTCGTATCAGCAAAGTGCTTAGCAATTAACCGTATAGCCAAAAAATGTTAGAGGGTGAGCCTAAGGCTTTTCTCACTTTGGCTAATGCATCCCCGGCTGCTTGCTATATCTGTTAAACCCTTATGCAACTGCACTGCACCCGTCCTAACTGTCCATCTCCGGTCAATCATTTCTCCGATCTTGACGATCCCAATATTCCTCAGCCCCTGAAGCAGAAGTATTGCAGTGCCTGCCGCATGGAGCTAATTTTGCGCGGACGCTATCTGCCGATGAGGCTGCTGGGCAAAGGCGGGTTTGGGACAGCTTTTTTAGCCCGTGACGTTGACTCGCCAACCCAGAAAAACTGTGTGGTAAAGCTCTTTCAGCCACCGGTCACGTTGACTCCACAGCAAATGGCAACAGCGCAGCGACTGTTTGGGAAAGAAGCCATTGTGCTGGAGCGTTTGGGATTGCAGCATCCGCAGATTCCAAATCTGTACGCCTATTTCTCTGTGATGGTGACCAGCCCGCTGAACAATCAGTCGGAAGAGCTGTTTTACCTGGTGCAGGAGTTTATTGATGGCGAGGATCTAGAAAAGGTGCTAGACCGCCAGGGCCAGTTTAGTGAAACCGAGGTCACTAGAGTGCTCCGCTCTATGCTAGATATCTTGGGCTTTGTACATAAGAATGGGGCGATTCACCGAGATGTCAAGCCGTCAAACATTATGCAGCGGCAGGACGGTCGGTTGTTTTTGCTTGATTTTGGCGCGGTGAAAGAGGTCACCGCGCCGACAGGCGTGCAGCGTGGCCCAACAACGATTTGCTCTCCGGACTATGCGCCGCCCGAGCAGATTATGAATGGCACGGTAGATGAAACGTCTGATCTGTATGCGCTGGCAGCGACCTGCGTGGTGCTGCTGACAGATAAAGGATCGAATGAGCTACGCGATAGCATTTCGAATCGGTGGAGGTGGCAGCCCCACGCTCGGGTCTCAACCGAGCTGGCAGCCATATTAGACAAGATGCTACAGCCTAATCCAGCCAGTCGGTTCCCGACAGCGAAAGCGGGCACTGAGGCGCTGTCTGCAGGAAGCGTTTCTACGCAGATTTCGGGGCAGATTTCGGGGCAGACTTCGGGGTCGCCGTATCCACCTGTAGCCACGCCACCTGTGAAAACAAGCAGCACTGGCAGTTCTCAGCGGCCGGCTACACCCAGGCCGGTGACTTCGCCTCCGCTGACTCCGCAAAAAGCATCCCCGCCCCCTAAACCGGTTCGTCAACCCCCTGCACCGCTGTCGCTAGCGAGGTTTTTAGGCAATGCGGCGTTTTCTGGCGCAGAAGGGGGCTTGCTGGCGATCGCAGCACTCAGTCTAGTTGGCACAACGCTAGCAGGCCATGCCACCTGGCTAGTCATGCTGGCAGGTCTAGCCACGCTTCAGTTCTTACGGGTTATAGAAGGTCTAGACCTGGCAATAATTGCCGGTGTGACCTTCGCTATCGTGGCGTTTTTTAGGCCGCTGCACGCCATTTTGGGCGGCAGCGATATTGCGTTGATTGTAGTCATCGCGCTGATGGCAGGCGGTGGGATGGTTGCGATCGCAGTTATCTTCCGGCTTATTTTCCGTCTGCTTTCCCGTATTATGTGACTAACAAAGCGTCTATAAAATAAGCCTCGGCTACTAATCGCATGGCCAAGAAAAATGAGCTACCGGCTCTTGTTGCCTCTCTACTTGTTACCGTCGCCATATTAGGCGCAGGTGCCTGGTGGATAAAAGGCCAGGTGTTCGATGCCAACTCCAGTGGGGGAGGCCGAGAAGGTACTGAGCAGACTGCTTCTGGCGGTGCGAATGATAGGGGGATCGCTGGGGCTGACGGTAGCTCTGGCCTTTCAATTTTGCCGGGCTCAGTCTCAGAAGCGAAGCAAACAGGACTAGACGCGCTAGCGGCTGGAGACTATGACACCGCTAAGGTCGAATTCACGACCGCTTTAGCGGCAGATCGCAATGATCCAGAGTCATTGATTTACCTGAACAATGCTGAGATCGGTAATTCAGAGGCCTATACGATTGCCGTGATTGTGCCGGTCGGCTCAGCCGTAAATCCAGCGCAGGAGCTGATGCGCGGCGTGGCGCAGGCGCAGGCAGATGTGAATGAAGCGGGCGGCGTTGGCGGTAGGCCCCTACGAGTGCTGCTGATTGATGATAATGACGATGTAGATACGGCCAGTGCGATCGCCACTGAGCTAGTCAGCAATGAGGACGTACTGGGCGTTGTGGGTCACTTTTCTAGCGGGACAACGCTAGCTGTCGCTGAAATATATGAAGCGGGCGGGCTACCGATGGTTTCTCCAACCAGTACCGCGGTCAAAGTCTCGGAGGCCGGGGACTTCATTTTTCGAACGGTGCCTAGCGACCGGCTGGCGGCAGCGACGCTGTCTCGCTATGTCTTGAATGAACTAAACGAGAATCAGGCGGCTGTCTTCTACACCAGCGAGAGCGCCTACAGCCAGTCCGTAAAGTCAGAATTTACGACTGAATTACTCAGCAACGGGGGTGAAGTGGTTGCGGACTACGATGTCAGCGAGCCAGGGTTTAGCGCCGGTAGAGCGGTGCAAGAAGCCAAGGAAAGCGGCGCAACGGTGCTGATGCTAGCGCTCAATACGGCCACCATTGACACGGCCAATCAAATCATTTCGGTCAACCAAGGCGACCTGCCCATGGTCGGCGGCGACAGTTTGTACAATCCGAAGGTGCTAGACGTTGGTCGAGGCAATGCGGAGGGGCTAACCGTTGCGGTGCCGTGGCATATCTTAAGCCATACGCAAACGCCTTTTGTAGCAGAGTCTCGGCGGCTGTGGGGCGGCGATGTGAACTGGAGAACCGCCACCGCCTATGATGCGGTCAAGGTGCTAGCCGCGGGCATTGCCGAAGCGCCCAATCGCTCGGGGATTGCCGAGGCGTTGGCCAGTTCGAGCACGCGTATTGATGGGGCCACGGATCCGATTCGCTTTTTACCGACGGGCGATCGCAATCAGCCGTCTCAGCTTGTAACGGTGGAACCCGGCAACCGCTCGGGCAGCGGCTACGACTACGTCCCGGTCAGATAGCGACTGGCCACTTAAAACGCGCATCACCTAGAGGCCCGCCACCTAGAGCGATCGCAACGACTCTGTGCATGACTACCTCTCGTATTACGACCTTTCGTATTGCGACCTCGCGTATTACTCTTTACGAGCACAACATTGCAAGATCGAATATTGCAACAAACTGTGCACCCTAAAACCTCAAATATAAAAGACTCAAAATTAAAGATGAGCAATCGAAATCAGCTTCCGGCGCTGGTCGCTTCTTTGGCTATTACCGTGGTGATCGTCTTGGGCGGTGCCTGGTGGATTAGAAACAACGTAATGGAAGGTTCGGTCGCAGCCGATTCGAGTGAGGCGCTAGAAGGCAGCCTGGCAGCGACGGTGGGTAATGACGGTACGGCTGGCGTTTCTATGCTGCCTGGCAAGGTGCCCGCAGCCAAGCAAAGAGGGCTCGATGCTATGGCCGCAGGCGATTTTGCAGCGGCGCAGGTTGAGTTTACGGCAGCGCTAGCAGAAAAGCGCAACGATCCTGAAACGCTGATTTATCTCAATAACGCCAAGATCGGCAATAGTTCGGCCTACACCATTGCGCTGTCGGTGCCCGCTAGTAAGTTTGCCAATACTTCGCTAGAAATGATGCGCGGCGTGGCACAGGCGCAAGAAACCTTGAATCGGTCAGTTGGCATTAATGGAACGCCGCTCAAGGTGCTGCTGTTTGACGATAGTGGTGAGCTAGACCGGGCCCGGGCGATCGCCGTTGATTTAGCTGCGAACCCAGACGTTCTTGGCGTGGTGGGTCACCACTCTAGCGATACCACTTTGAAGGCCGCAGAGGTCTATGAAGCACAGGGCCTAACGGTGATTTCTCCGACCAGTTCAGCGGTCGAAATTGCCGATGCTGGCGATTTTGTTTTTCGCACGGTGCCCAGCGATCGGATCGCCGCCGCTACGCTCGTTCGCCATAGCTTGAACACGTTAGGCAAGAAGCAGGCGGCTGTCTTTTTTGACAGTGAGAGCGCCTATAGCCTGTCTGTCAAAAAAGAATTTGCCACAGAACTGCTGAGCGGTGGGGGAGAAATTGTCAATGAGTTTGACGTAGTAGACTCTGGCTTTAGCGTCAGCAGTGCTCTGCAATCAGCGCAAGCCAATGGCGCTGAGGTCATTATGCTGGCGTTAACGCTCAGTAGCATTGACATTCCGATTCAGGTGATGGCGATGAATCAGGAGAAGCTACCCATTCTTGCCAGCGATAGCCTCTACAGCCCGCGAGTCTTGGAGGCGGGCCGAGATAATGCGGTTGGGCTAACCGTGGCGGTCCCTTGGCATACGCTTAGCCACACGCAGACGCCGTTTGTAAATACGGCTAGCTCGCTGTGGGGTGGGGACGTTAACTGGCGAACGGCTATGGCCTACGATGCAACCATGGCACTGGTCGCAGGCATTGAGGCTGACGCGACCAGAGAAGGCGTAGCGACGGCACTGGCCGCTCCCAACTTTACGGTGGACGGGGCGACTGGGCCGGTTCGTTTTTTTGCGACGGGCGATCGCAATCAGCCCTCTCAGCTGGTACAGGTCGTTGAAGGCAATCGCACCCGCAGCGGATATGAATTTGTGCCGATAGCGCCCTAGCCGATAGCGCTCTAGCCGATAGAGACCTAGCCGATAGAGACCTAGTGACGACGCTACAACGGAGTCGAGCCGTGACTGATAGCCTTTCAGCTAAATCTCAAGCCAGTAGTCAAACCAGCAGTCAAGAGCGTGAAACGGCTCTGATTCAGTCTGAAATTTTAGCGATCGCCGCCGAGCTGAGTCCGTCACTGGTTGAGGCAATTGAGCAAAACGGCCCGCTCGAACTGATCTCTGAACAGAAAGCGCTACAGAAAACGTCACAGAAAACACCTTTCCCCGAGCGACTGTGCCGAGCGGTGACCGGACAGCAGCTGTCTATTCGGGCAGCTGACACGATCTGGGGACGGGTGGTCGCTGGCGCTGGGCAAGAGAGACTGATCGATTATTTTGCGCGGGTAGAGCCGGCTGCGCTCAGGGCCTGTGGCCTGTCTGGGGCAAAGGCAAAAACAATCGATGAGATCGCGACTGCCGCTCTTCAAGGACAGCTGGACTCAACAGAGCTAGGCACGCTCTCTCATGCAGAGAGAACAAAGCGACTAACGGCGCTGTGGGGCGTGGGGCAATGGACTGCCGATATGATGGGCATTTTTTACTTTGGCGACCCAGACATCTGGCCCGATGGCGATGTCACTGCTCGCAAGACCCTGGAAAAACTGACCAGCAAACGGCGCAAAACCGTGCGAACCGCTGCTCGCTTTGCGCCGTATCGCTCTTATTTGGCGCTGCATATGTGGCGATATGTTGACGCAACGCCCTAAAAAAAATTTGCATTATCTGCATAATTTGATCACAGTGATGATTGAAAACCTTGGTTAAGAATTACACCAGAAGTACCCCTGTGGGTACTGAGCTATCAAGTTCTTTGACTTATTCTTGAGAAGAGGCATCTTGTTGTGGTCAGAGCTATGTCTGAAACGGCGCAGGACAATCGCTTAGGTGATGTCAGCATCGACATGGGCGGCGATATGAGTGGTTCCCTGGTTGTAGGTCACGGGAATCAGCTGCATACGTACACTTACAACGTTGACCATGGCGGCGTCCTCAATGTCGCAGCGCCGCCGACCGTTCGGCCCAGAGAGACCCCGATCAACCTCAGACCAAGGCCGTTTCCCAACCTGCTCGATCGGCATACGGTATTGCTGAGAGTGCAAGATGCCCTGGTGAAATCGCTACCGGTGGAAGTTCATGCAGAGCCTGGGTTTGGTAAAACGGCGCTGATGCGGCACGTGGCCTACCGGCCTGAAATTGCCACGAGATTTGCAGATGGTGTGGTGTATCTTTCTGCGGTGCGGCAGCTGGCCGCTGATTTGCTGCAGTCTTTGTACGACGCATTCTACGAAGCGAGTCCGACCTTTAGGCCCAGCTATGGTCAGCTGCAACAGGCGCTAAAAGATAAGCGGGCGCTGATCATTTTGAATCGACTGGGGCTAGACAAAGACGAAATGGAGTGGCTGATGGCCGCACTACCCCAGTGTACGTTTGTGCTGGTGTCAGAGGCGCGGGTGTATTGGCAGGAGGGCGCTGCGATCGCACTTCCAGGGCTACCGGTTGAAGATGCGATCGCTCTCATTGAGCAAGATCTAGGCCGCTCGCTAAACGAAGCTGAACGGGCTGCCGCCCAGACCCTCTGCTCGTCGCTATCAGGAAATCCGCTGCAAATACGCCGTGCGACGGCTCAAGCGATCGCCCAGAACCAAACCATCGACGCCTATCTCTCCTTCGTACAAGTAGCGCAGCGAGAGGCAGCGGCTAAGCATTCGGGCATCACGCCCTCAGCACTGAAAAAGTCGAGCTTGGATCGCTCTGTGTTTACAACTGCGATCGCTCAGCTATCAGCCAATCACAAAAGGCTACTGGCGCTGCTCGGCGCGGTAGGCGGTGTAGCGCTGAGCGCTGATGAGGCCCGAGCGATTTCTCAACTGCCGGATACGACCCAAACGCTAAACGAGCTGGCCAATTTACAGCTGGTTGACGCGACAGAAACTGGCTATCAGCTCTGCGCGGACCTGGGTGAGGCGGTTGCGCAAAGCTTTAATCTACGGCCTTGGCTCCAGAGTGCCACTGAGTATTTCGCCAGTACTGCGGGTGACGGCTTTGCTGCTAGCGGGACAGCCAACACCGATGCCATGCTGCATTTGCTGGACTGGACCCAGAAAACGGGACAGTGGCAGCAAAGTTTGTCGTTAGCACAAGGCCTAGATGCTGCACTGTCGGTAGGTGGACAGTGGCAACCGTGGGAACAGGTATTAACGCATGGTTTGCAGGCCGCTCAGCAAGTGGGGGATGGCAGCGCGGAGGCCTGGTATTTACATCAGCTAGGAACGAGGGCGATCGCCTCAGGGAGCCCTACTCAAGCAACTACCTGGCTCTCTAGAGCGATTGCTTTGCGAGAGCAATTAGGAGATCGGAACGGAGCAAAGGTCTCTCGTCATAATTTATCGCTGATTGCGTCGCCAGTTGTGACCGATCGAGAGGCTGCAAGAAAAACCGCGCGTCGCTTACTCAAGCAAGGGATGAGTCAGGGCGCGAGTAAGCTGGCTGGGCTCGCTGTAGCGGCTGTCGTGGGTGCTTTGCTGATTAGCGGCATGGGCATTGCGCTTTGGGTAGGCAATCAGTCGCCGCCTGATGAGGTAGACGTGTCTGACGATGTGGAAGTGAGCGAGCCGAATGCAGAAAATGCAGACAGTAATACAGCGCCTGGCGAAGAGACCGACAGTACAACCAACGCAAACTTAGAGATTGTTGAACCTATCCCTGGCGATAACTCGACAACCCTTAGTTTTGATGTGCAGTCGTTAGCTTTTGGCGGCGTTACGGTAGGTCAGCGCAGCCAAAAGTCTTTGACTATTACGAATAGTGGCGGTCAGCCTTTGGTCGTTCAGTCAGTGACAGTAGAGGGGGAAGAAGACTTTGAATTGATTGAGCAAACCTGTACGGGTGGGGATATTTCACCTGATCAGAGCTGTTCGGCAACGGTATCGTTTGAGCCAGGTCGGATGGGTGATCGCGTTTCTCAACTCACCATCGACAGTAACGCCTATAACGACACAACGATCTCTATTAACGGCACCGGCATCAATCGCAGAACTGGAGAGACGCCGCTGCCCATGCCAACGCCATCACCCACGCCAGCGCCGACCCCAGACCCAGCGCCTCCAGCACCACGCCCCGATCCAGCGCCAACTCCCGACCCAGAACCTACGCCGCAGCCAGAGAATATCAATCAGCCACCTGCCGTTCAAGATGTGACGCTATCACTGATTCAAGGAGATGCCCATACCTTCGATTTGCTAGCTGCCGCGCAGGCCTACGACCTTGATCCCAACGACACGGTTGAACTCTCGGAAGTTAGCAATATTGACGAAGTTGGCGGACGTTTAGAGAACAATGGCGATGGCACAGTGACCTACTATCCTTACGAAGTGGAAGAAGGCCAATACGGTAACTACACCAACCGGTTTGGATTCACAGTAGTTGATAGCCGAGGCAGCGCGGCTTATGGAACAATCACCATTACCGTGACGGTTCCGATTCCTGATGATATTCCAATTGACCGTCCCCCGCTGTAGTCAAACCCGTTGCTGTAGCCAAACTTCGCTAGCCTCAAAAAGGCTAGAAGGCTGTTTTAGGAATTTTGTTCGTTCACAAGCAGCACTGGCATTTCGGCATAGCCTGTTGAATTCAGTTCCATTGCGACCTTGCCAGATTCAAAGGCAAATTCAACAGATTCTCCACTGCCTAAAGCATCGTAGAAGCCGACAACAAACTCGATAGCGGCCTGGTCTCCGACTGCCTGGGTCATGCCAATGGCGTAGGGCACATGTTGAACAATCGCCGCTGCCTGTGCCTGCGAGTAGCAGCCGTTGAGCACCACACATTCAATCTTTGCTTTGAGAGAAAACAGTTTGAACAAAGAAGCTAGAGCAGAGCCCGTCACTAGCTTTGGCTCGCCGACTTCGTCTTCAAAATACAGGCCCGCTTCGCCTTTCCCATGGCCAGAGAAATGAACAATCTGCGGCAGTTCTTCTAGCATTGCTCGCTGAAAGTCTCGCGGGCGCACGGCCCAGCGCTGGGCGATTTCAAACTGATCTCGGTGTTCAGCACGTTTTAAGCCTTCGCTAATATCTCTTACTTCTTGATCGAGTCGTAGCTGAGCTGTGTTTTTGGGGTTAGCCGCTAGAATTAGCAGCTTACGCTTTGGCTGGTCTGCGGTTGATTCGCTCTGCTTTTGACTGCCGACGACATTACCATCGCCAACAACAATTGAGCTACCGCTGACATTGCCTCCAATGCTAATATTTCGAGTGTTTTGCGATTCGGCCATTCAGTGACGCCTCCCGTGTGTGCGCTTGGCTTGCTTAGCCTTCAACACAGTATCTTAAAATGCCGAGTAGTTTGCCGACGTCGTTGAGATAATATTCGTCTAAGTCAGCATCTACGATGTTGTCTTGTAATCGTAAGAATTTCCAGATACTGCCTGTCGTAATGACGCCGTAGATAGTGAAGATTGGGTTGTGTTGCTGTTCATTGAAAATCCGTGCGGCGACCATTTCTGCAATGCACTGCCCAATCCCAGAAGAGATATTGTCGTTTTTGGCTTCAACTACGGTAACAACAGGTGATTGAATCAAGAGCTGCTCCGGTGAACGACTGATTAAGAAATCACAGAATCCGGAGAGTCCTTTCTCGGGCTCTACGTTGAATTCTTTGCCAGAAAAGAGGCTGACCTGACCTGCTAGCTGTTCTTTGAGTTCGAAAAGGATAGGCGCGATGATGAATTCTGATTTTGACTTTTCAGTGCCGATTGCGATCGCCAGGGGACTATATTTTGCTAAAAGCTGTGTAAGTAAGGGGCTGAATTCCACTGGCGGAATGTCGCCAAATAGGTTAGCGCGATCCTTGAGCTGTATGCCTAGTTCGCGTTTTATATTTTCTAGCTTGAATTGGCGATATGGCATTGGCTCATCCTTAGACGATGCTGCACTCTTAGTGTAACGGTCTGTCAATGACACATTGCAAATGATATTGATGCTGAGCGGTCGGCATCAAGTGCAGTGTGGTCGGCAATGATTGCTGGGTGGTTGGGAATGATTGCTGGGCGGTCGGCATCAAGTGCAGTGTGGTCGGCAATGATTACGGGGTGATCAGGGATGATTTTGTGATGGGTGGGAGAGTTTGCAGTGCGATCGCGAACGATTTTTGAGGGAGAGGATGCCAAGACAGACCGATAGAGCGTAAGTGATTGTTATTGCACGAAGAGAGTTGGTAACGTGCTCAGTCCGTGGCTATTGTGTTATTGTCCGGCACCGTCAGGATTCGTGATTCGATGCCTTCCCACACCTCAGGGGAAACTCTTGTCGCGCTCTCCTTGCAGCGGATCATCAGCTCGCAGATGTAGAAGTAGTTGGCCAGTGCTTGAGATTCTTCTGAAGACAGCGAGGCTGTCTCAGTATCTATATTGAGCGCCGAAAACCAAAGATCACGTATGGCTTTAACAAAATTATCCCATTCCTCACGACTCGTTTTCCCATGAGATTTTTCGTTCTTCAGGTTTTCAAGAGACTTTCCTAATTCGTTGAAATCTACATACCAGAATATGTTGGTACGCATAAGGTCTCGGACAAGGTCGCAAGCGAGGTCACAGGCACGGTTGAGCGCTTGGGTACGGTCTCGGGTACGGTCTCGGGTACGGTCTCGGGCAAGATCCTGGGCTAGATCGCGAGCATGGTCAAGGGCTAGGTCTCGTCCGAGGTCGAGGATAACAACATGGCTGAGTGCAAGGTCTCGGGCTAGATCGCGAGCACGGTCAAGGGCTAGGTTTCGTTCGAGGACAAGGTTGTGGGCTAGGTCGAGAGTACGGTCAAGAGCGAGGGCACGGGAGAGATCGAGGGAGAGAACAAGGAAAATTGCAGTAGCTCTGTTAGCTGATAGATTCGACGCATCTTCAGTCTCATGAACAGCATCTTCAGTCCACTTCACCAACGCTTTTAATCGTGGTGTCTGAAGGTAACTGCTAGCCTGTTTTTGCATTGCTGATAACAAACTATCTGCCCCTGTTCTCCCTAATATTAGTCCAGGTAATAGTAGAAAGATCTCGCGCCAGCGATTATCAGTAATGTGCTGCTGAACAAGCTCTTTCCATTCATTGTTATCGATAAGATACTGAGCTGCTAAGTACTCTTGCAGCGTCAGGTGAGAGAAAGAATATTGATTCTCCATCCGCTCTACCAAAATGCCCTGCTGCACTTCTATCGCGTTTAATACCTTTTCACTGTCCAAACCCTTCGGTGCATTCAGGTTGCCAGCCAGGAACTCTCTAATTTGAGCAGATAGCCATCGTTTATCGAAAAAGAGCTGATCGGTCTTCATTCCATCGTAGGCAATCTCAGCAAGTAAAATCTCTTCTTGTTCTATGCTGAGTCCTTCATAGATCTCATCTCGCAGGATTCGCTTTTCAGCCGCCCACTCTTCTAACAATATACGCAGTGCTTTTTTGTACAGGCTGCTGCGATTGTTTGGAAATCGTTGAGAAAGGTTGTACACCAAACAGAGGTAAGTCAGCAGAAGCGGTGTATGCGCCAGCTCCTTCGAGGCCTTGTTTTCCGGCTTTTGCAGCACTTCCCAACACTTCTGAGCCGTCTTACGCTCCACATCCTGCTGACTACTAAACCAGTTACTAGTGAATTGCTGAATCTGTTCATCATCAAAATCGGCCATCGTCACATTGCTAAATCGCTGAAACGCACTTCCCCGATAGCCCGCCGCCGCCACCCGGCAAGAAGCGATAAAACGGTTGCTATCGTAGCGATCTACAAAGTCTTGAATCGTCCGCAGCACATTGTCCAGATTAGCGCTGGGCACTTCGTCCAAGCCATCTAGCAAAATCAGTAAGTTGCCTTGGTCCAGCGCGTTTTGCATAAAGGCCTCCGCTTCTGGAAAGCCACAGGTTTCAAACTCAGCCGCAATAAACCTAGCAATATCCACGTCATCCGCATCAAAGCGCTTCAGCTCCAGAAATACCGGAATCAATCGCGGTCTGTACGCGGCATCCTCATAGTAAAAAGTTCGCAGCGCTTCCAACCCCACCTTTCTCAAGAAAGTGCTTTTACCTGCGCCCGGCCCACCTAGCACCATCAAACACTGCTTTTGATTTGCAATCGTGATGCCAGATTGTTTTTTCTCCTCACGCCCTCTACTGCTGTATCCACGCAAGCGATTTTGCCGAAAGGTCTCTTCTAAGACGTCTGGGTCAAACTGCAAGATATCCCGGCCATCAAGCAGTTTTACGCCCGTATAGACAGACGCTAAGCCTACAGGCTCTCGCATCCCCAGCACTTTAAGCTGACAGTGCCGCTTCTGATACGTCTCAATATACCTGCGAGAGGCATTGAAAATCGCCTGCTGACTTTTACCCTTAACACCGTTGATCACACTTGCCAGTGCGCTGCTACTCTGATCCTTTGTAGTATCTGTAATCAACGCAGCAATGCCCTTTGCCGCCGCACCTACCAAAAGTTCAGAGCCCGTCATATTTCTGTACTGATGAATGCGATTGCAGCATAGCGCAATCATCAGCTATTTTTGGTGATTGCGGGGGTAATTAGCCCAAGGAAGTTTTTACGCGCTTCTCAGCTTATCCTCAGCGACTGCGGATTAAATCGCTTACACGAGGCTTCCGGCTATCGGAAAATATGCCATACCTAAGTTCTTTTCAGGAGACATTTAGACAATGATTTCTAATTCCCAGCCCAACTTCACAAACGATGAACATGGCAGGCTGCGGGAGCAGATAAAGCTGAGCTTGCAGAAGGCAAAGTCGCAAAGAGACCAGCTATTGCGCAACGACAAACGCTTTAATATCGCGACCTTGTTACTGGGCGCAGCGGCGACCTTCATTGCTGGGGAAAGTGCGATCGCTGGCGAACCCATGCTAGGCAACTGGCGCACCACGACCACCATCGCCTCAATTTGCACCCTGGGTGCCACCGTCGCTACCGGCATTCACAAGCAAATTGTTCCTACAGACATGATCATCGAAACCAGCGAGTGTACTGCGCAGCTCAAGGTCTTAGCTATTGAAACCATTCCCGGTGACTACGATGTAGACACCGTCACCGATAGCTATCAAAGGCTGATTGCAGAATTCTCTAGGATTGACGTTTAAAGGGATTGATCTTTAAAGTCAATTCGACAGCGCACTGCAACAGTCACAGCATCAGCTCTCAGCTGCTAACTGAACATTTCTATACAGCTGCTCAATCGGAAACTTAATTCCCATACTTGCAATTTCAACGGTCTCGTTTGCCTTGTAAGCAAAATACAGCCACATTCGCCCCTCACCGCGCCGGAAGCATTCCACCTGCATTTGCTTGGAGCTAACCAAAACATACTCTTCCAATGTCGGAATCTGAATATACTCCTGAAACTTATCTCCTCGATCGACGCCTTCAGTACTAGACGACAGAACTTCTACAATCAGCTTCGGAAACTTATAAAAGGTTTCGTGGGTTCGGTCTCGCTCATCACAGCTAACCGCCAAGTCAGGGTAGCGATAAAACATCCCTTCGTTAACCATCACTTTGACATCAGAGCCAGTCATATCGCAGCCCTGCTCTTCCACGCGAGCATCTAAGGCTTTCCTTAGATTAAAGGCTAACTTGTCATGGTCTTTTGTTCCCCCCGCCATTGCAAAGACTTCGCCGTTGCAATACTCGTGGCGAATCTCCTGCTTCGACTCCCACGCCAAATATTCATTAGCGCTCATGTGATGAGATTGAAGACTAGCCATCATAGGTTTGGACCAGCAAAGAAAAGCAACTTCATCTACCCAGCCTGAAGCATATTTACTTTTGAAAGAGGCATCCGCCGGGTAGAGCGCAGAGTCTCTTTATCCTAACCAAAACCCTCTTGGCTTACTACCCTTTAACCGGCGGGTGCTGGGCAAGGACTTCTCTGAGATACTTTCCGGTGTAAGAATCCTCTGTAGCAGCGACTTCTTCAGGTGTGCCCTGCGCGATGATTTGACCACCGCGATCGCCCCCTTCAGGCCCCAGATCGATCACCCAATCACAGCAGCGAATCACATCCAGATTGTGCTCAATCATAATCACTGAGTTGCCCTTATCCACCAGCCGCTGCACCACATCCAACAGCTTGTGCACATCGTAAAAAGAGAGACCCGTCGTAGGCTCATCAATCAAATACAGCGTCTTCCCGGTGGACCGGCGCGCTAGCTCACTTGCTAGCTTCATCCTTTGTGCTTCACCACCCGACAGCGTCGGTGCCTTCTGTCCCAGGCGCACATAGCCCAGCCCCACATCCACCATCGTCTGCAAGCGAGCTGCCGCCTTCGGAATGTTCGCAAAAAACTTCAGTCCTTCTTCTGCGGTTGTCTCCAACACATCAGAAATGTTCTTTCCCTTATATTTCACCTGAAGCGTTTCCCGGTTATAGCGAGCACCCTTACACACCTCGCACTCCACATACACATCCGGCAAAAAGTTCATCTCAATCACATTTACACCCTGGCCGCCGCAGGCCTCACAGCGTCCCCCTTTCACATTAAAAGAGAACTGCCCGCGCTTATAACCCCGTGCTTTAGCCTCAATCGTTTCGGTATAGAGGTCTCTGACAACATCAAAAATGCCCGTGTAGGTTGCCGGGTTAGACCTTGGCGTGCGGCCAATCGGTGACTGGTCAATCACAATCGCTTTGTCTAATGCCTTTAGCCCCTTAATCGGTGCCATCGCTTTGGGCTGTGGAATTTTACTGCCAAAGTAGTGACGAATCGCCGGATACAACAGTTCATTGATCAGGGTAGATTTACCAGAGCCCGACACGCCCGTAATGCAAACAAAATTGCCCAGCGGAATATCCACATCAATGTTGCAAAGGTTGTTCAAATGCGCATCGCGAATTTGAATGTGACGACCGTTGCCGGGTCTGCGTTCAGCAGGCGTATCAATCTTTTTACGCCCTGACAGGTACGCGCCAGTCAGAGATTTTTCAGAACTGAGAATATCTTCTAACTGACCTTGTGCAACAATCTGCCCGCCGTGAACACCCGCACCCGGACCAATATCTACAATATAGTCAGCAGCGCGCATGGTGTCTTCGTCATGCTCTACTACAATCAGCGTATTGCCCAAACTCTTCAACCGTTGCAGCGTATTCAACAATCTGTCGTTGTCTCTTTGATGCAATCCGATACTCGGTTCATCTAACACATACAAAACGCCGCTCAAGCCCGCACCAATCTGCGTAGCCAGTCGAATCCGCTGAGCTTCTCCGCCAGAGAGCGTACGCGCTGTTCTATCCAACGTGAGGTAGTCGAGACCAACATCTAGCAAAAAGGTGAGTCGAGCTTTAATCTCTCTAAGCACCAGTTCACCAATCTTCATTTGGCGATTGGTAAGCTTGGGCGCTTCGCCGTTTTCACCTACCAGCTCGTACACTCTGTCGCGACAATCTCGAATCGAAACGCTGGTGAAATCTTTAATGTTGTAAGGGCCAATGCGGACCGCAATCGACTCTGGCTTTAGCCGAGACCCGTTGCAAACCTCACAGGTTTGATCAATTAGGTACTTCTCCAGCTTTTGCTTATACGTTTCTGACGAGGCTTCCTGATACTGCCGTTGCAGCATAGGGAGAACGCCCTCATACTTGCGGTTATAGCCCTTCGCCTGACCGTAGCGAGAATCCGTTTCTATATAGATTTTCTCGGTTGATCCGTGCAGAATGATGTGGCGCTGCTCATCGGTCAGGCTCTCCCAGGTTGATTGCAGCTCAAAGCCAAAGGCTTGGCCAACGCTGTAGAGCAGCGAGAAATAGTAGGTATTGTCCTTTTCTGACCAGGGTGCGATCGCCGCATACACCGGCACACTCGGATCGGGGACCACCAGCTCAGCCGAAAACCGCTGCAAACTCCCCAAACCATGACAGTGCGGACAAGCACCATAGGGCGAATTAAACGAAAACAATCGCGGCGACAGCTCATCCATCACCGCGCCGTGCTCCGGACAAGCAAAATTCTCCGAAAACACAATGTCATCCGGCTGCTCCGGCGCTGCTTTCCCCTGCGCCGCATCATCCTTTCTCGCAGGTAGCACATTGATAATCGCAATCCCTTCCGAGCGCTTCAGCGCCGTCGTCAGCGAATCAACCAGCCGCTCCTGCAAATCGCCCTTCTTCACCAGACGATCAACTACCACCTCAATATCGTGCTTCTTATTCTTCGCCAGCTCGATATTGTCACCCAGCTCACGCAAATCACCATTCACCCGAACCCGCACAAAGCCCTCAGCCGCCAGCGCTGACAGCAGCTTCTGATGCGTCCCCTTCTTACCCCTCACCACTGGTGCTAGCAGCTGAAATCGGGTTCCATCCGGCAGCTCCATCACCTGATCCACCATCTGGTCAATACTCTGCGGAGAAATAGACCGGTCACACTGCGGACAATGCGGCTGCCCCGCCCGTCCATACAGCAAACGCAAATAGTCA
Organism: uncultured Synechococcus sp.; assembly: GCA_937911865.1. GTDB lineage: Bacteria > Cyanobacteriota > Cyanobacteriia > Phormidesmidales > Phormidesmidaceae > Phormidesmis. Next base: position 64,863 of record CALDSK010000165.1, read on the forward strand.
TAAATCTCCGTCACCGTCCCCACCGTAGAGCGCGGGTTATGCGACGTAGACTTCTGATCAATCGAAATCGCCGGACTCAACCCCTCAATCGCATCTACATCCGGCTTATCCACCTGCCCCAAAAACTGCCGGGCATAGGCACTGAGCGACTCCACATACCGCCTTTGACCCTCCGCAAAGATCGTATCAAACGCCAGCGAAGACTTCCCCGACCCCGAAACCCCGGTAAACACCACCATCTTGTCCCGTGGCAAATCCAGGCTCACATCCTTCAAATTATGCTGCCGCGCGCCGCTAATCCGAATCAGATTCTTCTTATCTGACAGATTAACGGCCCCGTTCCCATCTACAGCCAGCTCCTCCAGATTGGCCCCATTCACATGCGCCGCTGGCCGAGCCTTCGCCGACTTGCGCCGCGTTTCTGTCGCAGTTGATTTCTTGGCTGCAGCGGCCCTCTTTGCCTTCGTTTCCCCGACCGCTGAAGCTTTCGCCTTCTTCGTTTTAGCCGTTGATGCCTTCGTCTTTTTCGCTTTTGCCGCAGTCTCTGCAGTGGACTTTTCCTGAGTCGATTTCTTTTTGGGAGAAGGCATTGAGGTTTAGGGTGGAAGAATTCAGGCAAGTTTCAGTTTACGCAAAAACCCGCAAAACATTTCTTCATAATAGACCACCCAGCCACCCCGCTGCGCCTCCTCCTCTACTACAAACCCACCGTACCCCCAAACAGCAGTCTGACGCTGCCAGTTACTCTACCCAACGCGTAACCGGCGGCGCCGTCTCCACCAAAACCCGCCCCCGAGAAATCACATACCTCACCGTCGCCCGCCGCAAAATCGCCTCATACCGGCTTTCCGCCTCCAACACCACCAAATTCGCAGGCCGCCCCACCTCTATTCCATACCCATCTCGCAAATTCAACGTCCTAGCCCCACCCATCGTCACCATGTCAAAACAAGCCGCCATCTCCGCCTGCCCCGTCATCTGACACACATGCACCGCCATCTCTACCACAGACAGCAAATTCCCCGTCCCCAGGCTGTACCAAGGATCTTGAATACAATCATGGCCCAAACTCACATTCAAACCATTGTGCCAAAGCTCCTTCACCCGGGTCACCCCTCGCCGCTTCGGATACGTATCCGTCCGACCCTGGAGCGTAATATTAATCAGCGGATTCGCAATAAAATTCAGCTTCCCCCGCCTCAAAATCCCCATCAGCTTCAGCGCGTAGGCATCGTTATAAGACCCAAACGCCGTCGTATGACTCGCCGTCACCTCAGCGCTCATGCCACTGCGAATACAGCATCCCGCCATCACCTCCAAAAAGCGTGACTGCGGATCGTCAATTTCATCACAGTGAACATCAACCAGACGATCGTACTTCTGCGCCAGCTCAAAAATCTTATGGACCGAACGCACCCCATCCTCACGTGTTAGCTCATAGTGAGGAATGCCCCCAACCGCGTCTGCTCCCAACCGCAGCGACTCCTCCATCAGCGCCTCATTTTTCTCGTGCCCATACAGCCCGTCTTGCGGAAACGCCACCACCTGCAACGTCATCCAATCCTTCACCGCCTCACGAACCGCCAACAGCCCTTTGAGCGCCGTCAAACTACGCTCACTCACATCCGCGTGTGATCGCACAAACAAAACCCCATAGCTCGCCTGCTGCCGCAGCGCCTTTATCGCCCGCGCCTTTACATCCTCAACCGTCAAACTCGCCTTGCGATCGCGCCAAATATCAATCCCTTCAAACAGCGTCCCACTCTCATTCCACCTCGGCTCCCCTGCCGTCAGCGCCGAATCCAAATGAATATGCGACTCCACAAACGGCGCACTCACCAGCCGCCCATCGACATTGAGTTCTGTGAGTCCTGCCATCGGCAAGTTGGGTGCGATCGCGATAATTTGCCGATCGGCGATCGCAATATCTACCAGTTCTGACTGCGCGAATTCCTGCTGCGCTGTAGAGGGTCTACTCAAACGACAGCGTCGCAAAACCAACGTCGCACTTACTTCGCTCATCCTCTATTGCCCCTTATATCTCTCCCTTATATCTCCATCCCCTTATATCTCCATCGCCTCTTAACTATCTCTAGCGCCTCTTAACCTATTGTTAAGCTTTGACCCAATCTCGGTTAAGCTCCCTCAGATTGCGCTATATAAAGCAAATCTCGCAGCAACCCCTTCAAAGTATAAGATCCATAAATAGGATGCATTAAATAACGCCACCCCAGGTGTTTAAAAGCTACAAACCATGAACCTACAGCAACGCATCAGCCAACAGCGCGTCAGACACATCATTGATAGCTACTGCTTGACTGGAGAAGAAGCGTCCCCATTCGAGCTTTACCTCAGCGAGCTGCTCAGTCAATACCCCGCAGGCGTCATCGAACTAGCGCTAGTCGAGACCCTCATCAAAAGCTGGCTCACGATTCCTATGGTGAAAGGCCTTCCTTTTCTCACAGCCACCCACGAAAAACTCAAACAGTGGCAACAAACCCAGCGCCAAGAACCCCCTCTCCCCAGCCTGACCCCTAGCCAATTCACCCAAATCACCGGCCTTGACGCGCAAGCTGCATTCACTGCACTGACGTCCTTTAGTTCGCACACCGCCCAGGCCACCGCAGAATCAGCATAAACAAGACAGCAGCTCAGTCGCTCACTGCTTGAGCCAAAGCTAACATCCCGACAACCGGAAAACCCTCTTTTTCTAATGCTATGGCGGCGCTCTGTGCAGTCGCGCCCGTCGTATAAATATCATCTATCAACAAAGTATTAGGAGCAGCTTTCACGTGACGTCGCCTGCGCTGTAAAGCAGCGCTCACTGTGAAGGCTTCTGCCACATTTTGCTGTCGAGCGTCTAGCCCCAGCTGATGTTGCGGAACGGTATCATGCTGACGATATAGTCCATGGGCATGTAAAGGAAGCCGGCTGACTTGACAGAACGCTGAGGCAATCAAGGCAGCCTGGTTGTACCCCCGTTGCTTCAGCCGGTTAGGGTGCAGCGGAATAGGAATGACCTGAAGCGGAATAGAAGGGTTGCTAGATAACGTCAGCCACCGTTCTGCCAAAGCTTTGCCCAATACTTGTGCCACTGCTGGACGATTGCTGTACTTTAGGGCACGAATAGCCTGCTTAAGCGTGCCTTGATAATGTCCCAATGCATGCACAGGGACTGAGCTGTGGCACCTGTCGGTACGGTTTGCTTTGCCATCTCTTTGCAGATGCCAGTCTCCGCTAGGATGGAACTCTGCTTCTATCTGACGTTGACAGTCAATGCAAAATGTTTGCGCAGAAGGGCGATCGCATACAGGACAGCCCTTCTGCAGAAATGCACTCAGCAGCGATTTTAGCCCTAGCTGGCCTATATGCTGGGCCTTTGATCGCATGCGCACTGTCCTCCCTATGAGCGGTTTGTTTTTACATTGCTTCTTTTAGAAAGCGAGATAGCCTCCTTCAGAGTGAGGATCAACGACAGTGACACTGCCATCTGGAAATACTAGATGAATAACTTCTCTGCTGTTGGGTTGATCAGAATCGTCTTGCTGTAAAAATACGTCTGTTTGGTCAGAATCAGCGGAATTCGATTTCGAGTCTTGTAGTGAACGCATAACTGTTTATTCTTAACGAAGTTCAGGAAGTCCATTACATTCTTTCGGATCGAATCAAAATCGTGCGAGCGTAGATGTAGCGAACTTTTGCGTGATACTCATCACATTGTTGAAGCGGTCTAAAAAAAGGGCCTAGAACCTGTCATATCAACAGATTTCAGCATCTCTTGTGATCTGCGATGAGGCTGGGATCCAAAGTCTCTTTAAACACCTAATTAAATTTCTTCGATTGGTTTATCAACCCTTCACATCACTAATGCCATTGCCTATGTGAAAGTACTGAGAACCAGGCAGTTTTGCCAAAGAGTCCTAACAAATGGGCCGGTAACAGCATATTATTAAGACACGTAACGTAATTCGTACGCTAGTTGGCTGACTTTATTCAGCCTAATGACCTAATTATTTGATATGGGCGGTTGGTAAGACTTTGGGTGTAGAACTACGAAGAAACCTTAAACTTGACAACCTTCAACCTCAACATGCGGCCTACATTGGGACCGTTTCGATTGGCTTTTTGCCACTGCCCGGCGATGCTTCGTTATGGATTGAGGTTTCCCCTGGTATTGAGATTAATCGCATTACTGATGTGGCGTTGAAGTCTGCGGTGGTGCGTCCGGGTGTGCAGATGGTAGAGCGTCTGTATGGGGTGCTTGAAATTCATGGTAGTCAGGGGGAGGTCAAAGCGGCAGGTCGGGCGATTTTGGCGTTGCTGGGGCTCGCTCGGATAGTCGCGTTTATGCCAGAGTTGCTGTCGAGTCGGGTGATTCGAAATTTAGATCCGCATCTCGTGCAGCTGATTAACCGTACGCGGCGCGGCAATATGATTTTGGCGGGAGAGACGCTGTATGTGATGGAGTGTCAGCCTGCGGCTTATGCGGCGTTGGCGGCGAATGAGGCTGAGAAGGCGGCGTTTATTAATATTCTTCAGATTTCGGCGATTGGGAGTTTTGGTCGGTTGTATTTGGGTGGGGCGGAGCAGGATATTTTGGCGGCGGCGCGAGCGGTTGAGGCTGAGATGGGGGATTTGCCAGGGCGATTGGATGATGATGACGATGATGATGAGTAAGGTTGAGTTTGTTAGCTGATGTGTTTTTTGTTTGAGACAAGCAGCAAAGAAGAGAAGCAAGCGCCCCCATATAGCGTTCTTCCTCACTCAGATTGAATCTCCAACGCTACCGATAGTGACGACCCAATACACAAACACAATTAAGGTCTACAATTACCTTTGTACTAGCTAGCCTCAGCTACGCTGCTTAGCCGCACACTTCCCCATGGGTAACCCCCGTATCCACCCCGACACCATTGATAACGTCCGGCAACGCGCCGACATCGTCGACATCATTTCAGAGCAAGTCGTGCTGAAAAAGCAAGGCAAAGACTTTGTCGGTCTATGCCCTTTCCACGTCGAAAAATCCCCTTGCTTGAGCGTTAGTCCATCCTAACTTGTCTAATACTGCTTTAGCTGCGGCGCAGGCGGCAATACGTTCAAGTTTTTAATGGAGATCGGCCAGCGTTCCTTTGCTGATGTCGTGCTGGATCTGGCCCGGCGCTATCAAATTCCAGTAAAAACGACAGAGCCCGAACAGCAGCAAGAGCTTCAGCGCAAACTCACGCTTAGAGAGCAGCTGTACGAGATTGTAGCGGTAGCCTCCAAGTTTTATGAGCACGCACTGTTTCAAACAGATGGCCAGCAAGCTCTAACTTACCTGCGCCAAACGAGAAATCTGAGTGACGAGACTATTCGTCACTTCGCACTAGGCTATGCGCCGGAAGGGTGGCAAACCTTGTATGGCTACTTGGTCGAGCAAAAACACTACCCGGTGAAGCTAGTAGAGCAAGCCGGCCTGATCGTGCCACGCAAAGGAGGTAGCGGCTATTACGACCGGTTCCGCGGACGGGTAATGGTCCCCATCCACGATGCGCAAAACCGACTGATTGGCTTTGGCGGTCGTGGGCTAGAAGCAGATGCAAAACCAAAATACTTAAACTCGCCGGAGACAGAACTATTCGATAAAGGTAAAACGCTGTACGGGCTAGATAAAGCAAAAGCAGCGATCGCCAAGCAAGATCGTGCCATTGTTGTCGAAGGCTACTTTGACGTAATTGCCCTGCACGCAGCAGGCATTACCAATGCGGTCGCTTCTTTGGGAACAGCCTTAAACGCGGGTCAGGTAAAGCTACTGCTGCGCTACACCGAATCAAAGCAGATTGTTTTCAACTTCGATGCAGACGCAGCTGGCGTAAAAGCCGCAGACCGAGCGATTGGGGAAGTCGCAGACATGGCCTATCGCGGGGACGTACAGCTGCGAGTGCTGAATATTCCCGACGGCAAAGACCCGGATGACTATCTCAAGCTACATACGCCCGAAGAATATATTGCGCTTAGCGATGCTGCGCCACTATGGCTAGACTGGCAAATCGGCAACATTGTTAACGATACTGACTTGAAGCAAGCCGATCAATTTCAGCAGGCTTCGCAGGCAGTCGTGACGCTGCTAAGTGACATTGCCAACGCAGATACGCGCACTCACTATATTCGTCACTGCGCAGAAATTTTTAGTCAGGGCGATGGGCGGATCGTACCGCTGCTGGCCGAAAACCTGCTGGCTCAGGTCCGGCGTAAGCGGCGTAACCCGGGCGATAAAAAAGAGAAAGCAACCAATGACGTCAAAATTCTCAACCGCAGCTTTTTAGAAGAGGCCGAAGCGGCACTGCTGCGCATTTACATCCACCATCCAGACTACCGCAGCGCCATTGTCGAAGGGCTTGAAGCCAGAGATCTAGGCTTTAGCTTCTCGCATCACCGGGCGCTGTGGCGGATGGTAACAGAGCTCTCGCAGATTGAAACCAAAGCAAAGCTAGGGACAAATCACGCACTGGTGCCAGAAGAAGCGGACCAGTCGATGCTGTTGACGCTGCGTAACTTTTCAGCCGAATCAACCGGACCGCTATCGCTGGTGAGTCATTTGCTGTATTTAGATGAAAAGAGTCGGCTGGACACCGTGCGACCTTCGCTGGTCATTCGAGCGGCGATCGCATGCTTAGAGCGCAACATGTGCGAAAAGCGCTACCGCCTGCTGCTAAAGCTCTGGGCCGATAGCGATTTTTCTGAGTCACCTGAAAAGCACGCGCAGTACCAAAAGCAAATCATCGCCGAGAAAAATCACATCGCTGAACTCGACAAGGAGCGTAGCGTAGACTTTGCCGATCTGGCAAGCGTTCCTTGGGTGAACTAGGACGCAGCCTTTAGCGATAAGCCTTTAGCAATAAAGAATACCGCTCACAGCTGACTGCCCATAAAGCAGACATTAGCTGTGAGCGGTAAAGACGTTACAGAAAAGTGACGTTACAGCGAAGCGACGTTACAGCGAAGCAACAACACTGCTAGACGGTAAAGGCTCAGCCGTAAGCAACCCTTCGGTTTGCGCCATATACAGCATCAAGTCCATCACCCGATTGGAATAGCCCCACTCATTGTCATACCAGGAAAGAATCTTGAAGAAGTTCGAGTTCAGCTCCATACCTGCTTTGGCATCAAAAATGCTAGAGCGAGGATCGCCGATAAAGTCGGAGGAAACCAGCGGCTCTTCGGTATAGCCCAAGACACCGCGTAGCCCATTGGTAGAAGCGGCTTTCATCTTCTCGCAGATTTCAGCATAGCTAGTAGCCTGCTCAGTGCGGAAGGTGAGGTCCACCACAGAAACGTCAGATGTAGGCACTCTTACTGCCATTCCTGTCAGCCGGCCAGTCAGTTCAGGCAAAACCAGGGTGACCGCTTTAGCGGCACCTGTGGAGGCCGGAATGAGGTTTTGGCTAGCGCCGCGACCGCTGCGCAAATCTTTGTTGGAAGGACTATCTACCGTGAATTGAGTAGAGGTAGCAGCATGGATAGTCGTCATCAGCCCTTCTGTAAGGCCAAAGTTGTCATTGATAACCTTAGCGATAGGCGCTAGGCAGTTGGTCGTACAGCTAGCGTTAGAAACGATGCGATCGCTGCTTGGATTGAACGTCTGATGATTCACGCCCACCAAAAACGTCTGCACTTCTCCAGGGCTCTTAGTCGGTGCGGAGATAACCACCCGCTTAGCACCCGCTTCTAGGTGGGCCTTAGCGGTCTCATGTGTCGTAAAACGACCGGTCGCTTCTACCACATAGTCCGCGCCAATTTCACCCCAGGGCAGCTCAGACGGATTGCGGATAGAAGTACAGGGAATGAATCGGCTATTGACGATAATACCGTTGTCACGGGCTTCAACTTCGCCAGGGAACGCGCCGTGGGTAGAGTCGTACTTAAGCAAGTAGGCCAAAGTCTCGGGTGCGACCAGGTCATTGATGCCGACAAATTCGATATTGCGGTTGTTGACCGCCGCCCGAAAAACCAGACGACCAATGCGGCCAAATCCATTAATGCCAACTTTTAAAACAGCCATAAATGATCACAGTAGGTAAACAGGATGAAGGCCAAACAAAGGCCAAATCGGGGCAGGGAGCCGCCCCAACGATTACAAGGCACTAAATACAGCAGTGCTACCTATTTATTTCATCGGATAAAAACTAAAAAAACGGGGATCAACATGATTCCTTCAGAGTTCTGTCACAGTAGCAATAAGCGATGTAACCGAATATCTCTTATTGTGTAAATCCAGCAACAACTGGATACGGTTTCTGCGAGAAGAACTAGCTAGTTTGTAAAGATTGTGTTGGCCAAGTAGAAGATCCTGCCGAAAATATGGAGAGCCGACTGATAGCTGATGTAGCTAGCCTCAATCATGTCGTCACGAGTCCTTTGTAGAGAAGGCCCTATGCAGATGAACATCGCCCGAATTTCAATAGCAGCGCTTTGTTCAGTCACCAGTTGGCTGGCGCTCGTTTCACCAGCTAGAGCCAACTGTAATGACACAGTCGCTAGCCCTGAGTGGTATACACCGATTCTGCAAGAGCATATTAGCTATTTGCAGAGTGACGAGCATCTCCACAACGAAAGCTACCGAGCCGTGCTCGACAGCGTTGAAGGTCGTAATATTTTTGTGACCGAGGCATTTGACAACCTAGATGGCGCAGCCAAATCTCGGGTGCTCAGTGAGCTTCAGTCCTTTAGATTGAGCGACTATCTCACCCCAGAGGAATTAGAACAAAAGCTGAGCATGCCAGGCAGTCAGGGAATGGGCACTTGGCCCTACGATGTTACCGCTAGCGATGGTCGCCGTGTGCTAGAGGTCTACGACGGCTGTACGGTGCTGCCGCTACTGACAGAGCGCGATCGCTTTGGCCTTTACTTCAATCGCCACTTTCAACCTGGCAAAAGCACCTCGCAAGGTGAAATGCGAAATGCAGGTACGCCTCACTGGCGACAGGTCAACTTTCCCATTGAGGCTAGCACCGAGCAAGCTGTCCGTCTCGGCTTTTGGAACTCAGTTGGCTACGACAGCAGCGGCTGGTGGATTGCCTGGGTGCCTGAGCAGGGCCATTTTGAAATGAATGTGCCCGAAGGGTTCGACGCCGATAAATTACAGCGCTATTGGCAAGTAGCTGAGCGTGACTACAACTATGTTGTCGTCAGAAATGATGGCACTGAGCTAGGCGTAAAGCAGTTTTAGCTTCTGGCCAATTTCATTCAACATCTATCGTTTTTGAGCGCTGATAAAAGCGAGGGTGCGCTGCCAGGAGACAGTCTTCTGAGTGAGCTGTTGTGAAAAGATCGATCGCAATTTTTTTATATCAGCAGTAGATACGTCATGGGCAACCAGATAACGATGATACTGACTGCTGTCGTCAAGCCAGCGATCTAACAAGGCCGACGTAACCAATCGCTCAGCCGAAAAAGTCCTAATCTCAATTTTGCAGCTAAACCCAGACTGCTCAAAGGCTTGCTCCAAATCAGAAATATCCCAGTTCACCATTGGATTGTCAGGATTGTTGAACAAATGTGACTCGGCCTGCTTAAACTGCGCCTGGAGTTCAGGCTCTGTCATTTTAGAAGGCAACAAGTCAGAGAGTCTCTGCGCCCGAGAAGGAACAGATTCTGCAAGAACAATTTTTCCATCGTCCCTGAGGAGCGATCGCAGCTGTTGAATGACATTCTGCTTATTGCTAACGTCCATCAGCGCATTTCTACCGATAATGCCGTCAAAGGTTACATCAGAATTTGTTTTCTCTAAGCTGATAGCGCTAAGCACACCTAAGTTTTTATCGTGATTGTCAACCTGAAAAACAACAGGTCTTGCCAGCTCGTCTAACATGTCAGCTTGTTCCGTCAGTGCGCTGTAGGTTTTGGCCGTGCGCACACAGCTATAGACGCCACCTTCTGGCACCTGACGAACCGCCTCCCAGGTCAGCAAGCCAGTACTGGCATTAAGGTCTAATAAAACGTGATGCCGTTGGGGGGTGAGCAGGTTGAAAATGCGATCGCGTACTTCACCTAGCTGCGTTCCCAATGCGCCCGCCGCCCGCTGTAACCATCGTTCCTGCTGTAGATCGTCAGGCCCATATGTCAACGCTTCTGGCATAGACACTTCTAAATTATGCTCTACCAGTCCTGCTAGCTGGGCTTCCCTGCGACGAGCCACCTGCACCTGAATAGTTGCCTCGTAGCCCTGGCTAGAAGGCTGATAAAACACCTGCCCCTGTAAACTACCTGGCAAATACTGCTGTGCAACCCAGTGATCTCGGTAAGCATGCGGATACAAATAGCCTGCCCCATGGCCAAATCCCTTTTTATCGCGAGTCGCATCTCTCATCGCATTCGGCACATCGTCTTCCCGCTCTTGTGCAACCGTCGCTAGGGCATCAAAAAATGCCATGATGCTGTTGCTTTTCGGCGCTGTTGCCAAATAAAGTGTCGCCTGCGCTAGAGGATATCGGCCCTCTGGCATACCTACGCGGTCAAACGCATCGGCACAACCTGTCACGACGACCACCGCATTCGGATCGGCCATACCTACATCTTCTCCAGCCAGAATCACCAGTCGCCGAAAGATATAGCGTGGGTCTTCTCCGGCGTACACCATCCGGGCTAGCCAATACAGCGCCGCGTCTGGATCTGAACCGCGTATGCTTTTGATAAAAGCGCTGATGGTATCAAAATGAGCATCACCTTCTTTGTCATACAAGACGGCCCGCTGCTGGATAGAATCTTCCGCAACAGGCAGCGTAATTTTGATGAGATTTTCTTGATCAGGCGCGGTCGTTTCTACCGCTAGCTCCAGCGCATTCAAGACGGTTCGAGCATCGCCGTTTGCAACATTGACTAAATGCGCTAGCGCGTCAGCCTCTATCTGAACCTCTTGTTCACCGTAGCCCCGTTCTGCATCGCTCAATGCCTGCTGCACAATCGTTTTGAGATCGTCAGCCTGCAAAGGCTTTAGCTGAAACACCCTGGACCGACTAACCAGCGCCTTGTTCACCTCAAAGAACGGATTCTCGGTGGTGGCGCCAATCAAAATGACGGTGCCATTTTCTACCCAGGGCAGCAGAGCATCCTGCTGAGCCTTGTTAAACCGATGGACTTCATCGACAAAGAGAATAGTTCGTCGTCCGTATTGACCTCGATGCGTCTGAGCCAGTTCAATGGCCGCGCGAATATCTTTGACGCCGCCTAGCACTGCATTAATCGCGACAAACTGAGCCATTGTGGTGTTGGCAATCACCCTGGCAAGCGTTGTTTTGCCAGTGCCGGGAGGGCCGTAAAAGATCAAAGAAGACAGCTGGTCAGCTTGGATGGCACGTCGAAGCAGGCGGCCAGGGCCGATGATCGCGTCTTGGCCAATGAATTCGTCGAGCGATCGCGGTCGCATCCTGGCCGCTAAAGGTGCTTCGGATGCCGCTAATTGCTCCTGTCGATGTTTAAAGAGATCCATATAATCCCTAGGGTAATACCCTACCGAGCCAGACGGCACCTACAGTCTGTCTGTCCATATTGGGCATATTAAGCCTGCTGCTAAATGATGTATCAAAGAAAATCATTTGTACAGAAACAGGTGCGGCCCCCCTATTCAACGACAGGGAAACTGCTTCAAAACAGGTGAACCGATTGACTATTGCTGACTGTCCGCCTAGCGATTCTAATCCTAGAGAAATGTCCACTGCTGGACACACATCCACAGTAGACCCCAAGGCATTTTATAACGCTCTATGGAGCCACCCGACTCAGGGAATGTATGTCTTAGAGGTCCTAGAAGAGGGTGCAGATTTTCGGTTTATTGACTTCAACCAGGCATGCAAAGACAACAGCTCTATCCCAGTCGAAGAGATCCAAGGTCAGCAATTGAGTAAGTCGTTCTCTCCCGAAGTAGTTCGTTTATATCTTCCTCGATACACTCAATGCGTTCAAACGAGGAGAATACTTTGCTTCGAAGAAAAGCTGCCGCTAGAGAACAGCTTAGCTCACTGGTCTTTAACGGTTTATCCGCTGATAGACCGATCGGATAAAGTGACTCAGCTGCTGGTAACCGCCATTGATATTACGCACCGAAAACAGCTCGAAAGCCTAACAGAATCTCGCCAGATTTTGCAGCAGGTGATAGATACAGTGCCGGCTGCTATCTTTTGGAAGGATACAGACAGCCGCTACTTGGGGTGCAATATCAACTTTGCAAAGATCGCTGGCTTCGAAGATGTGAACGATCTAGTTGGCAAGAATGATTACGATATGGTCTGGAAAAAGGAAGAATCGGATTTCTTTCGTGAATGCGATCGCCGAGTCATGGATTCTGACCAGTCAGAACTCAATATTATTGAGCCGCAGTTGCAGCCCGGTGGGCGAGAAGCCTGGCTGAGAACCAGCAAAATACCTCTGCACAACAGTGAGGGGGTCGTCAATGGCATGTTGGGAGTCATCGAAGATATTACTGACTGGAAAGAAATCCAGGACAAGCAGTCCAGACTCTTGGCTATTTTAGAAGCTACCCCAGACATCATTGGCATTACCGATGCTTGTGGTTATCATCGCTATCTCAACCAAGCCGGGCAGCATATGTTTAATACATCATCTGAACAAGTGAAATTTCTTCACCTGGCTGATTTGGCGCCCCCTGACATAGCTGAAATGCTGATCTCAGAGGCGCTTCCTACCGCCAGGGAAAAAGGGATCTGGTCTGGTGAATCAACGATTCGTAACTGCCATGGTCAAAATATACCGGTCTCTCATGTGATCATTAGCCACAAGTCAGAAGAGGGACTAACGGAGCGGTTTTCTTCGATGATGCGAGATATCAGCAAGCGAAAAATCGCTGAAACTAACCTTAAAAATCAATCAGAAGAGCTAACTATCGCCCTACAGCAGCTGCAAAAAACCCAGACTCAAATCATTCAGGCTGAAAAAATGTCGAGCTTGGGCCAGATGGTTGCAGGCGTAGCCCATGAAATTAACAACCCGGTGAACTTTATTCACGGCAACTTACAGCCTGCGGCTAACTATACTCAAGAGCTATTAGAGCTCATTGAGCTGTACCGTGAGACTTACCCGGTTGCGACACCAGATATTGAAGCGATTTTAGAAGACATAGATCTCGACTTTGTCAAAGAAGACTTGCCTAAGCTGCTTCGCTCCATGACGGTAGGTACTGAGCGAATTCGAGAGATTGTACTCTCGTTGCGAAATTTCTCTCGTTTAGATGAGTCAGAAGTTAAAACTGTTGATCTCCATGATGGAATCAACAGTACGCTGGTTATTTTGAATCATCGGTTGAAATCCGACAATGTTCACAAGGCGATTCAAGTCGTAAAACAATACGGTGACCTGCCGCTAGTGGCCTGCTATCCAAGCCAGCTCAATCAGGTCTTGATGAATATTCTTGCCAATGCAATTGATGCGCTTGCCTACGAGAAAAATCCTACCATCACCCTTTCAACAGAAGCGCACGCCGCGCATGTGAATATTCGAATCCGTGATAATGGTCCTGGTATTCCAGAAGAGATTCAGCCTCAAATTCTAGATCCTTTTTTCACCACGAAAGAGGTTGGGAAAGGCACCGGTATGGGCATGTCTATTAGCTATCAGATAGTGACCGAAAAGCATGGGGGACAGCTAACATTCTCTTCTCAGATAGGTCAGGGAACTGAATTCTGTATCTCGATTCCGATTCAAAAGAGAAACACATTGGATTAAGGCTATGTGATTTGTTTGCCATAGCCTGTTTGCCCTGAATAGAGAACCTATAAACAAAGACTGCCTAGAGAGATATGTTCTCTCTAGGCAATCTTTGTTTTGCGTATTCTTCAATCGCTGACTCAGTAAATCAAAGATTGAATTCCGTCACTAAGCGCAACCGAAACCTTAGCGCTTAGCGAGCTTTTTTTTGCCCACCTTCCGCAAGCGAATCGATTCGGGCGTAACTTCGACCATCTCATCAGAGCTGATATACTCCAGCGCCCGCTCAAGCCCCATTTCCATCGGCGACTGTAGCTGTACAAGCTCATCGCCCGATGCGGCCCGGTGGTTAGTCAGCTGCTTTGCCTTACAAATGTTCAGCTCTAGGTCTTGAGGGCGATTGTTCTCACCAACGACCATACCTTTGTATACCTTAGTACCTGGCTCAATAAAGAACGTGCCGCGATCTTCTGCGTTCTTCAGCGCATAAAAAGTAGCCACGCCTTCCTCAAAGGAGATCAGCACACCGTTACGGCGGGTCTCAATATCGCCCGACATGGGGCGGTACTCCAAAAAGCTATGGTTCATAATACCGGCACCACGCGTCACGCGCATGAACTCACCTCGAAAGCCAATCAGACCTCGGGCAGGAACCACAAACTCAAGCTGAGCGCGGCCATCCCCTGAGACCATCATGTCTTGCAGCTCACCTTTGCGCTGACCCAGGCGCTCCATGCAGCCACCGACTGCGTCTTCCGGTACGTCTAGCACCAGCTGCTCAAAAGGCTCGCAAGGTTTGCTATCGACTTCGCGGTAAATGACCTGAGGCTGAGACACCTGAAATTCATAGCCTTCACGGCGCATAGTCTCAATCAAAATGCCAAGGTGCAGTTCACCGCGGCCTGAGACGGCAAAGCGGTCAGGAGAGTCAGTTTGTTCTACTCGCAAAGCGACGTTGGTTTCTAACTCGCGCATCAGGCGATCGCGCAACTGACGAGAGGTCACAAAATCACCCTCTTGGCCCGCAAAGGGTGAATCGTTCACCGCAAAGGTCATCTGCAAGGTCGGTTCGTCCACCTTAATCAGCGGCAGCGCTTGAGGCTCGGTTGCGCAGGTAATAGTCTCACCTATATTGGCATCAGCAAAACCTGCAACGGCGACTAGATTACCGGCCTTGGCTTCTTTAATTTCAACCCGAGACAGGCCCTGGAAGCCCATCAGCTTGGTAATTTTGCCTTTGACAATTTTGCCGTCTTCCTTCACTAGAGCGGTTTGCGCACCCTGGCGAATCGTGCCGTTGTGCACCTTGCCAATGACGATACGTCCCAGATAGTCGGAATAATCTAGGGTTGTGACCTGAAGCTGCAAGGGCTTTTCAGGATCGCCCACCGGCGGAGAAACATGGTGAAGGATGGACTCAAACAAAGGCTTCATGTCTTTGTCTTCGTCTTCCATGTTCTCTTTGGCAAACCCTGTCAGGCCAGAGGCAAAGAGGTAAGGAAAGTCGCACTGGTCATCATCTGCGCCTAGCTCAATAAAAAGATCGAGGACCTTATCTACCGCGGTATGGGGGTCAGCCCGAGGTCGGTCTATTTTGTTGACGACAACAATCGGACGCAGGCCTTTTTCTAGCGCCTTTTTCAGGACGAATCGAGTCTGAGGCATCGGGCCTTCGTTGGCGTCAACAATTAGCAGGCAGCCGTCTACCATGCCGAGTACGCGCTCTACTTCACCACCGAAATCTGCGTGCCCAGGAGTATCAACAATATTGATGAGCGTTTCACCGTAATAAACCGCCGTATTTTTCGACAGAATGGTAATCCCTCGCTCCCGTTCCAAATCGTTAGAGTCTAGTACGCAAGTAGGAACGGCTTCGTTGTCGCGGAAAATACCGGATTGCTCTAGCAGGGAGTCAACGAGGGTGGTTTTGCCGTGGTCTACGTGGGCGATAATAGCGACGTTGCGGATGGGAAGGCTCATAGGAGTCTCGGGTTTGGCTGAAGGAGTAGTCAATTAGGGATGCTCGATATGAGCAGCTTCTTTTCTGGTGTCTCAAATACAGCAGACAAAGGGTTTAGCACAGAGGATGGAGAGGGGCTCTCTGGAATTTACTTCTCTGCAATAAAGGTTCATCAATTGTAACGTATGGTTTGTCTACCGGGTGCTTTGCTCGCTGCGAATACGGTAGTTAATTTGCAGTAAGGCCCAAATACACGGGAGTACTCTAGCCATCTGAAACGGTCAAAGCCTTGCGCACTACGTGGATGCTCTAAACCAGCGAGCTGCCCAGGATAAAAAGCCCAAGAAAAATAATAGCAAGGCATCAGAGAAACTATAGGGAAAGGTTGGGAAAGGGGGCGATCGCTCGACTTACCGCAACGTAACGATCGTTTCGACTTATGGAGTTGTAACAACTTTTGTCATTGTCTCTGCTCGTTCAGGCAATGCCTCACCACAGCGGCGACAAAATTGCGCATCGGTTTCGTGGCCTAGCAGCTCACAGCGATCGCACGCTACCCGCACAGAGTTCTGCACCTTAGTGAACTGTTGAATAAAATTTCCCACCTGGGTTGGGATCAAGGCAATTCCAGTCATGATCATAGCGATAGTGAGTCCTCGTCCCGCCTCTGTAACAGGCGTAATGTCGCCAAATCCAACGGTGGTCATGGTAACCACTGAAAAATACACCGCGTCTAGAAAAGTGCCAAAGCTTTCACTGTTGGTACCGTGCTCGGCCTGATAGATTGCACCAGAATAAATAAAAATAATCGAGAAAAGCGTGAATAAAATGCGACCAAAAATGAGACCTTCATAGCCGCTGATGCGATTAAACCAGGTCTTTTTTTCAAAGAAGCGAGCCAGCCGTAGAATCCTCAGCCAGCGGATAAGGCGAAGGGAACGAATATCTAATGCGCCGAGTAAAAAAGGCAGAATGGCCACCAGATCGATCAGCCCATAAAGACTGAAGATAAAGCGAAGCCGATTTTGCGCTGACCACAGACGAACGAGGTACTCCACCGTAAAGAGCACCAGAATGATTTGATCGGTGATTTTGATCGCCAGGCGAACGGTGGCAGGTAATGGATAAGTTTGGATGGCAAAAAGCGTGGCAGACAGAAGGATGAGGAATGCGATCACACCACTCACCCAAAGCCCTACCCCCGAATCACTTTCATCAACTGCCAGTCGTACCTGCTCTCGTAAAGTCATGTAGCGAGCCTATTCAATCTTTTTTCCCAGACGATAAAATCACTAGGTCAATACACAAACGTAATTCAGGGAAAGTCCGGTGTAACCCCGGCACTGTGCCGCAGCTGTAAAAGTCAGAACGCCTGAATACTGTTTTCATCACTCACTCTCGCGTCGCACGAGAAAAGAGCAAAACTATATGGTTTTCATTCAAACATCCGATACACTCACAGCTCAATCTTTATCAGAGACCGCTTCAGAAAAACTGCTTGCTGCTAACCTGCTAACTACTAACAGTGACCTAGACGCCATCGCCATAGCCAATACCCCGCCCGACACACAGGCTGTCGTCAATTCACTTGAGCTCCCCCCTTTACCCATCGCTCGTCCGCTGCTGATGGTCGGTCACGGCACCCGTAACCCCAAAGGCCGTCAAGACCTGATTGATTTTGGTAGGCTGTATCACCAGATAGACCCCTCCCGTCCAGTCATTCCCTGCTTCTTAGAACTCACCAGCCCCAGCATTCAATCAGGAATAGACCAGTGCGTTGAGCAGGGCTATACAGATATTTCGGTACTGCCGATTCTGCTGTTTGCAGCGCGTCACAATAAATTTGACGTCACGGGCGAACTAGATAGAGCCAAAGCTCGCTATGCAGATAAGCATTTGGCGCTGACATTTCACTACGGACGCCACTTCGGTATCACACCCGCTGTCTTAGATCTTTGGAAGACTCGGCTGGCTTTGCTCGATACCCCTGAGCACAACCCCCACGGAATTTCTCGCGATGAAACTACGCTACTGTTTATTGGCCGGGGCTCTAGCGACCCAGACGCCAATGGCGATGTGCACAAGCTCTCTCGTATGATTTGGGAAGGCAGCGGCTATCACACGGTTGAGACCTGTTTTATTGGCATAACACACCCCAGATTAGAAGAAGGCTTTCGGCGATCGCGTCTATACAACCCCAAGCGCATTATCGTGCTGCCCTACTTCATGTTTACAGGCGTCCTTATGGAAAAAATTGGTGCCATCTCTGCCCAGCAGCAGGCGCTGCATCCAGATATTGAGGTGATAACGCTGCCAGAGATGGGAATTCATCCTCATTTGATTCGAGTGCTGCGCGACAGAGAAATTGAAACGCAGCTTGGTCAGGTGAAGATGAACTGCGAAGCTTGTAAATTCCGGCTCGCTGCCAAAGCAGATAGCGACGGGCACGGACATCATCATGCTCATGGACATGCTCACAACCATGACCATCCAGTGCTAGACCCATACGCAGCGCCCGAGAAATATCATCAGCGAATCTGGCAGGTGCCATAAACGCTACAGAGTCTTCTAATGTTGTGGATTCAATTTTCCTAAGCTCTCAGGGGCGGACGATGCGTCCCCCCCTGTTCCCTACTCTGACTACGCCTTTTGCTCTTTTGCGCTATGACTCCTCCTGCTTTTAACGTTGGCGATCGCATTCGACTGCACACCCGCCCCCCTTACCTCAAAAGCGCCGAACCTATGCCCATGCTCCGACCCCCAGACCTGGTTGACATTGGCGAAGAAGGCACTGTCCTTAGCCGCAAGCCCGGGGGCTACCTTGGCGTTCGTTTCACCCGCGGATCGTTCCTGATCGACGCCCAATATATAGAATCGGTCGAAGCAGCCGAGCAATAGAAAGGTGAATAAAAGAGTGAAGTAGATTGAATTAAAAAAGCGAAAAAAGTTTTTTACAATACCGTTCGCCTCTTGTGCTACATTTAGTTACCGTGAGCGCGACACAAAAGCGCTGCACGCACCGTACAGTCAGCACATCTGGCCGTACAACTTCTCAAAAGTCAGCGCTTAAAAAGCAGGGGTCGCTAGCTCAGTGGTAGAGCATTCGGCTTTTAACCGACTGGTCCTGGGTTCGAATCCCAGGCGACCCACTTTTTTAAGCGGTCGATTTATCATGCGATCAATCCACTGCGTCGATTGAACAGTTAAGCGTTAGTCAAACGCTATTTATTAAACGCTGTAACTCATCATGACGCCTTCCTGAATTTTAGGAGAGGCGTTTTTTAATAGGCAAAAACCAGAGGCAAAAACCAGCATAAATGCCTACTAAATACCTCCGAGAAAAGAATAAAGGCCATACAGGTTCAGATTTACGGTACGGCCTTTGACCGCGGGCTTCAGCCTGTAACCCGCATCTATACATAGCTCAGTCGAAGCACTGACTTAAGCAAAACAAATCGTCACAGGTCATTGTTTTGACCTAAGATTGGAATTGATAAGAACCTACACCTATCGCAACTTTAAGTAACACTTTTAGTTGACGTTATTGAGGTGGGCCAGAAGGCAGAAAATATTAGGAGGATATGGAATGGCGCTTGTACCTATGAGGCTGATGCTAGATCATGCGGCTGAAAACGGTTACGGGATTCCAGCGTTTAACGTAAACAACTTAGAGCAGATTCTTGCAATTATGCAGGCTGCTGATGAGACCGATAGCCCAGTTATTTTGCAGGCTTCTCGCGGTGCGCGGAAGTATGCAGGTGAGAACTTCTTGCGCCACTTGGTGATGGCTGCTGTTGAGACGTATCCTCACATCCCCGTTGTGATGCACCAGGACCACGGCAACGGCCCTGCGACTTGCTACTCTGCAATTCGCAACGGTTTTACTAGCGTTATGATGGACGGTTCTCTCGAAGAAGACGCAAAAACACCTGCAAGCTTCGAGTACAACGTCAATGTGACTCGCGAAGTGGTCAAGGTTGCTCACGCAATCGGTGCCAGTGTAGAAGGTGAGCTAGGCTGCCTAGGTTCACTCGAAACAGGCCAGGGCGAAGCAGAAGACGGTCACGGTTTTGAAGGTAAGCTCGACAAAGATCAGCTCCTTACTGACCCTGAAGAAGCGGCTCAGTTTGTAGAGGCGACTCAGGTAGATGCCCTTGCGGTTGCTATCGGTACTAGCCACGGTGCGTACAAGTTTACTCGCAAGCCTACAGGCGAAATTCTTGCAATCGATAGAATTGCAGAAATTCACAAGCGCCTGCCAAACACTCACCTCGTGATGCATGGTTCTTCTTCCGTTCCTCAGGAATGGCTAGAGATGATCAACGCTCACGGCGGTGCAATTCCTGAAACTTACGGCGTACCCGTCGAAGAGATTCAGAAAGGTATTCAGAACGGCGTTCGCAAAGTGAACATCGATACCGACAACCGTTTGGCGATTACTGCGGCTATTCGTGAAGCAGCGGATGCAGATCCTAAGAACTTTGACCCCCGTCACTTCCTCAAGCCTTCTATCAAGTACATGAAGCAGGTTTGTACCGATCGCTATGAAGCGTTTGGCACAGCGGGTCAGGCTTCTAAGATTAAGCAGGCAGGCGTTGAAGTCTTTGCGGCTAAGTACGCTGCAGGCGAGCTTGATGCAAAAGTTAAAGCAACGGCAGCCGTTTAATCACCGCTGTTTTAGTTGGCTACTTGACTTGGCTATTTGACTTGTAGGAGTCGAGTAGGCGTCGAGGAGCCAAGGCTTAAAACGAGAATCCCTGTAGCGACAACAGCGCCGCTACAGGGATTTTTGTTAGGCGCTCTAGAGAATACAAGAGTATTCTCTAGAGCGCCTAGGCAGCTTCTTTCAAGCGCTCGTTGACTGGTTAGAAGTGCCTATGTTTTGCTGAGCGGTTACTTCTTCTTTAACTGTCTACTTCTTCTTTAACTATCCGCTTCTTTAACCATCTGCGTGCTGGACTGTTGAAATAGGATGGCATCTGTAATTGAGTCGTCGGCGGCAAATAGAAAGTGATTGGCAATCGTGAGCGCTAAGGCGTAGCAGAAGCAGATCAGTAAGCAGAAGCTGATGGCACTTCGTAGCCAGCGTCTGGTAAATAGAGTCCAGATGGTACCACCAATCAGGCTAACAAAGGCGATCGCACCTAGCCCACCGCAGGCAAAACTCAGTACAGTTGCGCTACCTGTTCCTGCGGTTGAGAGCAGCCATAGTCCCAGCAAACAAAAGCAAAGTGTCGCTGGCTGCCACCCGCTGTAAAAATAACGCGTGATCAGTCTTCTAAGCTGTATTTTTCTGTGTCTATTCCGCCAAACTATAGCCATCGGTTGCCACTCGCTGCCATACAAAAGAGCTATTTTCAGAGTGCCCTGGCTAAAGCTCAGACAGTTAGCTGCTGTGGTAATTCATCACAGTTTTTTAATAGACTTTTCAAGAGAAATTCAGCGCGGAGCTTCTAATTTCTCCTAGCCGCATTCATCTAGTCGTATCTATCAGGTCTGGCTGCTAGAATCCGTCAGCGCGTACAAAGATAAGCAGCTGGATGGCAGAGGTGGTGACCGAGCCTAAAAATAAGATCAAAAAAGTGCAGCTGAGTCCACCACGCCACCAGCGCCGTTTAGCCAGATTCCAAATGGTAGATCCCAGTAGCGTGGCAAATGCGATGGGGAGAACGGTTAGACAGCTTGCCGAGAGGGTGGAGGCTAAAAAGTTGATAAATGACGGTAGTGACCAGTGGGTGGTCGGCAGGGTAGCAGCGATCGCACCTGACAGCAGCCCGAAACAAACAGCTCCGGGCTTCCAGCCGCTATTAAAGTACTTAGCGAACGCTCTTCTCAGCCGCATAGCGGGAGTCTGATGGCGATAAAGTCGCCGTCGCCGCATTTTTTTGGTTAGCGATCGCCGCCGCCGCCGCGTAGCCATATTTCCAATTACCACATCCCAAAAAGGCTCAGTCTACGATTGCTCAGTCTGTCCGCGATCGCTTATTACGTAGCGCGAATCGACCCTTACAGCTCGCTAGTCTACACAGAACGCTCGCTTAGCTCGTGAAGGACCGATATCTCAGCCTTTTGCGCCGGAACCACAGGTCCTTAGCTATCAGCGACAAGAACCACAGTACAAGTTTTCCCGATACGTTGTGCAAAAAAGCTTATTTGTGAACACGACTTTATCAACTGACCTATTAACTTATTCGCGTCTGAATCAGGCAACCCGGCCGCTCTAGGCCTAAAGTATGGGCAGATAGCTACAAATCGAAAAAGCCAGATTGAAAAAGCCAGACCCAAAAAGCCAGACCCAAAAAGCCAGATCAAAAAAGCTCTGAACGATTTTACCTGCGTTCAGAGCTTTTTTGCTGGTATCAAGTCACAGCCGAATCGATTAAGGCGATTCCCTAGCGAGAACCAGCCATTGCAGGTGTCTTGGCCGTCTTTTGCATCTCTGCCAAAATAGCAGACACATTTGCCTTCGCATCGCCAAAGAGCATCTGCGTATTGTCTTTGTAAAACAGCGGGTTATCTACGCCCGCGTAACCAACAGACAGACTGCGCTTCATGACAATGACATTGCTCGCATTCCAGACTTCTAAAACAGGCATGCCAGCAATCGGACTCGCGGGGTCGTCCAGTGCGCTAGGGTTAACCGTGTCGTTTGCGCCGATAACAAGCACCACATCAGTCTCGCTGAAGTCCTCATTGATTTCGTCCATTTCCAGCACGACATCGTAAGGGACGTTGGCCTCAGCCAGCAGAACGTTCATATGCCCCGGCAAACGCCCGGCAACAGGGTGAATGCCAAAGCGGACGTTGACACCGCGATCGCGCAAAATCTTCGTAATATCTGCCACCGCATGCTGCGCTTGAGCCACTGCCATGCCATAGCCGGGCGTAATAATGACGCTACTCGCTTCGTTGAGTAATTCAACCGTATCTTCAACCGTTGCGGAGGTCGCCGTTCCGCCGGGCGCTGAGCTGCCTGCACTCTGTGATGAAGCCCCTTGGCCGAAACCGCCCAAAATCACGCTGAGGAAAGAACGATTCATTGCTTTACACATGATGATGCTAAGAATCGCACCACTGCTGCCGACTAGCGCGCCAGTAACAATTAGCAAATCGTTCGAGAGCATAAAGCCAGCTGCCGCTGCAGCCCAGCCAGAGTAGCTGTTGAGCATAGAGATAACGACCGGCATATCCGCGCCGCCAATCGCCGCAACCAAATGCATCCCGAGTAGTCCTGCAAGGGCGCACATGCCCAGCAGCGCAGGTAAGCCAGAGGTGCCTTCTGCGCCCATAAATACGAAGCCCAGCGCAACTGTGCCGACGAGCAAACCAATATTGAGCAGATGCCTCGCTGGCAGCATTAGAGGCTTGCTGCTAATAATGGCTTTTAGCTTACCGAAGGCGACAACTGAGCCCGTAAACGTGACCGCGCCAATAAACACGCCCACATAGATTTCAACCATATGAATGGTTTCTTCTGCGCCCACCAGGCTAGGCGTCATATCTGTTGGGGCCTGCAAGTAGTTGCCGATGCCGACCAGTACGGCTGCTAGGCCGACGAAGCTGTGCAGTACCGCAACTAGCTCTGGCATTTCGGTCATTTCTACCCGAGAAGCAAGCAGCGCGCCGATGATAACGCCCGGTACGATCACCGCGAGCAGTACACCATAGTTTGTGACGCCTGCGCCGAACGCGGTCGCGCCGATGGCCAAAGCCATGCCGATGATGCCGTAAAGGTTGCCCCGCTTGGCGGTTTCCTGGTTGGAGAGTCCGCCCAGGCTCAAGATAAATAGGACGATGGCCGCGATGTAGGCGACCGTCACAAGATTGTTGGACATATTGCGTTAATTCCTTGAATTCTGCTGTAGCACGCGGGTGTTATTTACGGAACATCTTGAGCATTCGCTGCGTAACCAGGAAGCCGCCAGAGATGTTAATGGTGCCGACAAGAATGGCGATCGCACCCAGAATGGTTGTGGTGCTCAATCCACCTGTGACTGTACTGCCATTAAGCTGCAACAGCCCCCCGAGAATGATGATGCCGCTAATAGCATTAGTCACACTCATCAAAGGCGTATGTAGTGAAGGGCTAACGTTCCAGATCACCTGCCAGCCTACGAAGCAAGCCAGGATAAAGACTGTGAAATGAGAGAGGAACGAAGCGGGAGCGGTAAGGCCTATGGCCACGACGCCGCAGGCTAGCACAACAATGCCGATAGCTCTAACCGCAGAAGACGACGTTGCGTTCTCTTCCGGTGCGATGATCGCTTCTGCAACTGGCGTGGCCTTTACAGGCGTAGGGGGCGCAGGCGGCTTCTCTGGCCTAGGCGCAGGCCAGGTCACTTCACCCGCATGGGTAATCAGCGCCCCACGTACGGCTTCATCTTCAAAGTCAATTTTGTAATCTTCAGAGCCGCCCATATCGCTGAGCAAATGGCACAGATTAGTGCCATACAGCTGGCTGGCCTGACTGGCCATTCGGCTAGGAAAATCGGTAATGCCCACAATCGTGACGCCGTTGTTCACGTACACTTCATTAGGCTTGGTAACCGCGCAGTTTCCGCCCTGTTCAGCGGCCATATCTACAATCACCGAACCCGGCTTCATGCTCTCAGCCGTCTCTTTGGTAATCAGCAGTGGCGCTCGCTTGCCGGGGATCAAAGCTGTCGTAATAATGATATCGACGTCTTTAGCCTGCTCAGCAAACAGCTCCATCTCCGCCGCAATAAACTCGGGGCTCATAGTCTTGGCATAGCCGCCGCTGCCAGTGCCATCTTCTTCAAACGTCAGTTCTAAGAACTCAGCACCCAGGCTCTCTACCTGCTCTTTCACCACAGGGCGCGTGTCAAAAGCGCGTACAACCGCTCCCAGGCTCTTGGCTGCGCCAATCGCTGCTAGCCCGGCAACACCCGCTCCGATGACCAGCACCTTGGCAGGAGGAACTTTACCGGCGGCTGTGATTTGCCCAGTGAAAAAGCGGCCAAACTGATTAGCGGCTTCAATCACCGCCCGATAGCCTGCAATATTCGCCATGGAGCTGAGGGCGTCCATCTTTTGAGCGCGGCTAATACGGGGAATTGCATCCATCGCCAGTACCGTAGCCTGACGACTGGAAAGGCGGTCTACTAAAGGTTGATTTTGGGCGGGCCAGATAAAGCTAATTAGCGACTGGTGTGCACCGAGCATATCTGCTTCATGCAGGCCGTTCGGGTGATCTTGAGGAGGCTGCACCTTTAAGACGACATCGGCTTGTTCCCACAGGTCGGTAGCTGTGTAAACGATGTCGCAGCCTGCATCTCGGTAAGCCTGGTCGCTAAAACTTGCAGCTATGCCAGCATCGTGCTCGATAATGACCTCAAAGCCTAGCTTTTGTAATTTTTTGACGGTGGCAGGGGTGGCGGCAACGCGTCGTTCCCCATTGGCGATTTCTTTGGGAACGCCAATTTTTTTGGAGCGTTTAGGCTCTGGCGAATTCGCCTGCGAAACGTCCTTATCAATTGCCAGGGTCATGGCATCTCCTAATAGAAACAAGGCAACTTAAATCTTGACAGAAGAGAAATAAGGAAAGGCAGCTGTGATCACAAAGGTTGACCTCTGTTCGTAAAAGTTTTTGAAGGGCTTTGCGAGACTATACATTTCGGTCAACAGAGACCAAAAACTAGCCAGCCATTTGTGAGAAAAACTGTCACTAAATTGATCCCAATCGTCTCTCTTGAGATCGCTGTAGGGGGCTCAATTCAGTTAAGAAACCGTCCACCGAAAGAAGCACAGCGTAGAGTTGCAGTGTTAGACGTAGTATAAGAAAAGCGACCTATTAAGATTTGCAACTGAGCGTGTTCGCTACAGGGGCTTTTTTATTAGCGCTGTTCACATTTTTAAGTCACGTCTTTTAGTTACCCCTTGAATTGAGGAGTCATTGCGCATGTCCGCTAAGCGTTCTATCTTTCGGTTGTTGTCCGGCCTAGCCCTGTCGGCGGGCGCGATCGCAACTACTCTATCAGTCTTGCCTGCGCAGCCTGGTATTGCGCAAACTGGCCCAGGACTCACCATTTTTGGCGGTGTCGATTCAGAGTTTCGCTTACCCTATACCCTCAGAAACAACAAGCCTCGTAGCACGAGGGCTCACTACTTCTTGCGCGTTCCAGGCACTCGGATGGAACGTGCCGCTTCCACCCTCCGCATCAGCTACCCTGAAGCGTTTACCGAGCGCCGAGGCGCTTTTGATACCGATCAAATCGAAGTTCGCCGGGGCCGAGGCACCGGTGGCCGCGAAATTGAGGTAGATGAAGTCGTTTGGATTCCAGAATCTAGTCAGATCGAAATCTATCTCAGCGAAGACATTCCCGCCGATACAAGCTTTGTCGTCGCCATGTCTGGCATTCGCAACCCCAATCGATTCGGGATGCATCGTTTTAACCTGCAAGCAGAGTCTCGCGGTGATGTGCTACCTAGATACATTGGCACCTGGGAACTTCTGGTTGCAGAAGAAACCCATGGTCGGTAAGCTGTAATATCTGTGCCTGCGATACCCAACAAAGAAAAGTACTCGCAGGCACAAAGCAATAATTTAGCAGCATAGGACTAACAGAACCATGACAAAGCGTACTCTGGGTGGAACCTCTCGCAAGCGCAAACGTGTGTCTGGCTTTCGCGCCAGAATGCGAACCAAGAACGGTCGCAACGTGATCAAGGCGCGTCGTAGCAAAGGCCGCGCTCGCCTTTCTGTCAGCTAGCGTCGCCACGCCTGAATTATCACTGTGGCCCTCCCCTCAAAAAATCGACTTCGTTCGTCTCGTGATTTCAGCAAGGTTTATCGAAAAGGCAAGCGCGCGACTACTCAAAATTTGGCTGTAAGAGCATTGAAATGCTCTAGTCGCAAGCAGGTTTCTGGTTTGAAATCTGGTTCAACGCCTAGCATGAAGTCCAGCTCAGAGAAGAGCATGGAAAAAGGAGAAAAGCAAGAAGAAAAACAAAGAGCAAGGCCTCGCCTAAAGCATATTAAAAAAAGCGTAGATGGTAAGCCGTCTGCGCTTTTAATGCGTCCGGCCTTTTCAGACGAGTCCGATAGTCAGGCGAACAGTCAGGGACCTTGCTTTGGTATTTCTATTAGCCGAAAAGTGCATAAGCGCGCGGTGGTCAGAAATCGAATTAAACGACAGCTGAAGGCGATTATTCGGGCGCGGTATATGGCGATCGCACCTGAATGGAAGATCGTTATCGTCGTAAGACCTCCAGCGGTAGAGTGCAGTTTTGACGACTTTTTGAGAGAATTAGAATATCTGTTACAAAAGTTAGCGATTGTTTGAGCGAATCATTCACGCCGAATCGCTGACTTTAGCTACTGAATAAGCATTAGCTACCGCATAAAAAGAGGTATTCCTATGGCCGTTAAAGAAGACGTGTACTACGAAGGTGGCCCACACATTGGCGAGCTGCTGTTTAATATCATGCTGGCGTTTACGCTGATCTGCATTCCTTTGACGGTCGGTGCTATCGTCCGTGCACTGTGGCTGCGCTACCGAATTACCAGCCGACGCATTTCCATCACAGGCGGCTGGATGGGCCGCGATCGCACCGACATTATCTATGGTGAAATCGCTAAAGTCGTCACGGTTCCTCGTGGCCTTGGGGCCTGGGGCGACATGGTCTTGACGCTGAAAGACGGCAGCCGGATTGAGATGCGCGCGGTCCCCAACTTTAGAGACGTGTACGACTACGTCACCGATAAAATTTCACCAGCAGCAAAAGTTGCGAGCGGTGCAGCCGGCGCGGTGTAAGCGCCGCACGACTGGGCTACTATTGGCTGAATAATTGGCCTAATAGCGGGTCCAATAGCCAGCCCAATAAAAGGGTACGGTTAACCGAAAGGTTACGGACCTGCTGAGCGATGAGTCACCGCCGGTTTGACAAAATTGATGGCTAACTCATCGCCAACATCCCCAACATTCAGATAAATTAGATTCAATAGCCTTCATAAAAGAGCGCGCATGGACTTCGGTATCGGCTTTCTTTCGAACAATGTAATGCTGCCAATCCTAGATTTTTTCTATGGAATTGTGCCCAGCTACGGGTTGGCAATCGTTGCCCTCACCTTAGTAATTCGCTTTGCGCTGTACCCGCTGAATGCGGGTTCTATTCGCAATATGCGAAAGATGAAGGTAGCCAACCCGATCATGCAAAAGCGCATGGCCGAAGTCAAAGAGCGTTACAAAGACGATCCGGCTAAGCAGCAGGCTGAAATTAAAGAAATTTACTCTGACTTCGGTAATCCGCTTGCGGGTTGCTTTCCTGTCGTCTTGCAGATGCCGATTCTATTCGCGCTCTTTGCCACGCTCAGAGGGTCGCCATTTGCTGATATAAATCTGCCTGTTAACTTGAAGCTTGTCCCTCAAGAGGTCATCGAGCAAGTAGAGCAAGCGCCGCTACTAACCAAACCGAGCAATGTCTTCGTAGCCGATGGTGAGCACTTTCAGGTGAGTGCGGTTGTGCCAACTGGCGGCAAGCTAGCCATTGGGGAAACGACTAAAGTTGAGCTTCGTTCTGTCGATAACAAGTCTTTAGAAGAGCTGAGACAAGAATACAGAGAAGAAGGCGTAGATATTACCCCTCAGTGGGAAGTGACAAAGGGCGAAGATTTAGTAGCCATTCAGCCTGACGGCACGATCAAGGCGCTTGCACCGGGCGATGTCACAATTCAAGCCAAGGTACCCGGCTTGGCCGCTGACAAGGGCTTTCTCTTCATTGAAAAGTTGGGCCGAATTGGTGTAACCGGCGAGAACGGAGAAATCCACTGGGATATTCTCGGCATGATTGTCTTCTTTGGCATCAGCCTCTACGTGTCTCAGCAGGTGACGAACTCCGGCAATGCGGCTAGCCCCGATGGTCAAAACGATCAGCAGCAGGCGATCGCAAAATTTACACCGATTATCTTCTCTGGCATGTTTCTCTTCTTTCCGCTGCCCGCGGGCGTGCTGATGTACATGGTGATTGCCAACATGTTCCAAACGGTGCAGTCATTCATCCTATCTAGAGAACCCCTACCAGAGAACCTACAGAAAATTGTCGATGCACAGGCAAAGGCAGCGGGCAGTGGCTCCGACCGCCAACAGCTCGCATTTGAGCCGGGCAAGCGATCTGCGGCTAAGCCAGAAGTCAACGGCAAGGGAAAAGCCGGCAAAAGCATGAAATCTGCAGCGCCCAAATCGAATGCGAGCAAATCGAATGCGAGCAAATCGAATGTGAGCAAGTCGAATGCGAGCAAATCTGGCGCTAAGAAAAAAACAAAGAAAAAAGCCTCGAAATAGACACTGCTTGCAAATAAATGATGAAAGAAAGGAGTCACTTGTCTCAGGCGGCTCCTTTTTGGTAGGTCACTATCTATGACTATGCTTGGAATCTTGTGATCCTTAGAATCATCTATAGCATCTGAGATCTGGACACAGAGCACCAGTCGATTGATAGTATATAGAGCACGTAATGCGCTAGAGTGCCGAATCCACTTATATTTGGCTGCTTTAGCCATGCCCCTAGCACGACTTCAGAAGAGAGCAGACAGGCGAAGACCATGGAAAAGAGCATCAGCTGGCTAGAGAAATTGCTAACGCTACAGGGGCTAGAGGCTAGCGTCAGTGGGCAGGAGACGACTGGAGACTTGGGCGATGATAGCTACTGGCTAACTATTGATACGGCCAATCTCTCGGAAGAAGACATTTCAACGCTGATCGGTGATCGCGGCTCAGTACTCGACTCTATTCAGTATCTGGCAAACACAACCCTGAATATGGGGGCTAGTGCCGATGAGCAACAGTCTTACACTATTGAAATCAACGGCTACCGCAAGGCACGCCAGTCTGAGCTGAAAAAGCTAGCAGACGAAGCCGCAGACGAAGTGTTAAATAACGGCAAGCGCGAGTACGAGGTAAAAGGGCTGTCTTCTGCCGAGCGCCGCCAGCTTCACGGCTTGCTGGGCGAACACGAGAATATTGAGACTTTTAGCCGAGGCCGCGAGCCCGAGCGTCATTTGGTTGTCAAATTGGTCACTGAGGCGTCAGCTACCGACGAATCAGAGTAGACCAAGACGGACTACCAGAACAGCTCATTTCTCTCACAGTCCTCCCGTCGGACAGGCCTATTACCTGTCCTTAACCGTCCTCAAAACCAGTCACTTCACAACTAGATATCTCGGAACCAGTCATCTCGGAACCAGTCACCTCACAACCGGTTGCTCGACCCAAAAGACGCCAAAAGACAATTCTCAAAAGCCTATGAGAGCTATTCATATTCCGCAGATTTTGAACGCGGCAAACAAAACGCTGGCGATTGACGTTGCAGAACATCTACCCCAGCTAGACACCCTTACGCCCGTTAAAGGTGAGCTGACAGTTGCTCACAGAGGCACATTTTTAGAAGTGAGTGCGCAGGCCGGGGCAATTATGACCCTAGAGTGCGATCGCTGTCTGCAAAGCTACAACACCCGCATCCAGGTGAACACGTCAGAAATCCTCTGGCTAGAAGACACAGTAGAGGAAGACGACGTCTTAGAAAAAGAAGTCGAGCTAGAAGATCTCGTCGAGTCTTTACCCCCTAACGGCCACTTCAAGCCAGACGAATGGCTGTACGAGCAAATGTGTCTAGCTATTCCGCAGAAGCAAATCTGCAACGCAGACTGTCAGGGCATTGAAATTACGAGTAATCCACCTGTGCAGGAGGTTGACCATCGCTGGGCAGCGCTATCCACCCTCAAGCAACAGCTGTCCGAATAGCCGTTTCCGAATAGCCGCTTCCGAATAGCCGTTTCTGAATAGTCGTTAGAGTCCTGGCATGCTCACAAAACCGGGCTGCTGCTTAATTCGCTCAATCCAGTTCAAGACCCACGGATACACTTCTAACGGAACTTGCCCATCACGAGAGAGCGCAATGTAGGGAAAAACGGCAATATCTGCAATGGTAAGACGCTCGCAGGCTAACCACTCCCGTTGCGTCAGGTGCTGCTCTAGCTGCTGCAAAATGAACGTTGATTTTTTCGTTGTTTGCTCAATATCTATCGTAGATACTTTGAACAGGTGATAGAGCCGAGCAGATTCTGGTCCCTGACGCACTTCTCCAGCGGTGGTAGACAGCCAACGCATAACCTGCGCCATCGGCAGCGGCTCTAGCGGTAGCCAGCTGTCTGCCTTTTGGCCACCATACTGCCGGGCCAAATAAACCAAAATAGCCTGAGCATCTGCCAAAACAGTGTCCCCATCAACCAGTACGGGAACCTGTGCAAAGGGATTAAGCGCCAAAAACGCAGGCTGCTGATGCTCGCCCTGTTCTAAGGCTATATCGATATTTTCATACTCGACTCCCAAAAAAGCCAGCAAAAGCTTCACTTTGTAAGCGTTGCCAGAGAGCGGATGGCCGTATAGCTTCAACATAAAAAGCGCTCAAGATGATGGCTCTATTAAACCGATCGTTCGGTATAGTGTCAATAGATTGACTGGCACAGCATATTTATCGCTGTGGTTTCCCTTATGAACCGAGAAGCACTCTTGCCTATTCTGTTTCATTTATTTCGACAGTATGGCTATGACGGAGTTAGCCTCAGTAAAATTGCAGAGGAAACAAAGTTAGGAAAAGCGAGTCTATACCATCACTTCCCAGGGGGTAAAGCCGAAATGATGGAAGCAACACTCACTTACTCGCAGCACTGGTTTGAAGAAAATGTGTTGCAGGTGCTGCGCTCAGAAGAAGAGACGACTTATCGCTTACGACAGATGTGCGATCGCCTCAACGATCTCTACGATGAAGGCAATCAACCCTGTTTAATGGCAACTTTAACAACAGGCATTGGGCAAGGTGTTTTTCATCATTCAGTGAAGGCGCGTCTTCAAACATTTATCAGCGTGCTAGCAGCTGTTTTAGAAGAACACGGGTTGCCACCACAAATCGCCCAAAGGCGGGCTGAAGAGGCGTTGATTACGCTACAGGGCGCGTTGATTTTGTCACGAGGACTAGATGATTCTTTACCGTTTCAAAGAGCGATCGCGCAGCTACCACAGAAGCTGACCCAAAAGACTCTCTAAAGCGTAAAACTGTTGTTCCGGAGTCTTTGAGATATCCGGACATATAAAATTAAATTTTCATTTCTTTTGCTTATCACCCATTGGATCTATCTCTCTAATTATTGATAACAAATAGACCAATTATTTTTTTGGTTTCTGACACACGCCTCAATTGCTGTCCGTTGAAAATCAATGAAGTTTATATTCAGTGGAAGTTTCAGTGTCTTTCAGGCGAGCGAATCTTCTTGACTCAACGAATTTGTAGCAGCGTTCTTCATCGCGTTTTCACCGGCAAAAATCTTGTTTAAAGGGGCTGAAACCCTAACAGTTAAAAGCTTCCGGACGTTTTTCGAATTTCTCTAAGAAGAAGCAGTCTACATCGCCATCTGTGAAGTTGACATAAAATGTGATCGAGGTTTGAATGAGATGAGTTCAAACAGGGACACGTTCGTGTCTGCTCAATTGTCGTCACTGCTGACTGAGTGCATCTAACAAGTAACTGTTGTAATCATCAAAAGCATCATCAACCGTTCTGTTTAAATGAACAAGTCCTGCTTGTCCACTCTAAAGTTTCTCCCCAGCCGGAAAAGAGTTTTCCAGCTTTAGCTCTGCTGGCAGCTGACAGTCTGTTGATATGTACTCTCACCCGCAAGCTGCTCCCCTGCGTGGTCTTGTAGAAGCGATTCTTTCAAGTTGCTTCTACAGCCTTTAGAACAAAAGTTTCTCTCAGGTCTAGCCTCCTGGCGCACCACGTTATTGGCGTGCGTCACGGCTCCTAGTGGCGATTCTGAGTTCGAACAAGATGCACAAAAAGAATAAGTAAAAGCGAAAACGCGCCCGCGCACTTCTAGCGCCATCCGTCGCGACTATCAGGAGAAATCACTCACATGGATAATGCATCAACAGACAACGCAATGGGCATGAATGGCCAAAACAGCATGGAGCACGCCAGTAAAGCTCACAGTGACATGAAGCACGGCGGCTACAAGAAGGAAGGTAGCTTCGTGGACCCCATGGCGCACATGAATGACCCCGTGCAAAAGCTGATTGATAGCACCAAGCATACGCATACTGCCATTAAAAACGGTGCTTGGTCTGACCCTAGCACTTGGAGTAACGGTAAGGTTCCCGACGACAATGCCAGGGTCTTGATTAAGAAAGGAACGGTGGTTACCTACGATCAGGTCAGTGATGCACGTATCGAAACGGTTTCTATTGAAGGTAATCTCAAGTTTGCAACGAACAAGGACACTCAGCTCAAAGTTGAAACAATTCTCAATGGCGACAGTGGCAGTCTCGACATCGGCTCTGCAGGTAACTCTGTAGCGGCAAACAAGCGCGCTCGTATCATCTTTACTAGTGATAGCGCTGTTGACACTAAGTGGGATCCTAAACAGCTGTCTAAGGGGTTAGTGAGTCACGGCTCGGTTAGTATTCACGGCGCTGAGAAAGCCGACAAGCTGACACTAGCTGGTGACCTCTCGAAAGGCGCAAGCGTCCTCAGGTTTAAAGAATCTCCAACGGGCTGGCAGGTGGGCGATCGCATTGTTGTCGGTGGCACCAATTACAACGCTAGAGGGAAAGACAGCGACAACTCTAGATTTCAAGACGAAGTACTGACCATTACGAGTATTCAGGGCCGGGAGGTCCGCTTTGTCAATGAAGATATCAAGTCAGGAAACCGCAACGTTTTACGCTTTGACCATGAGCGTAGCAACATTGCAGGCTCTGCGGATCGCCTTGATCTATACGTCGGTAATCTAACTCGCAATGTCACGTTTGAGACCGAGAACGGCAAAGATGTACCCATCAATCGCCGAGCTCACGTCATGCTGATGCATAACCCCGACATCAGCGTGCTTAACGCTGGCTTCTACGAGCTGGGTCGCTCTGACAAAACCAAGCTAGTAGATGACCCTGGGAAAAACGTTGACGGTTCTAATGGTAAGGGCACCAATGCTAGAGGCCGCTATGCCTTGCACTTGCATCGCACAGGGACAGACAATCAGGCGGCTATTGTTCGCGGTAATGCAGTAGAGGGCAGCCCTGGATGGGGAATTGTACAGCACGACGCCCACGCGGGCTTGGAAGACAATGTTGTCTTTGACGTTGTGGGCGCAGGCATCGCAGCCGAAGCAGGCAACGAAGTGGGCTGGTGGACAGATAATCTCACCATTAAAACCACAGGAATTCCTGTTGTGGAGTTTAACCGTCAAACCTACGTCCGTGACCGGCTCTATGACTTCGGGGTTCAAGGCAATGGTTTCTGGGTGCAGGGCGCGGCTCAGATCAAAAACAAAGACAACAAGGCGATTAGTTCTAATCGCGAAGGGCTTTCTCTTTTTGGTGGAGCGCTCAATCGCAATCACCTACAAGATGCAACCACGCTAGAAATTAGCAGTTTGCCCAAAGAAATTCAAAAGCTCTTTCCCCCGGATCAGAAGGAGGTCGATATTCGCGATGTCCCTATGGCGACAGTTGAAGGCTTTGAAGCCTACAACGGATACGTCGGTATCGGGGTCTGGGGCCACAAGACTAATAGAGACGGTGAGCTCGACTTCAATACCGATAATCCACAAAGCGCCCATGAAGGTCGCTCGCTGATAAAAGACTTCAAAGTCTGGGGCAATCGCTTTAGAGGCGTCTCTGTGCAGTACAGCTCTAATATTGATGTCAAAGATGGGCTAGTACTGGGTAACGAAAGTGGAAAGCTCAGAGCTTTTGGCGCGGGTCTGTTAAACAATCAAGCGAGCTACGGTACCAGGTTCGATAATTTGACTGTTGCTGGCTTTGAAGTTGGCGCAGATGTTGCCTTGCCTAATACAGACAAGGAGTTTATCTCCTCAACAATTAGCAACACCGACTTTTCAAGTAACACCTATAACTTGGCCAAGGTCGGTGTTCCAACCGATCAAGGCGGGCTCAATGACTATGCAGCCTATCTCAAACTGGTCAACAACAAATTTGAGGCCGATACCGCTAGCAACAAAGCGCCCGAGGCGAAGTTCGACGCAAAGGCGGTTGGTGGTCTGGCGCTGGAGCTAGATGCAAGCGATTCTATGGACGCGGATCCGCTCAGAGGCGGAAATCCCAATCTTTCTAGAATCGAGAGTAAGGGAATCGCAGCCTACGGGTGGGATCTAGACGGAAACGGTACAATCGACCGCTTTGGCCGAGAGATTACACATGTGTTTGACGGAGCTGGCAATAAAAATATTGGCCTGACGGTGTGGGATAGTCAGGGCAAAACAACAACGCTAAATCAGAGAATAAATGTGCAGCCAAGCGACTATGAGAACGCGTTTGTTAACGGCAATTTCTCTAGCAGCAGGTTGCAAATTTCGGGTAACGACAACTCGCAGTGGGCTGACCAAGGCTGGTTTGCCAGCAAAGGTGTAAAGGTCGTTAACGGCAGCGCGAAGATTTCTAAGCAGGGCGATCGCAGTGACTACATCGGCAATGTGACTCGTAACGACAAAGTTCATCGCGGTCAGCAAACCCTTAGCTACGATCTGAAGAACATCGATGCGGGGAAAAGTCCCTTTCACGCGAACGAAGTCACTGTTACGTTCTGGGGCGTAAACGGTCAGTTCGAGAACAGCGGCAACGCAAGCACTGGCCCGTTCCAAGTTGGCACATTACCAATGGAGCGCTCTCAGCTCTACAGCAAAACCTTCAACAAGCAAAACAACGGCCTGTTCGACTGGAAGACAATCACCGCAGACGTCAATCTGGGGAAAGGCTATGACTATCTGTTGTTCCAGGTAAATGCTGAAAAAACTAACGATACGAGAGATTTTGTTGCGGTTGACAATCTCTCTTTAGCTGGTAAGGCAAAAGGCAATGCTGGAGCGCCTGCTCAGCCCGTTCCGCCAACGCCGCCAACCGATCCCAGTCCCGCGCCACCACCAACCAACCCCAACCCAACACAGCCTTTGCCCCCATCACAGCCAATAAGTGCCAACATACCCTCGCCTATTGCTCATCTGACCTTTGACGAGGGCCGTGGCCGGATAGCGGCTGACTCTTCTTCTGCGGGCAGAAGAAACGGTGGCCGATTGCAGAACGGTGCCAAGTGGGTGGATGGAAAGATTGGTGATGCTGTTGAGCTAAACGGAAAAGCAAGTCGGGTCAGTCTTAACAACTCCAAAGACATCAACTTGGGTACTCATCCAGAAAGAACAATCTCTATGTGGTTTAAGGCCGAAGAGACTTCTGGTGATAACAAGCAGGTTCTGTATGAAGAGGGCGGTCGCAACCGTGGCCTGAATATGTACATTGAGGATGATTCGCTCATCATGGGTGGCTGGAGCCAGAAGGGCAACTGGGCAGAGGGTGACTGGATTGAAACGAGCAAAATTCGCTCGAACAAGTGGCATCACGTAGCCCTAGTGCTAGATGGAGAGAACACGCTTCAGCCCAATGCGCTAAAGGCCTATCTAGACGGTAAGCTAATCGGCAGCAAGCAAGGGACTCAAATGTGGCAGCATAACGATCGCATCGGTGTGGGCAACAGCAACGGTAGTACCCGATTTGCAGATGGAACGCTAGGTAGACACAACAAAGCTGGCCTGCTCGGCGGTGTTGATGAGCTACAAATTTTCAACGATGCGCTCAGCGCCGGACAGGTTCAGCAGCTGGCGAGCGGCGGGCTTGCATAGAGATAGATGGTCTGGAGATGGCATGGAGACGGCATGACAGCAAAATCAGCTAGCGCTAGCTGATTTTGCTGTAGCTGAGCGCTCAATAACTCACACCTTATATCTTGGGTCTAGCCACTGTTATCGAGTAATCGATCGTCAGCTAGACCTTTTTTGTAGGTCAAAGGCTTATGATTTAGTTTTGTTGCTATGCGTTGCTGAGTTGGGTGTGCTATGAGCTTTCAAGAAGAGCTGAGCTTGCTGGTGCGATCGCGCTATCCACTTATCTATATCCCTACCCGAGAAGAAGAACGGGCTGAAGGTGCGATCGCGGCTTGCGCCGAAGACATCGGTGGCAACCGCGCTGTATACACTTGGGACTATGTGGACGGCTATCAAGGTAATCCTACCGACAACGGCTTTGGCCGTCGCAACCCGCTACAGGCACTAGAGCTGATTGAAAAAATACCTGCTTCAGCGCCAGCTATATTTGTGCTGCGAGATTTTCACCGTTTTTTAGACGATATTGCGATCTCCAGAAAGCTACGCAACCTGCTCAAGCTGTTAAAATCTCAGCCCAAAAACATCATCATTCTCTCCGCAGAGCTCACCATTCCGGGCGAACTTAGCAATATCATCACCGTCCTAGAATTTCCCCTGCCTGATGCCAACGAAATTCGCACAGAAGTAGAGCGGCTACTATGTGCCACCGGGAGCACCCTATCTGCTAGCGATATCGATGAGGTCATTCGCTCCTGTCAGGGCCTAGCATTAGAGCGAATTCGACGGGTGCTCGCGAGAGGTATCGCCGCCCATGGCTCCTTTGAACCAGGCGATATTGATCTCATCTTGGAAGAAAAGCAGCAGACAATTCGTCAGACTCAAATCTTAGAGTTCTACCCCGCCAGTGAAAAAATCTCGGATATTGGGGGACTCGACAACCTTAAAGACTGGCTGATCAAACGCGGCGGCGCATTTTCAGAAAGAGCCCGGCAGTATGGCCTACCCCATCCACGCGGGTTGATGTTAGTCGGCATTCAGGGGACCGGAAAGTCTTTAAGTGCAAAAGCGATCGCGCACCATTGGCACCTCCCCCTACTCCGATTAGACGTAGGTAGACTCTTCGGCGGCCTAGTCGGTGAATCAGAGTCCCGCACCCGCCAGATGATTCAGCTGGCCGAAGCCCTAGCGCCCTGTATTCTATGGATTGACGAAATCGATAAAGCCTTCGCAGGGTTCGACAGTCGCGGAGACTCTGGCACAACAAGCCGCGTGTTCGGGACCTTTATCACCTGGCTAGCCGAAAAGGCCTCACCTGTTTTTGTCGTAGCCACCGCCAACAATATTCAAGCACTGCCACCCGAAATGCTCCGTCGCGGTCGCTTTGATGAAATCTTTTTCGTGGGCCTACCCAGCCAAGAAGAGCGTGAAGCTATCTTTTCTGTACATCTTTCCCGGCTACGCCCTCACAATCTTTCCAGCTACGACCTTAGCCGTTTAGCCTACGAGACACCTGACTTTTCTGGCGCAGAAATTGAACAGTCTATTATTGAAGCGATGCACATTGGCTTCAGCCAGAACCGCGACTTCACCAGCGACGATGTCTTAGAAGCGGTGAGCCAGATTATCCCGTTAGCCCGTACGGCTCAGCAGCAAATAGAAGCCCTGCAAGACTGGGCTGCTGCTGGCAGAGCCAGACTCGCTTCTCGGCAAACGTCACTAACCGATCGAATCGAGCGTCAGCGGAAAGATAAGTAAAGTACCAGCGGCAAAAGTCAGTAGAACGTCAGCGGAAGGAGGGTGCCTAAACGTGCTCAGAAAATAGCGAGTTATACGGGACATTCAGCTCTACTGGCCTCAACGCCTTTACCGATCGCGCTCTTCACGCTATAACCAAATGACTCTGACATTTCTTCTCCCTCTGCTATGGTGATGAAAAACTTCCTTTTAGGTCTTAGTAAATTCGTTCTCGGCATCATTTTAGCGATGCTGATTATGAGTCTGGCCGGTGCTGCGATGGTGCGCTACTTTATGGCACGTAGCGGTGAACCTCCAGAGCGTCCGATTTACGACAACGATTTGCCAGAAGACCAGCCAGTTGCCGCAGCGCCAGAAGGGAGTGATAGCCCAGAGGTTTCTGCATTGGAAGAATCTGCGGCTGCCGAAATAGAAAACGCCCCTGAACCGGAGCCAGAAGCAGATCCGGAGCCAGACCCGGAACCCGCGCCAGAAGGGGGCTATGACGCTTACGTCACTCAGCCTGTAGGACTCATTTTGCGCTCAGGCCCAGGCGTTGACTACACCAATATCGGCGGGATTGGCTACGAAGAACGTATCACCGTTTTGGGAGAAGAGGCCGGATGGTTAAACGTTCTGCTGAGTAACGGCGAAGAAGGCTGGATAAGGGAGGGGAATACAGCGCCCGAGTAAGCTACTTCACGGAGAAAAATGAGAAATTCATTAAGAAATTTGTAGCATTAAAACAGTTGATTACACCTGGAGAAAAGGAGCCTGTTTGGGTTACAGCGAGGTGATAGCGTGTAGGCATTCTGTAAGGTCTCTGTCAGAAGCAGGCGCTGCTGAGCAGCAAATAATCTACTATGCACAACAACCTCCGTAAAGATTGGCTCGTTTCGCTAGTTATTGCCGCTTTGGGCGCTGGTGTCATCACTTCTTTCGCAGTCAATCAGGGGCAGAACCCATTTATTGGCCTCGGTATTACGGCTATCTCAGCCCTCTTTGCGGTCACGCTAGATAGCCTGCTGTAGTCCGTCACTAGATAGCCTGCTGTAGTCCGTCATTCTCGGATATATAGCGAGATATGTAGCAAACTGCTAAATACGTCTAGCAGTTTGCTAAGTAGCCCCTCACACCAGAGCCACATCTCTAAACGTTCATCTCTAGACGTTTGGTGTGAGGGCTATTGGCATTGATAAGTAATTGATAAGTAGATGAGCTAGGTCTGCAGACTATCCAGATTCTGGCCAAAATCTACAAGTCTACAAATGAGCAAAAGCTGCGCCAGTCGCTTAATCTAGAGACTCTAGATAGTCGCGAACACGATTGCGGCGCTTAGGCTGGCGCAGCTTTTGCAGCGCCTTGGATTCGATTTGGCGCACCCGCTCTCGGGATAGCTCCAGCGTCCGGCCAATTTCAGCGAGAGAATAGGGAACGCCATCGCCTAGCCCAAAGCGTAATGTAATCACCTCTTGCTCGCGGGCTGTGAGGTCTGTGAGCAACTGCTGTAGGTCACGCTTAAGCGACTCGCGCATCAGTCGATCTTCAGGTGAAATATCTTCGGTCTCTAGCAAATCGCCTAGTTCTGTATCGCGGTCTTTACCTACTTTCGTATCTAGGGAGACGGAGCGAGGGACCTTCAGCAAAACCTCACGGACCTGAGCAACGGTCATGTCTAGCTCTCTGGCAATATCTTCCACTTTGGCTGTACGGCCCTGAGTCTGAGAGATTTTGCGCTGGGCTTTTTTGATTTTATTGAGCTTTTCAGTGATGTGAACAGGAAGGCGAATAGTGCGACTTTGGGTCGCGATCGCTCTAGTGATACCCTGCCTAATCCACCAGTATGCATAGGTGCTAAAACGATAGCCTTTCGTCGGGTCGAACTTCTCAACCGCCCGTTCTAAACCCAGAGTGCCTTCTTGAATCAGGTCCAGTAGTTCTAGACCCCGGTTTTGATACTTTTTGGCAACTGAAACGACCAAGCGCAAGTTGGCCTTGATCATATGTTATTTAGCCCGGGTTCCTTCTTTTTGAACGGTTGCCAGCTCTTCTACGCTGAGGTTAGCTAGCTCTGCCCACAAACGCTTTCCCTCTGCCAAAGTTGGCTTGAGTGCTGCCGATTCGATGCCTGCGGCTTTGGCCCACCGTTCTAAGGAGGGGCGATGGCTCAGCTGCGCCTTAAGCTGGTCTTCAGTAGTCAGTAAATGTACATAAATGGCGAGGGTGCTACCTTCTGTTTCAGCGGCTTTCTGGTTACGTAGAGTCAGCAGCTCCATATGCTGCTGCACGCGTTGAGCTTCAGCGACCTCTTCGTCGCGTTCTAGCAGGCTTACTTTGCCGATTTCTTGTAGATAGAGCCGTACGAGATCCGTGGTGCGGGTAGCGCGGGGGTTGGCATGTGCCTCAGAGTCTAATCCTTCGATGTGTACGTCAGCTTGCACATCATCAGCGTCGACCCCAGATAGCTCACTCTCAGAAGGCTCAAGCAACGTTTCTACGCCGCCGCCGATTGACATACTTGAAGGGTGCTGTTCGACAGATTCGGATGTAGATTTCATGATGGTGCGAGGTAGCAGGACAGGTGAAGAATCGGCTGAGGCTCACCCCTTGATAACTAGTGTTCCCAGCCGATGGGGGCTATAGAGCAAACTGAGCGGGCACGAGTGGCGCACACTCTGTGAGTATTCCTCAGGGAATGTGATACTTTTTCTGCAACTTTTTTTGCAGTGAGAGATTCGCTTATGGGAAACGGATATATCCATCATCTTCAAGCACAAGCGCCTTATTTCCTGACAGCTTTATCTGAGTTTTTGTATGCTTCTTAAAGCGATTAAGCGTTCTTTAATATCGACCGCTTGAGAGGTTACTTTTTATACGTCTGAGGGTGATTTGCTCTATTGAACAAATATCAGTTTGAGCCTGAAGAAACGGAAAAGGTTATTCCACGTTTCTCAGTGGCACAACAGTAAATGCCTCTATCTATCAAGCGCCTGACGAGCAGATTTTATGCCTGGATACCAGCATTAACTGAGCGTTCTGTGCATCTGTAAGATGTCCGTCGTAGTTGACATGCAGCGACATACATACCCTTTTATGTGCCGGGCTGATGTAGCGGAATTTGAATCGTGAATGTGGTGCCTTCGTCAGGCGTGGAGGCGACCTGTAGCGAGCCACCATGACGCTCTGTCACAATCTGATAGCTGATCGAAAGTCCCATTCCTGTGCCTTGTCCGATAGGTTTGGTGGTGAAAAATGGGTTAAAGATTTGCGATCGCACCGCTTCGGACATGCCCATTCCATTGTCTGCAATCGTAATCGTGATCTGACTGTCAGTAAGTTGGGTTGCCAACGTCAGCTGAGGATGTTCCACGGGCGCTAGGGCATCAATGGCGTTACTCATGACGTTCATAAACACCTGATTGAGCTGGCCTGCATAGCAATAGACAGTCGGTAGCTCACCATAGTGTTTGACCACTTCAATAGCTGCTCGCTGCGGCTGTGGTTTTAGCCGATGCGCCAAAATCATCAATGTACTGTCAAGTCCTTGATGAATATCAACAGACTTCTTCTCAGCTTCGTCCTTACGAGAAAACGTTCGTAGCGATGCGACAATTTGCCGAATTCGCTCCGCACCCACTTTCATAGAGGCTAGCAACTTCAGCAAATCATCTGTCATAAACTCAAAATCTAAATCTTCTAATTCATCGGCAATTTCATCTGGGGGTTCAGGGAAATGCTTTTGATATAGCTTGAGTAAGTCAATCAGGCTTAGCGCATAGCGATTGGCTGGATTAACGTTGCCGTAGATAAAGCTCACCGGATTGTTGATCTCGTGAGCAACCCCTGCAACGAGCTGACCCAAGCTAGACATTTTTTCGGTTTGGACCAAATGCGTCTGCGTATGCTGCAAGTCAGAAAAGGCCTGCTCTAGGTCATCAGCCTGCTGTACCAGACACATTTCAGCTCGTTTGCGTTCGGTGATATCGTTGCGAATAGCCACGTACTGATAAGGGCAGCCGTCTTGGTCGAGAAACGGCACGATGGTGGTATCTACCCAGTACAGCCTGCCGTCTTTTGCTCTATTGCGGACTTCTCCTAACCAAACATGGCCATTGCTGATGGTGTACCACATGTCTTCAAAAAACTGTTGGGTATGGTACCCAGAGTTGACGATCCGATGGGTTTGTCCGATCAGCTCTGCTCGGCTGTACCTGGAAATCTCGCAAAACTTATCGTTGACGTAAGTGATGTAGCCTCTGTGATCGGTGATGGCGACGTTAGAAGAACAGTCCAAGGCAAACTTTACGTCGGCGAGTTCTCTTAGTGAGTCGTTAAGCTTAGATTCTATGTGTTTGCGATCGCCAATGTCGCTCAAGCAGCCGTACCAAATAATTGAACCATCGGCCTGTGGCTGCGGCTTAGCAACTGTTCGTACCCACCGCTGCCGCCCTGAGGGCAAAGTCAATTGGCACTCATATTGACAGACTTTGAGGGTGAGTGCCGATTCTCGAATAGCTAATTTGAGCCCTTGGCGCTCTGACTCGTGCACGAGGTCTAACACCTTGATGCCCCATTGCTGAAACTGTTCTGGCGCAATATTGATTAGGCGGTGACAGGCCGAAGAAACATAGGGAAAAGAGACTGTTGACTGACTATCTAACCGCATTTCGTACAGCATATCTGGCACGTTGTCAGCCAGCTTCTGCAAGCGGTTCTGGCTAATAGCAAGCTCGGCAGTACGGGCTTCTAGTCGGCTAGCTAGTGACTGGGTAAGCGCTTTAGTCTCTATTTCTGCAAGCCGCCGAGACGTAATGTCTCTGGCAAGAACGTTCCACAGAATTGTTCTTTCATCGGTTTGGGTAGGACCTGGTTGAACGGTAAGTTCGACCCACTTTATCTTTTGATTTTGCAACAAAATTCGACCTTCCCAGACCCACAGGTGTCTGTGCTTGGCCGCGCGAGTGAGCGATAGCTCAAACTGATTGCGCTCCTCCGGATGGATAATGTTCAACAATGATTGAATGCTAGGTTCTTTTAGAGAGTTTCGTTGACTGTTTCCTAGAGTGTCTCTTGCGCCATTTACGTTTCTATTTCTTTGTTTATTTTTTTGGCTGTTTCTTTGGGCAACAGAAGCAGACATCGGAATTTCTAATAGCTTGTAGCAGCCTTCGCTGATGTATGGGGTGGCGACAATGTTGCCTGCACCTGTAGTGATTATTTGAGCGATCGCACCTGGAATGCTATCCATCCACTGATAAATGTTGGCAGGTGCCGCTGAAATGTCACAGGTGCCATTATCACTACTGTTAGTGAGTGGGTTAGACAGTTCAGAAGAAGAATGGTTAGGCAAAATAGGAGCAATCATCGCATCACTTAAAGAAAGAGAACGGGGCACCCACTAGAATGCCCGTCTGCCGAGGCGTGCCAAGACGGTATTCTTACGGAATAAAGGTAAATGCCGATCTGCTAGCTGTATAAGATTTTGTTGTTGTAGTTGTCACTATTTTCCTTGCGCGCTATTTCTTTGCGCGCTATTTCTTTGCGCGCTATTTCTTTGCGCACTATTTCTTTGCTATTGTTTCTCGTGGAGACGAGTCGAATACAACTAGGGCTGTTTGAGGTGGTAAACGTTAACTGGCTGATTGAAAGAGACGT
>CALDSK010000166.1 GCA_937911865.1 uncultured Synechococcus sp.
ATGTTGGGCGTTCACCCTGATTACTTTCTGGTGTTTATGGTTAGTCGACTCGCGCCGGATAAGTCTACAGAGCGCATGGTGTTTGACTTTGTGGGGGATGCGGCGATGACGCCAGAAAATGAGGCGCTGCGGCACTTGCCTATCGACCTGTGGCAAGAGACTAATGACGAAGATGTTGTCATGATTGAGCGAATGCAGGCGGGGCGTCAGTCGCCAGGATTTGACGGTGGCTGTTTTTCTCCAGCGTTGGAGAGGCCGGTCTATCAGTTTCAGCAGAAAATTGCGCAAAGTGTTCAATCGCTCTAGTTCAGACCCTTCTAATGGAGATTTGACCAATGAAAGCTGAGGTGAGAACTGAGGCAGCTGTTGTTGTTATTGGTGCGGGTATCGTTGGCTGTAGCACCGTTTACCATCTGGCTAAGCTGGGTTGGAGAAATATTGTTGTTGTCGAGCAAGGACCACTGTTTGCAACAGGCGGTTCAACCTCGCATGCGCCAGGGCTGGTGTTTCAAACAAATGCCTCGAAAACGATGACTCAGCTGGCAAAATATACGGTTGAGCTATACAGCCAGCTGAGTACAGCAGAAGGTCCAGCATTTTACCCT
Organism: uncultured Synechococcus sp.; assembly: GCA_937911865.1. GTDB lineage: Bacteria > Cyanobacteriota > Cyanobacteriia > Phormidesmidales > Phormidesmidaceae > Phormidesmis. The sequence goes on from CALDSK010000166.1 coordinate 606, forward strand.
GTAGGCGGTATTGAAGTGGCCTATACCGAGGAACGCATGGCTGAGCTGCATCGAAAGCTGGGCTGGGCAAAGGCTTGGGGGGTAGAAGATGCTCGCTTGTTGCAGCCTGCTGACGTGAAAGCCAAGGTGCCGCTGATAGACGAAACTAAAATTTTGGGCGGTTATTTTGTTCCGACAGACGGTATTGCTAAAGCGCTGCGGGCATCTGAGGCGATGGCAACCGATGCGATAGAAGCAGGTGCCGCTGACTTTTATGGCCATACGACTGTGCAGGATATTGAGGTAGTAGCAGGTCAGGTAAACGCTGTACTCACTGACAAAGGTCGGATTGAAACCGATAAGGTGCTGGTATGTGCAGGCATCTGGGGCCCGCGCATTGGGCGTATGGTCGGTGAGGTCATTCCGCTGACGCCGGTACAGCATCAGTATGTTCAGACCGGCCCTATTCCAGCGTTAGCAGGTACAACAGAAGAAGTGGTGCAGCCGATGGTTCGCCATCAGGACCATGCGATGTATTTTCGTCAGCATGGAGACTGTTGGGGAATCGGCTCTTATCAGCATGAGCCGATGCTGCTAGATCCAGAGAATATCTTGCCCTATGCCGAAGCCCCCGTAATGCCTTCAGTACGGCCTTTCACTGAAGAACACTTTGCCGCGGCCTGGCAATCGACAACAGAGCTTTTTCCGGCGCTGGCAACGGCTGAGTTGACCGCTAAAATGAATGGTCTTTTCTCTTTTACCCCAGATAGTGGGTCGGTGGTCGGAGAATCGGCTAAGACCAAGGGATTCTGGGTAGCAGAGGCCGTGTGGGTTACCCACGGTGGCGGTGTTGGCAAGGTGGTTGCTGAACTGATGACGACGGGCGTGCCTAGCTGGAATATCCATGAGCTAGATATGCACCGCTTTCCAGCGGTATGTAAAAGCAGCGACTACATCTTGAAGGCTGGAGCGCAGCAGTATGACGAAGTGTATGACATCATTCATCCGCTAGATCAACAGACGCATTCGCGGGAGCTGCGGGTAAGTCCGTTTTACCCTCGGCTAAAAGCGCTGGGCGCAAAGTTTGTTTTCAGCGGTGGCTGGGAGCGGCCCCAGTGGTTTAAATCAAATGTGGGGCTGTTGGAAGAGTACGCTATTCCGCCTAGATCGGGCTGGGCTGCAAAAAACTGGTCGCTCATTCAGGGAGCCGAACATTTGGCCACGGGCGATCGCGCCGCGCTCTACGACCTTACCCCTTTTGCCAAATTCGAGATCACGGGTCCTGGCGTGGTAGCTTACCTGCAAACTCTTTGCGCTAACGACGTCGATAAGCCTATGGGTAGGGTGATTTACACCTCCATGCTAGACGAGAACGGTGGCATAATGTGCGACCTGACCGTGAGCCGACTTGAATCAGAAAAATACTGGGTCATTACGGGCGGCGCGGTGCATGGCCACGACTTGGTTTGGCTACAAAAGCATTTGCCAGCAGATGGCTCAGTGCGAATTGCAGATGTTTCATCCAGCTACTGCTGCTTAGGCCTGTGGGGGCCCAAAGCGCCTGACATTTTACAGGCGGTGACAGCAACCGATCTTTCTAAAGCTGCCTTTAAACCTTTCACACATCAGACCTTTTATGTGGGCCACGTTCCGGTACGGGCGGTGCGCGTCTCTTACGTAGGTGAAGACGGCTGGGAGCTTTATGCACCGACAGAGTCGGGGCTACAGCTGTGGGATTTGCTGTGGGCTGCGGGCCAAGACGATGGCCTAATTGCCGCAGGGCTCGGCGCTTTTGAATCGCTGCGGCTGGAAAAAGGATTTTTGTACTGGGGGCACGATATTCACACAGAGTACGAGCCTTATGAAGCTGGGCTCGGTTTTGCGGTTAAACCGGAAAAAGGAGACTTTATTGGTAAAGAAGCGCTGCTACGCCGGAAGAATTACGCCAGTCGGAAACTTTGTTTCTTGGTTTTGGACGATCCGAAAGCGATCGTCATGGGCAAAGAGCCTGTTTTAGCTGAAGACGGTAAAGTACTGGGCTACGCAACTAGCGCGGGGTATGGCTATAGGCTGGGCAAATGCATTGTTTATGCCTATTTACCGTTGGGCTATGCGCACCCGGGCACTCAGGTTGCGGTTGAATACTTTGGTCAGCGGCTGCCGGCTACTGTCGTTGAGAAGTTGCTGTAGCACAGGTACATAAAGGGGGCAGCTATGCGCCGAATGCACCGACGATAGCTATACTTTGGGCTGTAGACTGCTAAGGGCCTTTTGCTAAGGGCCTGATAGCATACTCGGCCCCGCCCTATGACCTCAGCTTCCTCTTCTGTAAATCCTGCTAACTCTGCGGTTAAGTCTCCTGATACTCCACAGGCTCAGCCGTGGCATTCCCTAGGCGTTAAACAGGCGATCGCAGCACTACAGGCAGATGAAGAGACGGGTCTATCGAACCAAGCGGCAAAGCAGCGACTAACGGACTACGGCACCAATGAGCTCAAGGAAACTGGCGGCCGTAGCCGATTGGAGATTTTACTCGATCAGTTTGCAGATGTGATGCTGCTTATGCTGATCGCGGTGGCTATTGTTGCGGCAGTGCTAGACATGCGGGCCGGAACGTTTCCCAAAGATGCGATCGCCATTATGGCCATCGTCATCCTCAACGCCGTGCTGGGCTACTTGCAAGAAAGTCGTGCTGAAGAAGCTTTGGCTGCGCTGAAGAGTCTTTCTGCGCCGGATGTTAACGTTTTGCGCGATGGGCACAGGCAACAGATTCCGGCTAAGACAATAGTGCCTGGCGACATCATGCTAATAGAAGCGGGCGATCAGGTGGCAGCGGATGGTCGGCTGATAGAAACTGCCACACTGCAAGTGAGAGAATCTGCGCTGACGGGTGAGGCGATCGCAGTCGAAAAAGACGCACATATGACGCTAGCAGAAGACAGCGCCCTAGCCGAGCGAAAGAATCTCGTATTTCAGGGGACAGAGATTGTTCATGGGCGCGGTAAAGTGCTGGTAACCCGCACCGGCATGGGCACAGAGCTGGGCAAAATTGCCACGATGATTCAGTCGGTGTCTGTGCTGGCGACACCCTTACAGCAGCGATTGAAACAGCTGGGTAATACGCTCGTGGCGGGTTCGCTGACGCTGGTGGCGCTGGTGGTGATTGGTGGCACAGTGGCGATGGGCTGGCCAGCCTTTGAAGAATTGCTAACGGTGTCATTAAGTATGGCAGTCGCCGTAGTGCCAGAAGGACTGCCCGCTGTCATTACGGTGACGCTTGCCCTGGGCACTCAAAGAATGGTGAAGCGGCAGGCTTTAATTCGCAGGCTGCCTGCGGTCGAGACATTGGGCTCGGTAACGACGATCTGCTCCGATAAAACGGGGACGCTGACGCAGAATAAGATGGTGGTGCAGTCGGTGCATACTGCCAGTTTGCCGTTTGAGAGAGACTATCAGGTAAGCGGTGAAGGCTACGCACCTACAGGTGAGTTTCGATGGCAAGAGCAGCCGATTGAGCCGTTGACTAAGCCGACACTGGCTCTGTTGCTGTTGGACTGTGCGCTGTGTAATGATGCGGCTTTGCAGATGGAGGCGATCGCACTCAATGAAAAGCAGTGGAGTGAAAAACAGTGGAGTGAAAAGCAGTGGAGTGAAAAGCAATGGAGTGAAAAGCAGTGGGCGATTGTCGGTGATCCGACTGAGGGAGCACTGGTAACGCTAGCCGCAAAAGCAGGACTAGAGAAAGCAAAGTTAGACTTTGAATTTCCGCGTAAAAGAGAGTTTCCTTTCTCGTCTGAGCGAAAGCGAATGAGCGTGGTGGTGAAGGTGCCAGAAACAAATCGGTTAGGCATCGATACGCCTGCAGCTGTCTTTGCAAAAGGGTCGGCAGAGCTGCTGCTCGCTTGCTGCAATCGAATTGATCGACAGGCAGTGCCTTTGAATGAGCAAAGCCGTCAGGAGATTTTAGGCAAGGTCGATCAGCTGGCGGGTGAGGGAAAGCGAGTGCTGGGATTCGCCTATCGTCCGGTGGAACCAGGCAGCGCAGAGGTGCTGACAGAAGCGAAAGCGGAGAAGGATTTGATTTGGCTGGGACTGGTAGCGATGGCGGATGCGCCGCGCCCGGAGGTGATGGATGCGGTTGGCCGCTGTCAAAAAGCAGGCATTCGACCGGTGATGATCACAGGCGACCATCCGCTGACGGCAAAAGCGCTAGCGCTAGAATTAGGAATTATTAACCACAACAGTTCTGCTAATGCTTTTACCGGACAGCAGATAGAAGAGATGGATCAGCCGAAGCTAGAATCTGTTGTAGCCGATACGAGTGTGTATGCGAGAGTTTCGCCCGAGCACAAGCTAAGAATTGTACAGGCTTTGCAGTCTCAGCAGCAGGTAGTGGCTATGACAGGAGATGGGGTAAACGACGCTCCGGCCCTAAAGCAGGCGGATATCGGAATTGCGATGGGTATCACTGGCACAGATGTGAGTAAAGAAGCGAGCGATATGGTGCTGCTAGATGACAACTTTGCGTCGATTGTGGCAGCGGCAGAAGAGGGCAGGGTGGTCTATGGCAATATTCGTAAGTTTGTGAAATATATTTTGGGCAGTAATATTGGCGAGGTGATTACGATTGCACTCTCTCCTTTGCTGCTGCCGATTGTTGCCGTACCCCTGACGCCACTGCAAATTTTGTGGATGAATCTGGTGACTGACGGCTTCCCCGCTTTGGCGCTGGCGATGGAGCCCGCTGAGCCCAATATGATGGACCGCCCACCGCACGATCCAAAAGAGAGTATTTTTGCGCGGGGTCTAGGATTTTATATGGTGCGTGTGGGCATTGTGTTCGCAATTTTGGCGGTATCGCTGATGCTATGGTCTTACGATTACACGCATCGGGTATTTGGCGGTGATTTATCGCCAGACCGGTGGAAGACGATGGTATTTACGATGCTGTGTTTATCGCAGATGGGGCATGCGATCGCCGTTCGATCTAGCCATCGCTTGGCGTTGGAAATGTCGCCATGGAGTAATCCGTTTGTGCTGTTAGCGGTGGTATTGACCTCAGTACTGCAGCTGCTGTTAATTTATGTGCCGGTACTACGAAACTTTTTAGGAACGGAGTTTATTTCGGTGACAGAGCTGATGATTTGTATAGGCTTTAGTCTGTTGTTGTTTGTATGGCTAGAGATGGAAAAACTACTTTTCCGGCGACGTGGGTAAGCCCGCGTTTCTCTTCTTCTTTAGTTTCTCTTCTTCTTTGGTTTCTCTTCTTCTTTATATGAATTAGTAACAGAACTTATATGAATTGGTAACAGAGCCGTTCATTTTCCGGTACACGTGTAACCATAGAGGCAGCTGCTCCATTCACTGCTCAAATGATTATGCAAACTGCTACCCGCCCTAATACCTATTCACTGCTGTGGGACAATTCTCAGTTTTTTACCGGCACAGATGATCCCAAAATTACGGCAGCAGTAGAAGACGTTAAAGACGCGATCGCCATCCTCACCACACAATGCCAACCCTTCACCCTCCTCGCCGAACTCGCCGAAGACGTCAGCCCCGACGACGACACTGACCTCATCGGAAAAATCCGCACCATCCACCAGCAGCGCACCGAGCTCAATAAAAAGCTAGGCAACCTCAGCACCTACATCTACACCGCGCTGAGCACAAACACACAAGACCCTCACGCCAGCACCTGGAAACCCATCCTCCAACAGCTCAGCGCCGAACTCTCTCAGGCGCTCACCCCACTCAACGTCTTCCTCACCCGCGCCAGCGAAGTCTTCATCAGCCACCTACTCGCCGATCCGGCTCTTGCCGAGACGGCCTTTCTCATTCACCACCAGCGTCAGCTAAAAGACCAGCTCCTCAGCGTCAGCGAAGAACAGCTTATTACCGGCCTCGCCACCAATGGCCTACACACCTGGGGAAACCTCTACAGCGAACTGGCTGGAACGCTAAAGTGCACAGTCCAAGGCGAAACCATGGGATTAGCCAAGGCAGCCAACCTGCTCAGCCATCCCGAATCTGCCACCCGTAAAGCCGCCTGGAAAGGCACCAGAGCCGCCTGGGAAACCCAACAAAGCGCTGTCGCCGCCGGGCTCAACGCCATCACCGGCTGGCGGCTAGAAGAAACCGAAAAACGCGCCGCCCAGCGCAAGCTGCACTACTTAGATAAAAGCTGTCACCAAAGCAGAATTTCTCGCGCCACCCTAGACGCTTTGATAGAGACCACTTATCAGCAGCGCGAAATCGGGCAGCGAGCCCTCACAGCAATGGCCAAGGCCATCGGTCAACCTCAAGCGCACCCCTGGGATTTAATGGCACCCGCGCCTACACAAAAAGAGGCAAAAGGAGACACGGAAAATATCTCTTTTGAAGCTGCGATCGCCCTCATCGCCGACGCCTTCAACCGCCTCACGCCCGAAATGGGAGACTTCGCCATCATGATGGCCAAAAAAGGCTGGATCGACGGCGCACCCACACCCAACCGAGCAACCGGCGCATACTGCACCAAATTTTCTGACCCACGCGAGCCGCGTATATTCATGACCTACGAAAACACCATGAATAACGTGCTCACCCTCGCCCATGAACTCGGCCACGCTTGGCACAACTGGGTGATGAGAGACCTCGCACCCACCCAGTGCCGCTACCCCATGACCCTTGCTGAAACCGCCAGCATCTTTGCTGAAACGCTCGTTCGCGAAGCCCTGATGGAGAAAGCCGCCACTCCAGAGCAAAAGCTAGAAATTGCCTGGCAAGACGCGCAAAGCGCAGCTGTCTTCTTGCACAACATTCCCGCTCGCTTCGAGTTTGAAAAACGATAGGTAGAAGCAAGCAAAGTCGGCGCACTTCGCCCCACCCAACTGCGCGAAATGATGAGCGAAAGCTGGAAAATGTGGTACGAAGACAGCCTCAGCGAAGTCGACGATCTATTCTGGGCCAGCAAGCTTCACTTCTCCATCTCCAGTCTCGGTTTCTACAACTACCCCTACCTCTTCGGCTACCTCTTCAGCCTCGGCATCTACGCCCAGCAGCCCGTTTACGGCAGCCAGTTTAACCAGCGCTACACAGATTTACTACGCGATACTGGCACAATGACGGCAGAAGACGTTGTTCAGCACCATCTACAAAAAGATCTCAGTCAGCCTCAGTTCTGGCAAGATAGTCTTGCAATTGTAGAAAAATCTGTTGCTCAATTTGAACAGCTTGTAGATGATATCACCAACAGAAAGTAAGGTGGAATAATCTTCATGTTTGATTTATCTGCGGGCGTTGAAAGACTCTTAAAAGTAGCGTAATTCAAGTAGCGTAATTGCGATAAGGTATTCATTTATCATTCAGCTTCCCATACCGCTCGAAACTTTGCTGCGGTTTCTTCCGGCTGACCCGCAGAAGGAAACAACAGTACGCTCTTCACCTGAGGGTTATTCGCCAAAACTGCTAGCCGTTCAAACTGGTTATCCGAAATAGCGATTCCCTCATTCTGCTGTACATAGTCCATTTCCACATCAAAGTTATTATCGTTGTACACCTGAATAAACGCCCTATCTACCTGCCAGTTCGCCCAGTCTGCATCGAAGTAGCGCTTGCCCCAGTAAGGATTGTGATGGCACACATCAAAACTAATTTTCGGGCTTGTTGTCTTCACCGCAGAGCGCAGTGACAGCATAAAAGCAGTAAGCTGTGGCGTTCTATCTTCATCGCCCGGCAGCTCTTTGTGGTAGCCCACATAGTCATCCCACTGCACCGCATCAATTGTCGGATACTTGCGCGCAAACTCTGCCGAAATATCCGCAAAGTACTTAGCCACTTCCGGATTTTCCACATCCAAAATGTAATGGTCCACGCTCGGATAGGTCTTATCAATGCCTGGCACAAACCAGCCCTTACGAGTCGCAATTTCAAAAATTGGACTGTTCTTATCTAGCTTAATGCCCTTCTCAAAATACGCATGTACCTGCATATTTTGCTTTTTAGCCTCATCTAGCATCCAGTCTAACCACTGATCTTCAAACAGATTTGGACAGCTAGAAAAGCCAAACTTCGCCTGCATCACGTCGCTCTGGTACATCGTGCAGCCGTTGCCCCAAACGCCGTGAATAATGGTGTTAATACCCTGAGCCTTGTAGTAACGAACGCGATCGCGAATCGTTGATTCACTCGCCCGGTTCGTCACTTGATACCGACTCAAATAAATTCCTCGAATCTCTTTCGATGCCCAAGCGGTAGGTAGCGCGGGTTCAGCAACGACAGCTTCTATCGAATCGGGAACATCTGGCATATCTGGCGGCGGCGGTGGCGGCGGCTCTGCCACACTGCCCGCATCAGAGCCTGTATAACCCTCTACGGGCTCTGATGGCTCAGCGTTAGGAATCCCTGCTGGCAGTTCAACCGGTGTAAAGACTGGCGCGTCCGGATCTTCTTCTAACAAACTCTTCGCAACCGCAACCAAATCTCCATCTCTAGCCGTGTCAATATCTATCCGATGCAGCCGAGGAACCAGCCACCAGCCACTGCCCACCGTAATAGCTATCAAAAGTAGAAGAAAAGAGCCACAGCCACAGCCGGACTTTTTCTTTTTCGGTGAAGCAGACATAGCAATACACAGGCGAGCATCATATCAAACGGAAACTTCATAGCCCAACTAATCAATTCCGTACGATGTTAGAATGCCCGCCCTGACTACAGCCAAACCTTTCAGTCAGTATTGCAAGATATCTAGAGAGCAAGATATCTAGAGTACAAGATACCTAGCGGCCAAAGATGACTTCATTCACCCGCCGAGCAGCCGTCACCGGATCCCCAGTTGTTGGAAAAATCAGCACACTCTTGATATTAGGATTGTTGATAATATCTTCTAGCCGATGTAGCTGATTATCAGAGATAGCTACGCCCGCACTGCTTTCGATATAGCTAAGCTCATCGTAAAAGTTAGCATCGTTATAGGCCTGAATAAACGTCCGATCGGCACCCCAATTGACCCAGTCAGCAGCAAAATAGCGCGCCCCCCAGTAAGGATTGTGATGACAAATATCAAAACTGACATTCGGATTGGCATGCTTCATCCCCGTACGCATTCGCTGCACAAAGCTAGTTAAATGCGACGTGCGATCAACGCTGTCTGCCAGTCCCGCATGATAGCCCAAGTAATCATCCCATTGCACCGCATCAACCGTAGGGTATTTACGTACAAACTCAGCTAAAATCTGTTCAAAAAACTGACTTACCTGAGGATTATTAACGTCTAGCACGTAGTGATCAACAGAAGGATAGGTTCTATCAATTCCAGGAACAAACCAGCCGTTGGCCTCAGCAATTTCAAAAATCGGGCTTTGAGCATCTAGCTTTATTCCCTTTTCAAAATAGGCGTGAACCTGCATATCTTGATTGTGCGCTTCATCTATCAGCCAGGCCAGCCAATCTGCCTGGAATTCGTTATCGCAACGAGAAGTTCCAAATGTTTCCATCATCACATCACTGTCATACATCGGGCAGCCATTACCCCATACGCCATGGATGATGGTATTAATCCCCTGCTGCTTGTAGTAGCGCACCCGATTGCGAATAGTCTCTTCAGGGGTGTTGTTTGTAATTCGATACCGGCTCATATAGATTCCACGGATCTCTTTCGACTGCCATAGCGCAGAAATATCAGAAGTAGCCGCTACAGCAGGTTGCAGAGAAAAAGGAGACAAAGACGATAAAGCAGAAGAAATTGAGCCTAGCGTTGAACCAATATTTAGCGTCGAAACTGTATCATGTGCAACAACTTGATCTGCCAAGTCAGGCGTGGTGAGAAAGCGCTGATTATCAGTGATAGAAGAAGAGTTTGACTGAGAAAGATTGGATTGAGAAAAGTTTAAGCGAGAAAGGTTTGACTGAGAAAGGCTTGAGTGACTAAAGCCAGCTACAGCAAAAAGAGCTGACAGCGCGAGACTTCTGTGTCTCAGTGTTTTCCAGGAAAAAGACATAGTGCAGCAGTATTTTTTACACAGCGGTGCCTTGCTAGCCTGCCCACGCACTCCTTCGAACAAGCAAAAACGCCTGCCAAAAGACGAACAAACATGAAACAGGTAACTAAGTTAGCTGCGTATTTAGTGAAATATACGGTTCGAGAACAACAATCTTTGTGAATGCATCTTCATGCACCCGTTGGGGCTCTCGACAGCATATCAGCCAATGTGACTTAGATCATAAGATTTTTTTAGATAATTGCAGTTTTGTCATTAAACACATGCAACGCTGTGAAACGACAATGAGATAAGTTATGGAAGTGTTGTTATTTTTTTGACAGGCTTGAACTTAAATTATTCAGCCAAAACATAATCCATCGCAGAGAGAAAAAGATCGTTCTCCATCTGTTCAGGCAAATCACCATGGCCAGCATTCGAGACTTCTTCGTAGTGATAATCAATATTTTGTTGATCCAATGAATCTAACGCGCTGTACATTGAGCTGCGATTGCCATCGTAGCCACCCATCACCATAAAGTAGCGAAAGTTTCGAGCGGCCAGCGTTTGCGCATTCTGCGCATCGCGATGGTTTGACATACTGCCCATAACAATAGCACCGCTAAAAATAGCAGGATTGCGTAGGCTCAAAGTCCAGCTCAGATCGCCACCTAGCGAAAATCCACCGATTACCATTCGATTAGGATCTACGTTGTACTTAGCAGCAACAGGCTCCAAGTCCTGCTGTATATAGGCTCCGTATTCATTGACCAGCGATTCCCAACCAGTACCCGACCAGTTGGCCGAGCTCCCCTGTCCAGGCGGCATAATGATGACAAAAGAATTTTCGCCCCGACGATGGTAGGCATCATAAATGCCCCAGTTAAACATATGCAGCGCTGTGCGATCTGTATAAGGCATCAGCACCAGCGCAGGATAAGCGCGACTAGCATCGTAACCAGGCGGCAAAATGACCGTTGTGCCATCTGGCTCGGTCAATTCGGTCATTTGGGCACTGCTAGGCGCAGCTAAAGAGGTCGTTTCATTAAAAGGATCGGGGCCGATTTCGACAGCTGTCTTATTAGTAGCTGTGTTGTTTACAGTTCTAGAAGACGTAGCGATAGAACGCACGTGAGGCGCTGCCTCGGCAGCTGGAAATACCATTGCACTCCACAGTAAAGCAGCCATAGTACCTGAGAAAACTGCTCTAAGCGGCGTTATGCGGCAGGCTCTCTGACACCTTGAAGACTGGGCTCTTGAAGACTGGGCTCTTGAAGACTGGGCTCTTGAAGACATAGTACATTCTCCTCATAACTGGCCTTACATCAGCAAAGCTTTATATGAACTATTTATATCAATCAAGCGGAAATCAAGCTACCGCTAAATTTACTCATAGCAAATGTTCGTATAACCCAGGGCGGTAAGGATACAGAGGCAATGAAGACACCGAGACAAGAAAATACAACTGACAAAAACGCTAGCAATGCAGGGGCAGTAGAAAAGATTAATAGAAAAAGACCAATAGAAAAAGTGGCACCGCCGTCGCCTGTTTACTGGAACTTTCTATGGAATGAATGGGTCAGCATTGAATAAGTAAGCACGTTTTTGAAAAAATATACTAGATTAAATTAAAGATTAGATGAATTTACTACCCTCATTACACACTTCCCTTACTTTCATAGCTTTTCATTCAAGGATTACCTATTCACTGTCGTAAGACTATAGCCCTGCTTAAAAGCCCTACTTACAGTAGTCTGCTTGCCCTGTTTAGAGGGTCTTTTTGCCCCGTGCGGATCATATGCCTCAGAGTCTTATTCTCAACCTAACTGCTCAATCAGCTATCCCACCCAAGCACCTTCAGGGATATTCGCTTCAGCAGCTGTTTTTCAACCTGGTCGAAATTGTTGATCCAGAGCTAGGGCGCGTTTTACGGCGTGACAAAGAGAATTATTCCTACAGCCTAAGCGCCATTCAAAGCGATATAAAGCGTGAAGCGAATACATTACACTTTTCACATAGCAACACGCTGAGCGCTCAGACAGAATGCTGGTGGCGAATTTCTTTTTTAGATGACGCGCTGCTCGATCATTTAGTTTATCTGTGGAATCAGATCAGGGACGAAATATTTCAGCTGGGCTCATCTAGTGTGAAGGTCGTTCGCATCACGACAGGTTCACACTACGCAGTCCATGCAGACAGCTGTAGCTATCAAGACATTTATGAACAGGCTTCTGATGATGAGCGCGATATTCATCTACGCTTTTTGACACCAACAGCCTTCAAGCACAGCGATGCCATCATACCTTTGCCCACGGCCGAGGCTGTTTTTCATCCCCTCAGAAAGCACTGGAATCGCTACAGCGGCCTGGCATTTACGCCTAGTCTTATTGAAAGCATCACCCCAACTCATTTCGATATTCAAACGAGTTCTATTCAAACTATTCGACGTCAATCGCAACAGACGATTACAGGCTGTACGGGTCGGATTAGTTTCCGCATTGGCAATAAAGCCGATCCTCTCATTATTAAGCGGATTAACACCTTGGCAGATTTCACACAGTATTGCGGCGTAGGATTTAATAGTCGTTTGGGCATGGGTATTGTTCAAAGATTGAAAGCAGCAGCCCTTCAACAACAGCGTAAAATCAATTGATCGCCTGCCTGCTAAGTACCAACTGCCAGGTCATCAGGCTCCCATGGAACAGTTACATACAACAAACGACTAAAGCAGCACAGGCAAAGAGAAAAATGGGTATTCAGCAATTAATTATTCCTGAGATGCATGACTTGGGTGGGTTTAGCGTACAGCGATCGCTGCCGAACCAAGCCAGAACTATGGTGGGTCCCTTCATTTTCTTTGACCACTTAGGGCCGGCTGATTTTCCAGTGGGTAAAGGCGTAGATGTCCGGCCACATCCACATATTAATCTAGCGACTGTGACATTTCTCTTTGAAGGCAGCTTACTCCATCGCGACAGTTTGGGCGTAGTGCAAGAGATTTTGCCAGGTGAGGTCAACTGGATGACTGCGGGCAAGGGCGTTGTGCATTCTGAGCGATCGCCCGACAGCTTTAGAGATAGCCACGCAACGCTGCACGCCATTCAAACCTGGGTTGCGCTGCCCGAAAGCGAAGAAGAAATCGATCCTAGTTTCTCTCACTACTCAGCTGCTGATCTCCCAATTTGGACAGCAAACGGCGTCACCACGACGCTGATAGCAGGAGACTTTCAAGCACATAATAAATCCTACAGTTCCCCAGTTAAAACCTGCTCTTCCACGCTTTATCTGTCACTTGCTTTTGAAGCAGGCGGTCACTTTCACTTGCCTACTGCTACTGAACAGATTGAAAGGGCAATCTACAGCATAACGCCCGGACTCACTTTAAACGGAGAGCCTTTTGCGCAACATCGCCTGGCTATTATTCAACCCGGTGACACGGTAGATATTCGCGCGGAAGCTAAAGCACGCTGCATGATTATTGGAGGAGCGCCCGTGGGCGATCGCACAAAGTATTGGAATTTCGTCTCCAGCCGCCCGGAACGAATTGAGCAGGCTAAAAGCGACTGGCGATCGCAACGATTCGAGCCCGTCCCTGGAGAAACAGAATTCATTCCCCTTCCAAACGAATCCCCAAAATAGACCTCACTGCCGCGAAAGCGACTTGTACGCACCAAAGCCAACGGCAATCATCGTGACAGAAAACAACGTGGTGAGCGTACCCAAGGCATACAGCGCCGGAGAAGTCACATTAGTCGTCATGCCAAAAATCTCTAGCGGTAGCGTATTGTACTGCCCCGACACCAACGAGGTGCGAATAAACTCATCATAAGAAAGCGTAAACCCTAGCAGCGCGATACCAATCAAGCTGGGCAAAATCAGAGGTAGAACAACTTCTTGAAACGTTCTAACCTCTCCAGCACCCAAATCTCTAGCCGCTTCCTCGTAGTAAGGGTTAAACCGGTTAAACACCCCAAGCATAATCAAAAAAGCAAAAGGCACCGTCCAGGTAAGATGAGCCCCTAGCCCCGAAGAAAACCAGTTTGTTTGAATATCGAGCACCTGAAAAGTAATGCCAATGCCCAAAGAAATCAGTACACCTGGCACCACCAGGCTAGAAATTGTCAGATAGAACAAAGCCAGCGAGCCTTTGAACCTAGCGCGAAAAGCCATACTGGCCATGACGCTGACGATAATAGCGATCGCCACCACCGCCAGTCCCAGCCAAAGCGATCGCTGAAACGATTCAACAAAGCTACCAACCCGCTGCTCTTGAAACACCTGCCCTAGCCAGTAAAATCCAAAGCTGCGAACCGGAAAGGTAAGCGCACCATCTGGCCCCTGCAAAGACAGCGTAAAAATGGCCAGCATCGGCCCGTACAAAAACAAAACAAAAAGCGCAAAGAAAGCAGTCAGCAAGAGTTTGATCATAACAGCTGCCTACAGCTCCTTCTGAATATCAACAACCCGCAAAATTCCGGTCACCATCACCAGCGTAAATAGCAACAAAATCACCGCATTCGCCGCAGCCAGTGGGTATTGCAAGCTACCAATCTGCGTACTGATCAGCTTGCCAATAGAAGCCGCCTGACCGCCCCCCATCAGACGCACCGTTACATATTCGCCCATCGTCAGGGTCACCACAAAAATAGAGCCAATCGCCATCCCCGGCGCGGTCAACGGCAGGATAATCTCTTTGAGCACCTCAAATCCAGAAGCGCCCATATCTCTAGCAGCCGTAATCAGCGTACGATCAATACGCATCATGCTGTTGAATACAGGTGCAATCATAAAAAAGTTATACAAATGCACCATTCCTAGCACAATGGCAAAATCTGAGTACAGTAACCATTCCACCGGCTGCTGCACTAGATTTAGATTGAGCAACGCCTGATTCACCAGCCCTTCTCGGCCCAGCAGCGGAATCCAAGAAATCATCCGAATAATGTTCGAGGTCCAAAAAGGAATCGTACACAACAAGAACAGCAGCACGCGAATACTTTCACGCTTTATGCAAAAAGCCAGGTAGTAAGAAACGGGAAGAGCGATCGCAACACAAAGTCCCCATACCAGCGTCACATACTTAAACGTATTTAGATAGGTTGCCAGTGAAACCTGCGAGCTAAAGATATTGACATAGTTCTCAAACGTAAAGGCTGGCGTCATGGCATAGCCATTAAACTGCCAAAAGCTCACAACAAAAATCATGAGAATGGGGAACACCAAAAACATCAAAAATATCAGCGTTTGTGGTGTAGCCAAAAGATATGGCTGAAGAACCTTCCAGGACTTGTACATCAAAAACTATCCAACAAACTATAGCTTTTGAAGCGTTGCTTAGGACACATGCGAAGGGCTACAGCCGCCAGCAAGTATGCAACGCTTCTGAGCCAATGTTCTATAGAACATTGGCTATATCTAACGCTATGCAGCAATAAACTCATTCCATTTCTGAACCAGGTAGACCTGCTCATCCATCGTCGAATTCCACACCACCACGTTGCCCATGCGCTCTTCAAAAGAGCCACCGTCTCGCACCGCACCCGCCTTCTCCAGTGTCTTACCAAACGGATCGACCATATCGACCGCCGCAGGCTTACCTTCGTACCAAAAGTCCCACTCCTCAGCAGACATAAACTTCTTCGCATTCTCGGGCACCGCGCTGTAATAGCCCTGCCGGCCCAAAAACGCACCCACCCAGCCATCTAGCAGCCAGTCCATATAAGCGTAGGCCGCATCTAACTTAGCGCCCTCCAAGGCTGCCGACATACCAATACCACCCCCCCAGGCCCGGTAGCCCTCTTTGAGCGGCGCATACACGCACTCAATCCCCTGCGCCTTTACCGCTGTCACCGCTGGTGACCACATCGACTGCAAAACAACTTCTCCAGAGGACATCAAATTCACAGACTCATCAAACGTCTTCCAAAATGCTCTAAACTGGCCCTCTCGCTTCTTCTCGATTAAGATTTCGGTGATTTGGTCAATCTCTTCGCGAGTCATATTCCCCTTATCACCAAAAGTCATCAGCCCAGCCGCCTCTACCACTAGAGCAGCATCCATAATGCCAATAGAAGGAATATCGAGAATAGACGTTTTGCCATTAAAGGCAGGATCGAACAGATCAGCCCAGCTCGTAATTTCTTTATCGACTAGATCGGGCCGATAGCCCAGCGTGTCTGCGTTGTACTGAAACGGAATTAGCGTTGCCCAGTCTGTCGGCGTAGCTGAAAACTCTGAGGAATTTTGATCGCTTAGGTACATCACCTTAATCGGTGCGGTTCCCTGCGCAGTCTCCACAGGCAGTCCATTAAAGTCTCCTGTAGTGAAGAAAGAAGCAATCTTGTCAAAACTCTTGATTCGCTTGACGTCAATCGCCTGCAAATTTCCCGAAGGAATCACCAGCGGCAGGCTAAAGTACTCGCCGTCGAACATATCGTACTGACCGGGCTGAGTAATCGCAATTTGATTATTTTCTTCTGTACTGAGTGCCTTCAGCTCTATCTTAAAGCCCAAATCTTCTTGAGCTTTATCGCGGATATCATTAATCTGCGCCACGCCCGTACCGATAAAGCGCAGGGTTACATCCTTAATACTGTTGGTATTCACCTCAGGTCCTGGGGCCGGATTATTCGGCGTTCCACAGCGGGCAGTCGCCAACGCCGCCCCCGTAGCTAGGCCCGTTTGCAGTAAGCGACGACGAGTAAACTTAGGCATTGTTTCACTAAAAGCTAAACGACAGATAGTGCTAGCTACAGTATCGCGATTGGTACAGCCATTTGGTGTGCCACGGTACCATTACCAGCAAATCCACGCAAAAAATCTTGGCACCTGTCTTGAACACCCAAATCAATCTCAGTCAGTGCAACATCAATCGGTGACTCAATTGGCGACCATTCAGTACGTGCTACTCAAAAGCATAATCCTACTGCGCTTCAGAAAAACAAATGTTCAAAAGATTACAACAATTGAGACATCAAGAGGGCAAAAAGACACAGTCTTCAGCTGACCAGGTTGCTCTCAAAGGCTGACCAACGCTAATCCCTGCCCCCATCCAATCGGTCGTTCTTGCTTTGTAAAGCATCGTTTGACCAGTCGCTTCCACTATCAGAGAAACTCTCGTTACGTACCCCGTCATTTCAACATCAACAACGCGAACCGGAACCTGATTAGTCTCGGTAGAAGGCGCAGCCAGATCTTCTAGAACCGGATCTAGCTGCATCAAATCAGGACGCACAGAGCAAGCGGCCGTCGCATTCAATGCTGCACTACCTTGACAATAAAGAGTGCCTATACCTTCTACTGTCAGCTCAACAGACTCTATCCCATTGATACGACAAGTCCTCGAAACCCTACCTTCAAAAATATTATTATCACCAATAAACTTGGCAACAAACTGAGAGGCCGGCGCATTAAATAGCTCAGTGGGCGTTGCCACCTGATCAATTCGGCCATGATTCATCACAACTACCTGATCAGAAAGAGAAAACGCCTCTTCTACATGGTGCGTCACCTGAATAAAAGTTAGCTTAAACTGTTGCTGAATTTTTCGTAGCTCGCCGCGCATTCTCACCCGCAAGTTTTCATCCAGGGCACTTAGCGGCTCATCGAGCATTAGCACCTGCGGGCGGGTTACCAAAGCCCTCGCCAAAGCAATCCGCTGCTGCTGTCCGCCGCTGAGCATATTGGGCTTTCTATCTGCGGTATGGCTCAGACCCACCAACTCTAATATTTCACCCACTCGCTGAGTACGTTCTGCTTTAGATACCCGCTGCATTTTGAGGCCAAAATCCACGTTTTGCCAGATCGTTTTATGCGGGAATAGCGCATAGTTTTGAAACATCATCGCAGTGTTTCGCTTGGCAGGCGGCAGCTGGGTCACCACCCTATCGCCAATCAACACCTCGCCAGCGGTCACCGCCTCATGCCCTGCTATCATACGCAGGGCCGTCGTTTTACCACAGCCGCTAGGACCTAATAAACAGCAGTACGCACCCGCTGGAATATCTAACGTAACGTTCTCGATAGCTGTAACAGGACCATATTTTTTAGTAACTGAACGCAGGGCAACGCCCGCCGCTTCTGTAACTATCCCTTGGCGAGCATCGGTAGGCATCTGTCCGGCATCTGCTCGGCCATCAGCATCAGCCGACCGAACAGATACCGGAGGCGAAGAAACGATCCGCGATGGCTGAGCACTGTCTGGATTCATGCTGGTTGCACTGGAGTAAGAAAAACCGGACGTATGAAGTCACAACTTGATTAAGTCACAACCTTTCGACTGTGATCAACTGTGATCAATCTATCTGAGAAATCGGATGACAAAGTGTATCGAATTTATCTGGACGCACAGGCGATCGCCGATCTCATTAGAAACAGCCTGCCAATTTTATCTCTTGTTAACTTCGTTAGCAATTGAACGTTCCCTGTAGCTATTTCTGGTAATAGTTGCTAGTGACGCTAACACAGCAATTGCCAGATGCATACGTATGGCATTTGGCAATTGCTGTTCACTGAGCTCTATATGCATCAATTCTATATGCACCAACAGTTTCATATATTGAAAGTGTGTAAAGCTAAGTGACGAACGCTATAGTTTCATTTTCAGTAAGGCTGTTCCCCCATGTCTGACCAAGACCAATCAAACAATACTCAATCTTATCTTGTTTTTATCTGCGGCTCGGCGCTAAAGGGTCAGCCCGACCATCAAAACCTGCAGTCAGCTAAATTCATCAGAGAAGCCAAGACAGCGCCAAAATATCGATTGCACGCCGTCAAAGATGGCTGGCATCCAGGTATCTTTGCCACTGAAGAGAACGGAATTTCTATCCCGGGAGAGATTTATCAGCTGACACCGGAGCAGTATGAGTATTTAGTCTCAACAGAGCCGCCAGATATGTATCCAGAAGAAGTAGAAATGGAAAATGGAGACCAGGCGATCGCAATGCTCTATCCGCAGAAACTCATTGAAGAGAACGGCTATCCAGACATTTCAGATATTGGTGGCTGGGCAAAGTACAAAGCGCAATCATAAGCAACCAAAACCCAGCAAGCGGACAAAAAAGAAGAGTCTAGAAAGAAGAGTCTAAAGAGAAAAGTCTAGAAAGAAAAAGCCAAAGAGGGAAAGAGCCAGAGAGAAAAAAGCCAGAGAGAGAAAAAGAGGAAAAAGAGGTACAAGAAAAAATCTCTCTTTATGCTTCCAGGTGGCATTGATGTTCATGTCCATATGGAACCCCCATGGGCAACGACATATACACCTGCGATACCTTCGAGAGCGGCACCCGCTCAGCGGCCTTTGGCGGCACCACAACTATCATCGACTTTGCTCAGCAGTTCGCAGGCGAAAGCCCCAAGCTAGCACTCGATAGGCGACTGGCCGCTGCCGAACCGCAGTGCAACGTAGACTATGGATTCCACTTTATTTTGACCGATGCTAATTCAGATGCGATCGCCAAGCTTCCCGATCTGGTCAATCAGGAAGGCGTCTCTAGCTTTAAACTATATATGGCCTACCCTGGCGTCATGATGGTCGACGACGCGGCCATTTATAAAATCATGCGCAAAGTTGGCGATCACGGTGGCATGGTCAATGTCCATGCTGAAAATGGCATCGTTATCCAGGCGCTGATAGAAGAAGCTCTCGCCGCAGGCAATACCTCGCCCAAATTCCATCAAATGACCCGACCTCAGCTGATGGAGAGTGAAGCGACTCATCGGGTAATCCGGATTGCCGAGCTAGCGGAAGTACCTGTATATATCGTGCATCTGTCGGCAAAAAAAGCCCTAGATGCGGTTGCTGAAGCACGCGATCGCGGCATTCACGCTTTCGCCGAGACCTGTCTTCACTACCTTTTCCTCGACCACTCCGAATACAATCGCCCAGGGTTCGAGAGCGCCAAATAGAGCTGCTGTACGACGGGGGCGTTCGTGCCGGCAGAATCAACCTTAACCGCTTCGTCCAGCTTACCGCTACCGCCCCTGCTAAAATGTTCCGTCTATTCCCACAGAAAGGCACAATCGCTGTTGGCAGCGACGGTGATATTATCCTGTTTGACCCCAACAAGCAGCACACAATCAGCGCCAGCACCCAGCACTCCAACGTCGATTATTCTCTTTTCGAGGGACGACAGGTTCAAGGAAAGGTAGAGAAAAATTTTCTGCGTGGACAGCTCATCGTCAGCGATCAAACATGGCTCGGGCGTCCCGGTATGGGTCGATATCTTCGCCGCCTAGCCTCTGGGAGAGTACTATAGACATATCGCACGGACTACTTAGTCATGCTCTATACACGACTTATCGTCCTATCGACACTTATTGCATCTACGCTCAGCTGTACTGTAGGTTGCACTACCAGACCTAGCTTCGAGACTGTCTACACCCAGGTAACGCCCAGTACAGTTCAGCCCAATAGTCCTATCCCTCAGGCAACAGGCGAAATAATTCTGACAGTCACTGGCAAAGTCAACGCAACGCAAGAGAAAACAGCCTCTAGCGGAGCGGCTTCTGACGGCCAGCAGAGATTAAATATTGCAGCTGCGAAAATCGCAATGGATAGGGCCAACATAGAAGCCTTGGGCACCATAGAGTACGCCGTAGAAGACCCTTTTGAGAAACAGGAAAACACCTTTAGTGGCGTACTGTTTAGAGATTTGCTCGACCTGTGGCAAGTGTCTGAAAACGCTCAGCAGCTAACCATAACTGCCCTCAATGATTATCAAGTCACCATCCCAATTACCCTCCTGCGTGAATACCCCGTTCTTATGGCTATGCAACAGAATGGCCAGACCATGACTCGGGACTATCGTGGGCCAGCCATGCTGGTCGCCCCAATCAATGCCTACCCATCCGTCAGAGCACTCGCCAACCGAGAGTATTGGATTTGGCAAATAAAAACTATTCACGTCGAATGAAAAACATAGCCCCGAGTTCTTTGCAAGCCGGCACCGTAAAGCTAGAGAACTCATTTTCTAGCATTCGCAAAAACTCGCTTAGATATCCCTACAAAAGTCCACTGGCCGTCCTGATCTGTGCAGGATTAATTGTAGCTGTTCTTGTTAGCGGACAAAAGCTTCAGCACCAAATTCAACAGCAGGGCATCTTCTTAGAAGACAGATTTATCGGAGAAATGCACGAACTCCATCAGCTCCAGCGAGAAACGCTCAGGCTGAACCGATTCCTGGTCACCGCCACCTATCAGCCACAGGCAACGACACTGCAACCAGAGTCTCAGCCAGAATCTCAGCCAGAGTCTCAAACAACGCCAACGCCAGCAATCTCTCCTCAGGCCACTCTCGATGTCGAAACGCTAAAATTTCATACTGATCTCGTTCAAAGTCGAATGACTATTTTTCAGATAGGCAACGCCAACCGCTATCGAACGGCAGAAGCCAGCATGCGCAACGTCATTCAAACGAAAGAGATTTTGAACGGATGGACAGCGGTTAAAAAAGATCTAAATGCCTTGCAGCTAAATCCTGAAGAGGTCTCTCTTCAACAGTCTGTACTCTCCCAGCTAGAAGAGCTAGAAGTAGATATCAACCAGCTCGGCCTGCTCAATGGTCAAGAGCACTGGAAAGAATACGCGATTTTAACTAACGATCAAAAGAAAGGTCTCAACTATCTTCTCTTTCTGGTAACGTCTTTCTTTCTATTTGCCGCTCTCTTTTCGCTCTATGCGCTTAAGTTCGCCCGCATCCGCCAGCAAATTCTAGAGGAAGTAGAACAAGTTTCAGTAACTGACGATCTCACTCAAATTGCCAACCGTCGTCACTTCAACCAGATATTGATTGAAGAGTGGCATCGGGCCATGCGCAACCAAACTCAGATCGCTCTGCTGCTGTGCGATGTGGACTACTTCAAAAGCTATAACGATCGCTACGGACATCAAAAGGGCGACGAGTGCCTCTGCAACATTGCCCAAATACTAAATCAGGCCACCCACCGGGCCGGTGATTTTGTCGCTAGGTACGGCGGAGAAGAATTTGTGATTATCTTGCCTAACGCCTCCGTACAGGCCGCGCTGAAATTTGCAGCGCGCATTCACACGCAGCTGAGCCAAGCGGCCCTAGTCCACGAAGCCTCGCAGGTAAGTCCCTACGTGACGCTTAGCATCGGTATTGCCGTGGGTGTACCCTCCCCAAATGTTAGTGCCCAAACAGCGCTCAATTTTGCCGATCAAGCCCTTTACGAAGCCAAAGAAAGTGGCCGCAACCAGTCTTGTCAACGCGTGTTTAACCTAACGCGGCTCAAGGCATGGCCCAAAAGAAAGCTAGAAGCCCAGTAAGTCTTTAACGCAGTATTCAATATGGTTAAAATCACTGTCCATACAGATATCACGCTGACTACACAGCAGCTCTTAGACGGTATCGCTCAGCTAGATGCATCTGAGCTAAAGAAGGTGCATGCTGCTGTCGGAGCCATGATAGAAACCTATGAGCATAAGCCTATCGAAGCGACTACAGAGTCTATAGACTATGCAGCAGCAAACAGCAGCAACACCGACGAAAATATTCCGATTGTGACATCATTAATTCCTGAATCGCTCACGCTAGAGAGCAACAGTTACCAGTAAACCTAGCAATCGTCACGGCAGACACCGAGCGCCTACAATTCAAGCGACTACAATTCAAGCGACTACAGTTCAAGCGTATAAATTCAAGCACCTACAGTTACAGACAGCACGCTCAAGCGATGGCTGACAGAATAGCTCAGTCAGCCATCGCTTAACTTATCTCCTATGCGATTGCTTTTTCAGGTTGCCACCACGTTTTCCGGATTCAGCACAATGTGGCTGTAGCAAAAGAGAGCACATAGATTAAGCAGAACAATAGATTTGGCAAGTCGGTAGCTGTGATCCGTGCAGCCATCTGCCACCTAGTCATTGGCCTGATATTCTGGGTATGCGTTAAATCAATTAAAGCTGATTAATCCAAATGAGCCTCTCATCCGTATATATCTAACGAGAGGCAATATCTGTAAGTCCGTTCCTTGCTAGCCAATCAAGGCGACGTTTCCACCCTGCCTATTCTGCAAGGGTGATTTATCCATAGTATGTTTACAAAAGTTAAAAGCATCGAAACCACTAAAGTTCTTGAGGTACTACCAAACGTGTTGCCGCGACAAGCGCTCAAACTTAGAGACATTCTTTCAACCAGAACCTTTACACACTTTGAGCACGAAGGCCATACACACGAAGACCATACGCACGAAGGCCACACGCATGAAAGCAATACACCCGAAAGCGCAGACTTCAAAACATCAACATCTCTAGGGGGTGGCTGGGAAAGCCGCCCGCCCGCTAAGTGGGCTCAGCCCTAC
Source organism: uncultured Synechococcus sp. (assembly GCA_937911865.1). Lineage (GTDB taxonomy): Bacteria > Cyanobacteriota > Cyanobacteriia > Phormidesmidales > Phormidesmidaceae > Phormidesmis. Next base: position 23,858 of record CALDSK010000166.1, read on the forward strand.
GGCTTGGGCACCCCTGTTGAAATAACCTATTCATTTGACAGCAATCTCACCGTACCCGGCCTTAGCCAGGACGAAGCTAAGGCGCTTTTCGCAGAAGCGCTCTCCGCTTGGAGCGACCAGGCACCGCTAAACTTCAAAGAAGTTCCAGATCCTGGCAGCGCTGCAGGCATAGATATTAGAGTCAGCAGCAGCCCTATTGATGGTCAAAGCAACACGCTCGCTTCAGCCTACTTTCCAACCGGTGGCGACATTGCAGGCGACATCACGTTCGATAGCGACGATAGTTGGAGCAGCGCCCTATTTTTAGAAACAGCCGTACATGAAATAGGCCACTCCTTGGGTCTAGCGCACGAGGAAGAGACCATCGCCATTATGAACCCGGTCATTGCCAACCGGTTTGTAGGCACCTCAGAAGCCTTTCTCCTGCAAGACGATATTAATGGCATCGTGAGTCTGTACGGTCAAGGACAAGGATCCGTGCAGCCCCTCGCTCAGCCTGCAGCGCCACCAGTACCTGTAGTTACGCCTACACCTAGTCCCACCTCCCTACTGGCGCTGCGCCCTAGAGGAAAAAATCTCGTTGTTAACGGCAACTTTGAAAAAGCATCCGTCAGACGAGAACAGTTCGGCGTTTTCGATAGCGTAGAAGGCTGGACGACGCTCAGCGGTCCTGGTATTCAAATCGATAAGCGCGCTACAACGTTTGGAGAAGCCGCAAGAGGCCGCGCTTGGGCTAAACTCGATAGCGTCGGCAATAGTGCGATCGCTCAAAGCATCGACACGCTAACCGGTCAGACCTATCAGCTATCTTTTCAATACTCTCCTCATCAAGGCGTTGGTGCTGACAGCAACGGCATTCAAGTCTTTTGGGACGGTCAATTACTAGATACCCTCACCGCGGGCGGCGCTCTTCAAAACCAGTGGCAAACGTTCTCTTACAACGTCCAGGGCAGTAGTCAAGACCTGAGCGAACTCTCTTTTCACGCCATAGGCAATAGCGACGGTGTCGGCGGATTCATTGACAACGTTATCGTCAAAACAACGGTTCAGGCACGAGCCCAGACAAACAGCACAACTACCGCTTCGTTGGGTATCTCTGAACTCAAAGAGGATGCATTCTTGAGTGCAAATCAGGGCGCAAATCAGGGCGTTGAGTCTGTTGTAGCGGCCAACGTGCTAGGCGAACCCGCGATCGCTTCTGATAGCTTTCTCTAAATTAGCAGTCTTAAACAAAAGCTCTACCGCAGCGCTACCACGAAAAAACAAACGCGAAAAAGAAGCAGAAAAAGTGCTACTGAACCGAATCAGTCAGCTGATTTTCTAGCGTCATAACTCTCTGGTTCAGCTCAATTACCAGCGTTGCCAAATTATCGAACTGCTGATCTAAAGGCAGATCATCAGGCAATCCTGTTGCTACAGGAGGCTGCGAGGCAGGAGGCGCATTCGTCGTCGTCGGCCTCCTAGCAGGCGCTGTCGTACCAGGCGACAGCTGATTTTGCAGCTGTCTCACCTGATTTTGCAAAGCACTTACCTTAAACTCCAGCTGAGCCAACCGAGGATCTACCAGTGAAGAAGCGCTTACCGGCGTCAGCCATAGACCCAGTATCAGAATCAGCGCTCCGCAGAAATAACAAAAGTATAGGCTGGGTTTAACAGAAAAATTCATAGGACTTATGCGCGTAGCGTAGTGAACAACACAGTAGAAACAGCACATTGTAAATAACACAGCGGCTCTCGCCTGTGTCATGATGCTTGCACGATATTACATTTCAACAGTGGTACACCATGGCCTCACTGACCTGCGCTCAGCTACTTTCGAACTATCCAGATGAATGGCAAGCCGCAACGGTTCACCCGTTTTTACAGCAGTGTCAGCAAGCCACCATCACTTCTGAGCAGTTCAATACCTGGCTAGTGCAGGACTATCTGTTTGTTGTTGAGTTCACCCGAATGGCGGCGCAGGTACTTGCGATCGCACCGCCAGCCCATTTCGACACACTGCTCGGTGGCCTAGCCGCCATCAAAGACGAACTGCTGTGGTTTCAAGCCAAAGCAGCCGAGCGAGGACTTGTAACGACCACCGCCGCGCAGCCAACCTGCCAAACCTACTGCCAATTCATGGCGTCGCTGGCGAGCCAACCCTACGCTGTACAGGCCACCGCCTTTTGGGCAATTGAGCTAGCTTACAATCAGGGCTGGCAGCTGCACAGCCCAATGCCAGAACCCTACACAGAATTTGCCGATAGATGGGGAAATGTAGGCTTTACAGCCTACGTCAAAGAATTGGAACAGCAGGCCAACAGTGCACTAGCTAACGCGACCGAATCGGAGCAAAAGAGCGCTGAGCAAGTGTTTCTAGAAGTTGCTCGGCTAGAAAAAGACTTTTGGCAAATGGCCTTTGCAGCTGAAAGCTAAAGGCAGCTACGAAAGGCAGCCACAAACCCACTGGTTCTCTAATTGATACCTATTCGATTGATACCTATTCGATGTCGGGCCAAGCACCTGACTGACATCTAGTTGGCAACAGGCCATTCGACCAGTAGCACTTTACGAAGCTTTTGAAGTCCCTGGCGCGATCGCGATTTTACAGTCCCTAGTGGAATATTCAAACGGGCTGCAATTTCAGACTGACTCAAATCGTCGTAATAGGCTTTTTCTAGCACTTGGCGTTCTCTGAGCGGCAGGCTAACTAACGCCGCCTTCACCTGCTGCACGGTCTGGTGCTCAATTGCTCGCTCAAACGGCTTTTGCGCTGTTTTTGTTGTGGCGGTAGCTTGCAGCGTCTGATTCAAACGTTGATAAGATTGGCGCGATCGCAGCTTGTCAATCGATCGAGAGCGAGCAGTCATCGCCAAAAAATTTTTCAGCGACCCTCGCCGCAAATCGTATCGGTCCTGATGATGCAGCTTCAGAAAAATGTCCTGCGTCACATCTTCAGCATCTTCCCTGCATTTCAAAATCCGCAGCGCCAGTGCATAAACCAGACGAGCATAGCGCTGATAGATCTCAAAAAACGTATGCGGCTGATCTAATGGCTGATTAGATGACGGATCTAACAGCCGGTAAGGCGGCTGGTGCTGAAAGAGAACCTCATCAGACGACACCAAGGGCATCGGCAGCCCTTCGGTAGAGGATTGAGATGACATAAAAATTCAGCGTGATAAAAGTTCCCAATGGTTTATAGCCGTCATGATGCTTAATTTTTAGCAGCATGAGAGTCAAACATTTTCAAGGAACTATCTACATCTACACGGAATTTTCATTCTATCCGCAAATATCTTTAATTCAAATTCAGCAAATTTGAGCTGCCTCCTTTCAGATGTTCAATCAATCGCAATAAATTAAGACAACGCTAAGACAAGGAAAATTGCTCATAGGCCTTAAAGGCACCGGCAATCAACTGCTCCCACTTACGAGGATTGTGCAGACGATCGGCATAGTAATACATCAGCGTAGAGCCAGATCCTTCTACACACACCCGCTGATGCTCTTCGAAAAAGCTAAGTACACCGTCATGAAAGGCGCTCCGAATGCTGACTTCATTCGTCCCTCTAAGCAGGTAGCGCTTAGAAAAATCAGGGTGAGTATTGAAATTAATATCCTGATAGCCAAACAGCTTACCAATTTTGTGAAAGGCATTTTCAGGCGCCAGAAAAAACTGGGGCAGCGATAGCTTCTCTGATTCAATGAACACCACCGTCTGACGATGGCGACGCCTGTTCTTGCCACCTCCAGTCGTATAGGCATACTCACCGACCGAAACGGTCACGTCGCTCTGCTCACGCTGAATCAGATTTTTCAACCTGCCACTGCGGCCTCTAGAAAATAAATTGGACTGATTGGCAGCATTGGGCAAACGATACAGACCATCTTGCCAATACACAAAGCCCAATTCATCAGCAACCGTCTTGATTAGCTGAGCCCGCCGATGATCGATCCACAGACCAATACCACCGATGAGCAGTACCACCCCAAAAAGTAAAAGAATCTGCATGGCAAGTCCCTAAGTCAACAGCTGACAGCACAAAAACGACTGACAGCGCAAAGCTGCATCACATTCTGTCGAGTTGCTTAAGATATTTCTGAAGGCTACAACAGCCCATAGCAAACAAAGCAACTCAACTGACCAATGTCCTAATGCATCACAACATTGGCCCTATCGTGCCCGAGCGGTGATCGCCACTGACCAACGGATCCATTTAACTAACGGACCCACCAGCAGCAAACACCACCCGTAGCAATAACTACAGCACCAAACGCTAATTTACGGTTCGATTGAAGACTGGCTAGCTGCGTGGTCTTCTCTTGTGACTCTTTTCACAGCCTCCCAACAGACATCTTCAACCTCAGATATCTCTGGGCGGCTGCCTGGACTCATCTTCGATCTCAAACGCTGCACAACGCTCATTGAACAGTGTTCAGCCCACACAGAGCCTAACAAAATTGCCCAGTGCACCACTGACGGCCTGATTGAACAGTTTAACTGCACCTTTGCTCGAATCTGGCTGGTAGAACCTGACCGCAACAGTCTCAGGCTAATTGCCTCTTCTGGTCTCTACACTCACCTAGAAGGCTCATTCTCTCGGGTGCCCATGGGCGCTTTCAAGGTCGGCAAAATTGCCCAGCACTGCATTCCATTCCTCAGCAACTGCCTCCCTCAAGAGACCTGGGTCAAAGACCGCCAGTGGGCGATAGATAACAACATTCAAGGATTTGCGGGACTGCCACTCATGGAGAAAACCCGCGCCATCGGTGTCGTTGCAATCTTTAGCCAAACCTCCATGGCACCCGAGCTTTTAGAGGTACTGCAAATTCTCAGCGCCTCAGTCAGCAATTCACTGGCCGCTGCCGTAAGATATCAGGCCCTATCGCGCAGAACCCTATCGCACTATCCGCTGAGCGCACTGCCGCAGTTAGCCACAGCGGCTCCGACTGAAGAAAGCCTCTCTGAAACCCTCTCACAGCTTTTAGGCGGACAAAAGCTAAGCTTACTGGGCACAGAACAATCGCTTTCTCCTGTGATTAGTCAGCTGCTGCTACAGCTAGCACACCAGCTATCTAAACAGGCCTGTCACTACTGCCGGCTGGTGTACGAAACAAACACGGTATTTTTAGAAGCGCTACTGTCGGCGGACAAACAACAGTTAGAAACAGCTGCCGAAACCCCAGATAAGCTGACAGCAATCGCCCAAGCGGCCCATCAGCTAGGGGGACAGTTTCAACTCGAAGCTAGCGATAGTCATCAAGAGGGTCAAGCCGTCATTAGCATTCGCTTACCGCAGCAGCCGACGAGTGAGTGGGATACCGCTTCACCCCTATCAACGCGCGAACAAGAGGTCATTGAGTTAATAGCTCAAGGGCGGCGCGATCGCGAAATTGCAGAAGCACTCTTTATTAGCGATCGCACCGTCAAATTCCACGTCAAAAACATGCTGAACAAGCTCGATGTACGCACGCGATCGCAAGCTGTCTTTAAAGCTACAAAGCAAGGCTGGCTAACCTAAAAGTATCGCCGCTTACAGTTCACTTCACGTAATGTTACACCTGCAAACCGCTATACGATAATCCCTTAAAATTCATCTCAGAGATAGCAATCTGCTCACTGCGCCTAAATGCACCTATATATAGGAGACCTATAGGAACACTTGCAGGATAGACGAATCAAGGGGCATCCAGAACTCGATTTCAAGAGCTTATATCACAAAAACCAAAGCCTGGTATAAAAAGGAACATTAGCTTATGTCTTTTTCGCAAAAGCTCACAGCAACGCTTAGCTCTCACCTAAGCACCGCCGCAGCTGTGAGTATTGCCCCACTCATCGTTCTTCAATCTGCCCTTGCCTCTGAAGCCGCCAACTTTAGCCAAATTTATGCTTTCGGCGATAGCCTGGTCGATACGGGTAACGCCTTTGCTCTCACCACTGAGCTAATAGGAACAGGCGTACCCCCAGAGCCCTATTTTGAAGGGCGCTTTGCCAATGGGCCCATCTGGATCGACTACCTCTCAAACGATCTCAACATTCCTCAAACCAGCTTTGGCTTTGGCGGCTCTTTCACCAGTAGAGAAGCCAGCACCCAGCTAGGGGGACCCATCCCTGGCCTAGAGCTGCCTGGGCTGCTCACTCAGGTAGATGAGTTTACCGCTCAGTCAACGGCAGATCCCGATGCGCTTTATGTTATCTGGGCAGGCGCGAACGACTACGTTTCAGGAGGCGTGACCAACCCCCAAGAGCCCGTATCCAACATAGCCGAAGCGGTCACTGCGCTCGGTAGCGTTGGTGCACAAAACTTTCTCTTAGCTAACCAGCCCGACTTTGGCACCCTGCCAGTGCTGAATCAACCTGGCGTGACGCCAGAAACAAGACTAGCCTTCAACCAGGCTGCTGAGCTTCACAATCAGGGGCTTGCGCAGGCTGTAGAGGGCCTTCAGGCGGCTGGCCTCAACGCGGAAGTATTGGATGCCAATGCGCTGATCCGTGAAGCTCAAGCAGGCAATCTAGGATTTGAGAACACCACAGAGTCCTGCATCTCAAATCCCAGCTGTGTAGGCAGTGAAGAGGTACAGGCCTCTACTTTATTTTGGGATGAGATCCATCCAACTAGCCGTGCTCACGCTATCGTAGCGACAGCTGCTCGCGAGCAGCTTGAAGGAGAGATGGTCTCTACGCCCGAACCAGGAGTGGTTTTAGGATTGCTTTTGCTAGGTGGACTATCGGCAAGCGGCCTGAAACGTACGTTGGACGCATAGGCAAAGAAGCAAGCGCAAAGGTAACGCTAGAATACGGTGAAGACAAGCTATAGCAAAGACGTGTCTTATGGTTCAAGCTTCTGCACCCCCCTTAACACTGGACGCTTTTTTACAGCTGGCTGAAACTCAGCCAGCTAGCGAATTCATCAACCATCAAGCGATACAAAAGCCTATGCCACAAGGAGAGCACAGTCTGATACAGGTTGCTCTCTGTAAGACGATTGACCAAGTAGCAGAACCTCAGCGGATTGCCAAAGCCTTTTCGGAGCTACGCTGTATCTTCGGCAGTGCGGCTATCGTACCTGATGTTTCAGTCTTTCGCTGGAGACGAATTCCGCGTACCTCATCGGGGCGCATTGCCAACCGGTTTGAAGTCCATCCGGACTGGGCAATCGAAATCCTATCACCAGACCAAGCTCTAACAAGACCTCTAGATAAGCTTCTGCACTGTGCGGAACAGCGTTCAGAGCTTGGATGGCTGATAGACCCGGAAGCTGAGAGTATACTGACACTGTCTGCCGAATCACAGATTAAGCTGTTTCGGGGCTCTCAAGTTTTACCTGCCTTGAGCGGCCTAGACCTCACGCTATCTGTTGATGATGTGTTTAACTGGCTTCACCTGCCAGACTAGCCGGATCAGCAAAACAACGAGCACACAAACTGTCACAGTGCTGCTGAATTAAAAGATAAGCGTGCATAGCAAAGCGTGGAAGTCTACAAGCAGAATCCGACCAGTCAATGTCGATAAAACTTATTTCATTCCAGAAATCAATACCGCCAGTTACAAAAACTCAAGTAAGGTAACCAGCGCTTCTGTATTGTTATCAGACTTTTCCAGGTAAGGCTGAGCCGCCGCTTCAATCTGTCGGAGTTGCCCTAGAGCGCGGCTACAGGGAAAACCGTACTTGGCCTGCACGCGATCGCTCGCAATCGTCAAAGATTCACGCGATCGCGCCAAAAAGTCACTTACGGTATAGGTTTCTCCTACCTCAAAATATTTTTTCACCACCAAAGAAGGAGAATAGCAAACCGCTTGCTCGCCATCGGGCCACTGAATCTTGAAATTAATTTCAGGCATTATTTCTCATCTTTTCTAGCTTTACAAAAATCAGGCTTCTACAGGTTCTAACAGCTGCTCGTATAGCTCTAAATGCATCTGAGCAGATGTTTGCCAGCTGTGCGTTTTAACGATATCTAATTCTCCTTTCTTTGGATCATCTCCTATCATATGAATCATCGCAGCAGCGATCGCATCCACACGCATCGGATCCACCAAATACGCACTCTCCTCTGTCAAAAACTCCGTAAATGGCGGCTGGTCAGCGGCCACAACTGGTAGCCCTGAAGCGATCGCTTCTAGCACTACCAGCCCCCAGCCCTCCTTCACCGAAGGAAACACAAACCCATCTGCTAACCGATACAGCGCAGGCATATGCTTATCAGCAATCACCCCCGGCAAAATCAAATCATTTTCTAAGCCGAGCGATCGCAACACCTGCATAAACCGATCGCGATAATCCTGATAATCAAACAGTGTCGCCCCACCCGCAATAACCAGCTGAGCCTCAGGCTGTTGCACTTTCACCTGAGCAAACGCTTCTAGCAGTCGGATCGAATTCTTGCGAGGCTCAATGCCGCCCACCGTCAGATAAACAGGATAGCCACGTATATTCAGCTCACCTTTCAATCCCTCTTCTAATCCATCTTCTTCCGCAGAAAATCGCTCGCTCACACCATTCATTACCCGGTGCGCGTTAATGCCATAGTCTACTGCTAACACCTGCTGCCACAGCTGACTCACACAGCAGCAGCGATCGGGTAAATAGATAGATCGCTGCTGACAGTCTTGCAAATAGGGACTGCGAAAACTCTCAATATGGTGTACCGTCCGAACAAAGTGTGGAATACAGCCCTGCTCACGTAAAATCGCCAGCGCATTCGCGCTCAAGCAATCTTGTGCGTGATAGATGTCATAGAGCGGAAAATGCTGTTGAAAGTAGCACACAAACTCATCAATACGCTGCTTAATCAGCTGGTCTATATCACCGCTACAGGGACCAGCAGGCACCGCTATTGTCTCAAAATCTGCCAAACGATGGAAGCCTCTGCCGTCTTTGTCCAACGCAAATACATGGGGATGATGGCCCTGTTCATAAAGTGCATTAGCTAGCTCCAGCGTATGAATTACGCTTCCACGGGGTTTAGTTGCATAGGTCAATAGTGCAATCTTCAAAGATTTATCAAGAGACTTATAAAAAGACTTATCACAAGATTTTTTAGAAGACATATCAACCACCAAATCCGGTCAACCTGCAAGACAAATTCCACAGCAATCTCTGTTCATCTTTTATCTTCAAAAACACCTCAGAGCCCTTCACAACCTCACCAATGGCTTCGCAAACTAGCCCCTGTGGTTGAAAAATCATCTGAACGGCAGCAAGCTGCTCCGCTGAAACGCTCAATAAAAAACCAAAGCTCGGAAAACTCGTTAGCCATTTAGCCCATGGCACATCAGCAGGCCGCGGCATGCTATCCAAAGTTAGGACGGCACCGCAACTAGAGGCTTCGCACAGCATTAGCAGCGTACCGGCTAGCCCACCCATACTGATGTCTTTACCAGCATTGACCAACCCTGAGCGCGCAAGCTGAGGGAGAAGACTGAGATGCGATCGCAAAACACTCGGCTCAGCCTCAGTCGCCGCATTCCAAAAAGGGTAGTCTTTGTAGTACGCTCCTTCCATGTTTAACACCACCACCAGCGCGTCCCCAGGCTGCGCATCAAAGCTAGTAATCAATCGCTCTGCCCGCCCCAGAATAGAGACGGCTAATCCCGCATAGGGACTATGGCAATTCGTATGCCCGCCAACAATCGGCACGCCATACGTCTGCGCCGCCGCTTTCATTCCAGCCCACAGCGGCTTGCTCTCCTCCATCGTCGGACTCCACAGAGCATCGACAACAGCAGTCGGCACACCGCCCATAGCAGCAACATCCGACACGTTCACCATGACTGCACACCACCCAGCAAACCACGGATCTTGGGCTACTAGCTGCGGCCAAATACCTTCTGCAGCGAGCAACAAATAGCTATCGCCATCAGCAATCGCCGCGCAGTCGTCGCCCAAACGAATAGGTTCACGCTCTCTGATGGTCGCCCCCTGAACAAACTGCCCCAGCGTTTCTGCTGCCGTTTGAATATCTCGCTTATGTAAAATACTCAAAGAAGAGCGTAGCGCCATCACAAGCTCAGACAGCACGCCTAAGCCGCCTCTACCAGTGGCAACAGCGGACGCGACTGCTGACCCGCCGGGTAGAAATCAAGATCCGCCTGCATCAGGTGATGCGGACGCTCCAAAATCTCTATTTCCTTCAGGCTATCCCAGTGCAGCCGAGTAAAAAAGCGGACATTCTGAGCTTGCACCGTGGCTAAAAAGCGATCACACCCCCACGTATTCGCAGTCGTCACCGCCTTCTGAATCAGTCCTTTACCAATCCGCCAGCCGCGCCGAAAGTCAGGATGCACCCCTAGCCGACCGCCATACCACACGCGAGCGCGCTGTTCATAAATTCTCACGACGCCAACAACGCGATCGCTCTTATGGCCATCCTGGTGAAGCTGATGTGCGATCGCCACAATCGGATACGCAAGCCTATCAGTATCGTCTCTATCGTGACCATCAAACAAACCTTGCTCTTCGCAAAAAATCTGTTTCCTCAAACGAAAGTAGTCAGAAATTCTCTCTTCACAGAGCGCTAGCTCGAAGCTATAGGTCGTCTTCGCCACTGCCATCACCTACCCAAAAATACAACAATCTGTAAAATAAAACAATCTATAAAAGAGCTTTATCGCTACGACTCAAACGCAGACAGCGCAGAACAAGCCCCGCATTTCCCACAGCCTGCCTTCATATCTGCTGAGCGCAGATTCGCTCGCTTCAATCGCTCTCCAATTGACTGATACAGCGCGAACATAAAATCACTGTCCGGTGGAGCTTGGTCAGCGAGCGGCGTCCCCACAATCGGCACAAATGGCACCACAAATGGATACACGCCCAAATCAATCAGGCGATCGCACATCTCTAACAAAGTCTCCTGACTATCGCCCAGCCCAGCTAGCAAATAAGTACTCACCTGTCCCCGGCCAAACACCCGCACTGCCGACTCAAACGCCTGATAGTAGTAGCTCAGCGGCACTCGCGCTTTCCCTGGCATAATCCTCGCTCTCACCACCGGGTCTGCGGCTTCAAAATGCATACCCAAGCTATCTACACCCGTCGCTCGCAGACGCTCAAACCAAACAAAATCATCAGGAGGCTCACACTGTGCCTGAATCGGCAAATCAACCCGGTTACGAATTGCCTGCGCACACTGCGTCAAATACGCCGCCCCCCGGTCGGTCACATTCGGCGTCCCTGTCGTCATAATCATATGCGTCACCCCGTCTAGCCGCACAGCCGCCTCAGCGACCTCAGCTAGCTGTTCCGGTGTCTTCTTCGCAATGGTTCGCCCGGCGGCTAAAGACTGACTAATTGCACAAAACTGGCAGGCCGTTTTGCGGTTGTCGTAGCGAATACAGGTTTGTAAGACGGTGGTTGCGAGCACATTGCGACTGTGCAACAAAGCTATTTTCCAGTAGGGAATACCTTCTGCGGTTTCCAAACCGTAAAACTTAGGCTGAGAGGGGAAAGAGATCGGTGCAACAATCTCCTTTTCTTTTAGTAAAACAGAAGCGCCGGTTGTGCGATCGCGCTCTACCACATAAGGAGACCTGGCCGCACTATCGGTAAATACCGGCACCATCACAGTCGTATTCCCAACCGTCACCGCCTTGTGATCCGACGGACCGGCCCCGCCTTTTCGACCCTGCGCCCCTACCGAATCGCTAACGAGCTTTAGCCCTCTCGATTGCAGGTCTGTAATGACCTGCTGTTGATTCACCTGTCGTTGAGTCATGGCATTGAAAAGTTAATTATCGAGGGCAGGCACTGAAGCTTCTATCGCAGAGGATGATGCTGTTTGAGCTGCTGGCTTATCTCTTATTGGAGTCGGCGCATCTATAGCATCACGACGATTTGAAGCACCGTTAGAGGTTTCTACCGGCTGCTCAGGCAATCGACCGGTAGCGCTGTAGTCGACCGACATAGCAGGACCAGCCGTAGACGCGACCGTATAAACAGATTGATTGACCTGTAGCTGAAGCAGATCGGGCCTTGAGTAGTGACCTACCGAGTCCATCATGCGCTTACGCTTCGTGATTAAAGAGAAATCAAGATCTGCGATCGCGATTCCCTCACCGTCTCGAATCGGCTCGCACAAATGCACCCCTTCAGGGCTAATCAAAGAGGTGTAGCACCCCCCTTTCAACACTTTTTGCAACCCTTCAGTCGGCGCAATCTCGACAACCTGCTCAGGCGTCAGCCAACCCGTCGCACACACCACAAAGCACCCTGACTCCAGCGCGTGATGACGCATCGTCACCTCAGTCTGCGCGCCAAAAATTTCGCCCACCATAGACCCTGGAAACTGCGCACAGTGAATCTGTTCATGATCAGCCATTAGGCTATAGCGAGCTAAAGGATTGTAGTGCTCCCAACAGGCCAGCGCTCCCAGCCTGCCGATCGCGCTATCGCACACCCGCAGACCAGCGCCATCCCCCTGCCCCCAGATCATCCGCTCATGATAGGTCGGCGTTAGCTTTCGCCGCTTCAGCGCGCAGGTTCCATCCGCATCAAAAATCAGCTGCGTATTATACAGCGATCCCTTATCGCGCTCATTCACACCCAGCACAATCACCATTTGATGGGTTCTGGCAGCCTTACTAACAGCCTCTGTCACGGGCCCCGGTATCGCTACCGCTTCCTCATACAGCTTCATATGCTCCTTGCCCATCAATACAGGCGGCAGCACAAAGGAGAAATAAGGATAGTAAGGAACAAGCGTCTCTGGAAAAACAACCAGCTGAGCGCCCTCTTTGGCAGCCTCTTCAATCGCTTTTAGCACCTTTTCCATCGTGCCAGACTGACTGTGCAGCACAGGAGAGAGCTGCACAGCAGCCGCTCTGACGGTTCGAGAATAGTTCACCGGCCTTTCTCCTACATCGCACCTTTTACATCGTCCAAGTATCCAAGATAAATGCGCCGTCCTTCCGATGCATCAGCACAATATCCATCACATCCAACGGATTAATCGGCGTAATCCCTGGAATCAAAGACGGCTCACCATGCCCATACAGCGCCTGAAGTGCAAACCGACAGGCATATACCTTGCCACCATCTTCAATAATTTTCACCAGGCGATTGTTCATAGCCAGATGCCCCGGAAAAGCCTCATCACCCAGCTTAGGAAATCCACGCTGCACGCCCAGTGTCACCCCTGGACCGTAGAGCAGCACAGATGTGTCGAACCCTTTAGAAATCAAACGACTTACCTGCAAAAGGTTCACCAGGCCAATCGACCCTACAAACGCAACCGTATGAAAAGTCACCAGCGCCTTCTCACCCGGATCAGCCTTGACATCGGGAAACACTTTTTCCTCGTAGTCAACAAAAAAGTCACCAGACTGATGAGCAGGGGTTGTTACTTCAGGCATTAGGAATCACTCCAAAATATCTGATCTTCACAGTAAAAGTTCAAAGACGCTCTTCTAGTATCTGTTGTTACAAAGTCATAAAGCCTGACAGTTGAGACAGTAAAAATACGGGTATTTTATAAAACAACAATCAATCAAGAAGATTCACCTGTCCAAAAGTGCAGGTGAATCAGACCAGCTGCTCAATATATCTTCTCAGAATGCCAAAAACCAGCGTGCTTCCCTGTCTATAGAACGAGACTTAATCATTCTGTAGTCTCTAATACAAGAAAATCACTTTTTCATTTCTATGGTGAGAGTGTTGCTCACGAGCTTCTAAAAGGTCTATGCCGATGAACTCACATTATCCTGTTGTTATTGTTGGTGGCGGTCAAGCAGGCCTTTCGGTAAGCTACTGTCTCCAGCAGAAAAATATTGAGCATCTCATCTTTGAGAAACATAAAGTGGCTAGCGCCTGGCAGTCCAAGCGCTGGGACTCTTTTTGTCTGGTGACGCCAAACTGGCAGTGCCAGCTTCCTGGATTTCCTTATTCTGGAGACGATCCGCACGGATTTATGCAGCGCGACGAGATTGTTGAATACGTGCGCAACTACGCTAAATCGTTCGGACCTAACCTGAAAGAAGGTGTCAGCGTTAATCAGCTGTCTTTTAATCAGCAGCACGGCTGTTACGAGATCGCCACTTCCGCAGGTCACTACAGCGCTAATCAAATTGTTGTTGCAACCGGCGGATATCATCGTCCCAAGCAGCCCAGAATGGCTGAGCAACTGCCCCTAGAAATTACTCAGCTGCACTCTTCTGAATACAAAAATCCAGAGTCATTGCCAGCAGGTGCGGTCATAGTCGTAGGAACCGGACAGTCAGGCTGTCAAATCGCAGAAGATCTGCATCTAGCAGGTAGACAGGTTCATTTGTGTGTGGGTAGCGCACCGCGATCGCCCCGAGAATATCGCGGTAAAGACGTTGTTGATTGGCTCGATCAGATGGGCTATTACGACATCCCTATTGATGAACATCCGCAAAAAGAATCGGTTAGGACAAAAACCAATCACTACGTTACAGGTCGCGGTGGTGGCCGCGAAATCGACCTGCGACAGTTCGCCACTGAAGGCATGCAGCTATACGGTAAATTAGACGCCGTTCACGGTAGCCATTTGCGCTTTAGAAACGACCTCAAAGAGAACTTGGACTACGCCGATAGTGTGGCCGAAAGTATCAAAGGCACTATTGATCAATACATTGAAAAAGCAGCCATAGAAGCGCCTACAGAAAACCCCTTTCATCCTGTTTGGGAACCACCCGAACAACCTCAAGCAGCAGATTTAGAGTTAGACCTCAAAACAGCTAATATTTCTACCGTGCTCTGGGCAACCGGATACCACATGGATTTTAGCTGGATAGAAATTCCAGCCTTTGATGGTAAAGGCTATCCAGGTCATCAGCGAGGCATCAGTACCATAGAAGGACTTTATTTCTTGGGTCTACCGTGGCTCTATACCTGGGGCTCTGGCCGCTTTTCAGGCGTCGCACGCGATGCTGCATACATTGCAGACCGCATTGCTTTACAACATCAAATCAATCTTCGTCAGGCAGCAGAACCCGTCAATACGATGGCGCTAGGATCATAAAAGGCTTTATCCTTGGCTAAATACAACAGGATAAAGCCTGAGCAGCGTCAAAAAGAGTGCAAGCTGCTCATTTATTTATAAGCGCTTTAGCGAGCGCTTGATTCTGATTCACAACCACCGAGACATGCCCTTCGTTTGGGTATATCACCAGCTTAGCCGTTGGGAGAGTCGCAGCAGTTCGCTTCACCAGTTCAAGAGGAACATTCTTATCTTCCTCCCCATAGAACAATGTCATCGGCATCCGAATCTCATCTAAGCTAAAATCCCACTTTCTGAAGTAAAGTCGAAGGTCGTAGACAGTTCCTCGTGTTCCTGAACGAAGGGCTTCGTTCAAAGCCTCACAGGTTTTCTCGACTCGACCTGGTGCTCTCAACACTGCATAATCTGCTGCCGGAAGCGTTTTTTCTAAAGTTCTTAACAGCTTGTCCGGAGGACCATTGATTGCTCGCTGCGTCAATTTCATGGAGACTTGATACAGCCAAGGAAACTGCTTGATTAGAAACCAAGCCCAACGCCTGTGTTTCAACAAATCGGCAGTTGCAAACTCCCATGCGCCTGAAACGATCACGGCTGACTGTAATCGATGCGGAATCTTTGCAGCACAGGCCGCAGTATAGCCGCCGCCCGACGAAACACCCAGCACTGAAAACTTGTCTACTCTCAGCACATCGGCAACAAAGGTGACATCCTTCGTCCAGTCGGAAAACCCACGATTGGGTTGAAAGTCTGACTGTCCTATCCCTGGACGATCGGGTGCAATCAGTCGTAGGCCTAATCGAGCCAATACTCCGTCACCTAACAACATCGGCTCGAAACGACAAGTTCCGCCACCATGAAAATAGAAAACAGGATGACCGTTAGGGTCACCGTATTCTGCATAGGCTAACTGCCGATTGTCTGGTAGAGTCAGCAGATTTGTTGTCTTCATTTTGTCGTAGTGATAGCATCATCGTCACAGTCGAAGTATCAAAAGCAGATGACAGTTATGAGCTTTGCTACGCCGAAAGCTTTACCTAACATCCATCCTCCAAGGAAATACACCAACACACGTATATCAAGTCTTGTAAGGTCACATTGCACCCTTACAGCCCAAATTCAACCTGTAGCTCTTCCGTAACCTGTCTGGCTACCATTCGTTTACGGAACTTTCCGCCGTACAATCGTCCTAGGTCTAACAGCGTTTTTTTCTTATTTGCAAAGTACTCAAGATAATTATTATCTCCATGCCCGGTTATGTAAACTGCACCTGGAAAAGGAAGCGGTGAGAGAGGGCTACCGATACTGTCAAAATAGCCGCGCTGAAGCTTATGCCGCATAAAAAACGCGCTGTCGTCTCTAGCACTAACCCTGTCAAGCGGCGTGCTAAACAGCGGCTTTATCAGATCGTAGCGAACAATATTGCTTGTTCCGCATTTTGTATAGAATTTAGACTTTGGATAGATGGTCTTTCCACTGTCTTGATATTCAAACCCTTTATCAACATACCATCCGTTGTGCTGACTATTTTCATTGACATAGGCAGCTAAGTTGCGACTGATGCAATCGTCCGCATCCACATGCATCACATGAGAAGGAGCAAAAGACTCTGCATAGACTGAGCCAACCCAGAGCTTTTTAGCGTGATCGGTTTCTTTCCTCAGTCTGTCTTCTGTAGGGTCACCAATTAAATCGGGTAGTGGAAAGTCAACCACACTGTATTCAACGTTTTCGTGGTCGAATTCGATAGCTGGCTTCTCATGGCAAACAACAACAACCTTGAAGTTTGATGCTGTCTGCCGGCAAACGGACTTTAAAGTCCGTTCAAAAAGAGCGCTTACAGTAGACCACGAGCGAGATGCGGCCCGACTTTTCAAGGGAATGACGAAGACTAACATTTTACCCCTCTAAAAACAGTAAAGAATTCTCTAACTGTTTCATTCTATTAGGTCAATCCATGAAAGCGATAGCACTAGGACAGTGAGCTAACAGACCATTGGAAAATAGTAAACAATAGATCATAGGTACAAGGTCATGAGGGAAAGGCTAAAAAAAAAGAGAAAATCAATTGCCCCAATCTCGCGCCCGTTGCAAAATAGAGCGACTGTCCTGCTCAGGCGCATCTTCTTCTACCTCAGCTGGCTCATTAGTTTCAGGGGCATTATGCTCGGGGATATCGTCGTTCACAGCAGGAGGCGTATCTTCTGCTGCAGGCGGCGGTTCTACAGCCGGTGTCGGGGCACTTGGGTTCGAACTATCAGCCACCAAGCAACAGGGCAAAATAGGTGCATCGCTAAGCTCTGGAAGCTCTAGCCTGGTCAAGAACTGCTGCCATTCTTGGGCGACTGCTTCATCTTCAGGATTGGAGTATCGCAGCTGCGCCAGCTGAGTCAGGGCATCCTGCAAAAAGCCATAGCTCGCATACAGTGAGACTCGATTGCGATCACTCGCCTGCATCAAAGTCCTAGCAGCATCTGGCCCTACAGACTGCCGCTCTACCCAACCATTTACCGTCATCCGCTCACCCTCGTCGCAGTCAATGGTCAAAAACCACTGATAGGCGCTCTCCAGGGGCAAATCCGAAAGCTCCAGACCAACAATGCCGCTACTCTCAGTATCACCTTCTAGCGAGCCCTGAAAAATCACCTGCTCGCGGCTGTCTCTTAGCACTAGCTCTGCGGCAGTCTCTTGAACAGGCGCAGGTAAATAAAACCAAAGAATCGGATTATCTTGAGTGGTCAGCGCGCCCACCGCTTCGTCAGTTCTTGCCACGCCCAGCTCTTCTACCGTGCGGCTATCAGCGTAAGCGATCGCAGTCAACGGATACTCCGCCTGACAGTTTCCCCGCGACCCGCCGCCGCGCCTACGTCCGCCCGGTCGCCCCGGATTGATCAAATTATCGGGACTAAACTCAATCGGCAAAGGTGGCAGCTGCTGCTGGGCGGCAGCAGGCCGAGCGTACTGAGATATCACCCCAGCCACTAAAGCAATAGACAGCAGGGTAGGTGCTTTCAGGAGAAATTTCATAGACGAAAGAGATAGACGAAAGGGGCACTCAAATCAAGTCGTGATTGCTATTTTGCTGTTTTTAGGTCATCAGCGCTAGTCGTCGCTTTGAATGTGGCCTTTGAGACCGTCTGAGCCACAGTCGCCGCGGCCGGTAGCGCGATCACCCCAGGCACCCAGGGCACCCAGGTCCGCCCGTTCACCAGCAGCAGCCAACACAGCACCACCAGTGTCCCCTCAGCCAGTAGCAGCCGTAGCCAGTAACGATAGCCACCTGCACCGAGCCCCAAACACCCGCCCAGCAAAGCCCAGGCTAAAATCCATCCGCCTTCCTGCCACTGCGCCCAACTTTTCAACAGCGATCGCCCTTCAACGACCGCGCTCACCTGCTGGCTAATCATCTGCGCCTGCAAAAACACACCAGGCACTTCACTATTTTCCCGGCTGTAGGGCGTACGCCAAAGATCGCCATAGCCATTAGCGGTCGTCCCAATCAAAACAATTTTGTGGTCAACCTGCCGCTTCAAATCCTCTGGCGACATCTCCAAAAAGCGGCTGACGGTAATACAATCTGCGGGCGTTTCCTCCACGGGGCCACAGTTTGTTTCACTCGGCGTTTTCGAGATTCGGTAGTTCAACATCATTTGCGTTCCTCTCTTATCCACCCCCTGATATCCACCAAAAGAAGACTCTCTAATAAAGGGTTGCTGCGCTGAGACAATAGCGTTTTTTTCAGCTTGAGGCACGTCGTAAACCGTCTCTAAATACCTTGAGGCAACCACTTCACTAAACGTTCGCCCCACCTGACAAGAAGAATCCGCCGATGGCGCAAAAGCCAACAGATGACGGCGCAGCATCTGCTGGTCACCATCTTCAACAAAATCACTAGCGCCTATTCGCCCGGAGTTCCACCCAGCGTTTCGCAGCTCTTCCGGTGGCGCGATCGCAGAGGTCTCACTCGTATAGTCAGCATCTTTACAAATGGCGACCAAATTATCAGCGGCTTTCAGCTGATCAGAAAGCGCCTGCGAAGGCGTTTGGCCTCTCAAATAAATGTCTAAACCTACAATAGCTGGATTGAGCTGATCTAGCTGAGTTAACAATTCGCTCAACGTGTCGTCTGAGAGCGTGCGAGTTCCAGTCGTATTCGGACGAGCTTCAATATCAGCATCCGTATTGCGAATAATCAACAGGCGCTCGTCGATAGGTTCGGTGGGTCGCGATCGCAAAAAATAGTCATAGGCCATCAGCTCAAACGACTCTAAAGCGCCCAGCGATCGCCCAACCCAAACCAGCGCCGCACAGCCAACCCCAGCCGCGATTGCCACCTTCCAACCCCGCTTCAAAGCAATCCAGCTCGCTACAACATTACCGTGCCTCGTACGATTCGCTGGCTGGTCGCCATAGCCATCAGCAGTATCAACAACATCAGCCGTTACAGCAACAGAAACAGATCGGCCACTAACGCCAACCGACTGACCAGCATAGCTTTCGCCATCACAAAGAGACTTCCAGGTCGGCGGTGTTTCTGCCAAATTTTGAACAATCACCGGCAGCCAGGTAGCACAGGGGAAGCGTGACTCCAAAGCCTCTAACTTTTCTCTCGCTTCTCGCACCGCTACATAAAACGCAGCCCCCGCCGAAAAAGACTCCAAAAACCCTCGTAAAAAAGCATGAGCCACCTGATCGGGCACCGGCTCACGCATTACCAGCACCTGCGGAATGTGCAAATCGGCCAAATCACTGGCTAACCCCAAACCATCACAAGAATTAAAAATAGCGGTATTCAACCCTCGATCAATCGCCTTACTCAGCGCGTGTCTCAGCTGAGGCATCGTCAGGCTATCGGTCTCGTTTAGCTGGATTTCACCCCTGGCATTTTCTCCCTCAAATCCGCAGGCCAGATGGCTTTGGCTGTGCCCCGCAAAATACAAAATATCCCAGCCAGACCGATTCCACAGCTCACAGGTAAACCGTTCACGGCTAGGCGCATTCAATACCTTCACATCGGCGTTTGGCAAGCGGCTCAGCAGCTCGCGGTCCATACGCGTATCTAGCCCGGTAGCTTCGCCAATCACAGCCAGCACCTTTACCTGCCGAGACCGGCTACCCTGGTAGCTCACCTGCTGATAGCACGGCAAACACACACCTACTTCCGCATTGCGATAGCGCTGAAAAAAGTTCAGCTCATACCAGGGCAGCCTTTGCAGCAAAGGATCTTGCGTTTGCAACAAAATTCGGGCCGCATCCTGCGGACTGAGCTGCTCCAAAATTTTTTCGCGAATCGGCTGAAAGTCTTTTCCACTCAGCCAACGACTCACCCGCAGCCGCAGCTGATTGCTCAGCGAGCGGCACCGCTCCATTTCAGACGCATAAGAAACATTAGTCGGACTGGCGATCGCCGCTAACCGATAAGACAACCCCAGCTGACGGTAGCTATCTTGCCAGCGCTGATACAAACCAGGCAAATCCGGCGCAGCAGATAGCCTCGCCTGCACTTCAGCTTGAGCGGTTACCCCCTCATTGCCAATCTGCACGGCTGCTACATAGCCGGTCTCGATAGTGCCAGCGCCTATCTTAATAACAATCCGCTTACTCACCAATTACGTCCTGACGCACCCATCTTTATCAATCGTCTGAGCCTAGATCATAAAAGTTTAAATCACAAACTGTTCTTGAAAAACAGCTTCGCCTAGCGCCACGCGCACCTTAAACATTTCACCCGTTTGTCCGCTCAGTCGCAGCTGAATATAATTATCAATCGCTCTCGACGTTGCAGACATAAAAGGCACGTCTTGATCGTCTAGTACGGTCAGCACCAAATTTTCTGTTAAATAAGGAGAATCCCCTAACGGTCTTACCTGCACAACAATATTACTCCGACCAAAGCCAGTCACCGAATCGGTCGCGGCACTCGTCGCGGCATCCACACTCGATTGAGTCACACGCATCACCAAGGCCACCCGCACAGCCTGGCCCAGCTGCAAGCCCAAATCTACCAGCTTCGCCCGGCTCACATCGGCCACCGTCTCAGGTTCAGCCAGCTCTGCCGTCCGAAAAGCAAAGCCCATCTCTGCCGGGTTTAGCAGTGCCTCTGTTGCCTGCCAACCTGCCGAAATCACCCCATCTATCCACTGGTTCAGCTGAGTCAGCGTAGACTGCCCGGCAGTTACCAAGCTATTTCCCGAACGGGTTTCTGGCGTCGCGGCTGCATCACTAGCGATCGCCATCTGCGATTCCGCAGCCGTTCTCAGACGATCGACTTCATCAATTAGCGTTTCCATGGGTTCAAACCGCTCCAACGCCAGCTGCGCCGTTTCACCGACAGACAGTTCATCCACCGCCCCCTCATCTAACGGCAGCGCAAATCCCACCAGCGTCGCCTCACTATCGGCCTCATTAATAGCAACAGCCACATAGCCCATTCTCTCTCTCCAGGCTTCTGGCGGAATATAGCAGGTGCCTCTATCTGTATCTGCGACGCGACAAGAGAGCACGCCAACTGCAGGTAAATGCAAATCAGCCACATCTGCCATCATTTGCATCATTGGATTCCAGCTATCACCTTGAGCGATCGCACTGGGAATATCCATCAGCTGCAAATATGAATTCACGACACACACCGCTAGCGTGTTACGCCTAATTTGCTCAGCTTTCTCTTCAAATGGACAGATATGAGCAAACCGTTGCGCCACTTGTTGAAATTCAGTTGTGATGGGAAGCGTGATCCCGAGAGCGTGAGAATGAGTCGTCATCATTGCATTTGAATCCTTATAAATTCTTGTATCTGAATAATCAGAAAATAATTACCAGAGAATAGTTACCGTAAAGAGATAGCCCCTGCATCCACTGCTGTATCAGTATCAGACCTTGAGAGATTGAGCCTAAATATCAGGTCTGTAGATATCTAGCCCACAAAAAATACGGAAAACGAGCAGCCTTTCAGCTCATTGTCAAAAGTCAAAAGTCAAAAGTAGCCTTGAGACCGACCAAACTCTCGTAGTCGCGTCAAACACTGACGCTGATAAAAACTGCTGAGCGTTCCCACCGAAATGCCATACTCCGCTGAAAGCGCCTTCCAGGGCGTTTCGGGCGGCAGTCGCTTAAGGATCAACACCTGAGCAGTCACCGATGCGTGCTTACTAATATGTACAGCCTTTAAGCTGCCGTCCACATCCTGTTCAGCCCAGGCTCTAACTTGATCTAGCCAGGGAGGAATATCCGCAGGTGCAGGCAATCTATCTACTGGATCTAACGGCGCATCTCCATCACCTCTTAGGCCAGTACTAGAAGCCGTCGTCGCTCGCTGCTTAATTTCTGCAATCTGAAAATCTTGCAAACGACGCTTCAAATAGGCATTTAGCCAAGTTGTCAGCCTAGCGATTTCTGGGTTGTAAGCTTTTCCTGTTGTGGCCTCACAAAGATTGCGGCAAAAGTAAATCCAGGTCTGCTGCAAAGCATCTGCATAGTATGCATCGTAGGTATGCCACAGCTGACCGTTCAAAGCTCGAATAATTTGAGTCAAGCCCCGCTGCCGTTTGGGGCTGCCCACCGGCTCAGCACAGGTCGCCTGCACCAGCGGTGCCAGTGGCTCCGAATACTGCCGCTCTTGGGAAGAATCATTTTCTGGTGGTCTATCCATACGCTGACATAGGGTTCTTTGGACAGTTTCTCCAACAAGAAATTCGCCCATGTGTCCTCCACTGAAACTTTACGCTTGATCACCTGTCATACACAAATGAAAAAGTTCTGCGCGCGGAGTGTAATTTTTTCAGCAAATATTCCAGCCGAGAGGGTGCCAGCTCGCTTTGTGTCCTAACTACCATCTACTTGGCCAGCGTCCATCGTAGAAATAATGGTAACTTCAGTAAACATACTGAAGCCATTTTACCGGTTTTCTTTCTCACGCACTTCGAAGCGATCGGCATTGATAGAAATACGTGAGAAAGTGCCCTGAAAAATCCAGCTAGATCCAGAAGAACTCACTGGCAAAGCGGACTGTTTATTCAATTTATTCAACTATCTTCCTACCTGGTGTCCCTATGAAATTCACTAGCTCTATGCGCAACTTATTGAATTCATCCAAGCTAAATGGCAAAAAGCTAATGCAGCTAAGCTCTCGATGGACTTCACGAGCTGCAACCAAATCACCTGATGGCGATTTGGTTGCAGGTAGCAGAACAACTAACCCAAGACCCGTGCCACCTTCAAAATCGCCTTTCGCATAAGGCGATCGCACCAAGCGATCGCACTAAACGAATCGGGGGTATTAGCATTTTGGCTGATGCGCACTTAACGCCGAGCCACTGCCCTCGCCTCAGCATCTTGCAAATTACTCTTCCAAAGCTCCAGATTATCTTCAGCCGCTTGATAGCTGTCTCGATACTCATTCGGAATATTCACCGGAATTCTTTTAGGCGCAGCCTCTAACAAACGGATGCTCTCTTGCCACAGTACAGCTGTCTGCACCCAGTCTTCTTGATCCCCGCTCTGTGTCGCTTGCTCTCCCTTGGCAGTCGCACAAACTGCCTTTTGAATCGCATAGTACCAGGGGCTCCGCTGATGGATCCAGCCAGCCCAGGTCAGCTTTTCCTGATAAATGCCTTTTAATGGCACAACCTGTTCATCGTAAAAGCTAACTCCTCTGGCAACAGCATCCAAATTCTGCACAGATTGCTTGCGTAGTGCAACTACCTGTGCCCACTGCTCCGGTGAGTCTGCAAAGGAAGCATCAACGTCGCATTGAGCACTGCTACCTTCAGCCGGTTGCTCAGCCAAAAAAACAGATTTGTAGTAGGCATGCATTGCAGAGGTCAAATCTATTCGATTGATGTGATCGTGATATTGAAATCTCAGCTTTTCTAGCGAATCATCCTCTACCTGCTCAGAATCAGCATAGTTAGAGATAAATTCTTCTAGCTTTCTAGCAGAAGCTTTCCAAAGCGCTTCAATTCGCTGCCATTCTTGCTCAGAGGTATCAATATCCCAAGACTGAGCGCTTAGCGCCTCCGTTCGTTTGATAGCTTCGCGTTCAAAGGCTTCCGATGCCTGAAGAACCGCGTCTACCGACTGACTATCGGCAGATAGCGTCCAAGCAGTAACCCCAGCAGCGTTCAAGTCAGCGCTATTGATAGTCGCGCTAGGGCTCCCAAATAAGGGGGCTAGCACAGGAGACCACACGGGTTTTGAAAGGGGAATCACCGCGCTTAGCGCCATAACGCTTAAGCTAGAAAGGGTTAAATGATTCCAGGCTGGTCGGTGAGCAGCGCGATCGCGCTTGCGGGTAGATAGGGGGCCAAATTTCATGATGATGCTCAGGAACTAGTGACGTTCTCAATTCAACATAGACGAAACTTGATTCGAGTAAAAGGGCCATGGTTATTATTGATACATTAGAAAATCAAATCTTGAAGTGAGTCGATATGCTGCCTCTTTGGATAGTTTTGATGGCCTCAGCCGCTAAATTTGAGGCAGAGATAGCGAATCCAACAAAGCACATAACCCAGGCTGTCAGCGGAAAAACGGTTAGTCAGGCCAGTAGCCAGCAACCGAAAGTTCAGCGAAGAACTAAACGGAACTCAAGCCTCTTAGCTCTCATTGCAGCTGGCCACGATCAGAACAGCAGCGGTAATTACACGCAGGCTACTGACAGCTTTGAAGCCGCGCTAGCACTCGTAGAAGCCAGCCCAGAAGCGGCTGACAAAGATCTAAAAGGAGAAATTTTATATGGACTGAGCGAAGCATATTTTTACTTGGAACAGTACGCTGAGGCTATTCCAATATTAGAATCGGCGATCGCACACTATGTTCCTACGCCAACCGATGACCTATCCACATCCGACTACATCGACATTCTTATTCCACTCTACAGGCGCTTAGGTTTCGCCCATCAGGCTTTATCCAACTTTGGCTCAGCGCTTCGCTATTATCAGCCATTGCTTAGCCCAGAAGCGATCGCAGCCATGCCACCCGAGGCGGCAGCCATCTTTCTCCAAAACGTAGGTCTAGTAGAAGCTGAAATTGGTCAATACGCCAATGCAGAAGCTAACTTTGAGCAGGCCGCCGCGCTCAATCGTCAGCTGAATAAAACCACAGACGAAGCCGAAACGCTCACGAACCTGGGATGGATATACGAGCAGCAGGCACGATTTGACGATGCGATCGCCCGCTACCAAAGCGCTATCACTCTCTACCAAAAAAGCAACAGTTCTAGCGGCGAAATTCGCACCCTCAACAACCTCGGCATTGCGCAGCTCAAACGAACAAATCTCAGCGCCGCAGAAACGACGCTCAATCAAGCACTGACCCTGCTAAACAGTCAGTCCGCTCTGCCTGAAGACTCTCTCGATGCCGCTTTCAACCCGGACAAAGAGCGCGCCATCTTACTTGACAGCTTCGGCTCTCTCTACCAGGAAAAAGGAGAGTTTGAACGTGCCTGGAGCGCCTACCGTCAGGCGCTAGCACGCAGCACATCTATTCCTGACCCTATCGGCGAAATCGACAGCCTGCTAAATCTAGGCCAGCTGATGGCAGCGAAAGACCAGCCGCACGCAGCCGTTTTCTTTTATAAAGAAGCGATCGCCCGCATAGAAACCATCCGCAATGATCTAAAGCAGCTATCGACCGCCATCCAAAAACGCTATACCCTCACCGTCGAAGATATTTACCGCAACCTGGCAGACCTGCTGCTACAGCAAGATCGCACCGACGAAGCCGTACAAATATTAGAACTTCTCAAAATACAAGAGGTCACGACCTACCTCAACAGCAGTCAGTCGTCCGCTAGCGAGGGCAATAGAGAAAACAACAGCTTACTCTCACCCGCAGAAGCTGAATTAGCGGCAACCTTCGACACACTTCCAGCCGATCTCTCCTTAGAAAGCTTCATCACGCGATCAGAAGTCACGGCTCTATCTACGCCAACTCAGCAACCTTCAGGCCAAACAGAATCTCTCTTTCAAACAGAAATCATTGAATCACTACAGGCCACATTAAAAGAACAGCCCGTCAGCACAGCTGCGCTGTATCCTCTTATCTTAAAAGACCGGCTAGAGATTGTTCTTATCACACCAGGGCAATCTCCCGTACACTACGCCCAGCCAGTCACCCAAGAAGAACTCGCTCAGATTGTTCACACATTGCAAAACAAGCTAAAAACACCTGCTCTACCACCCACTGATGAAGCCGAGCAGCTGTACAATTGGCTCATCCGTCCACTCGAAGAGGCTCTAGAACAACAGAATATCGAAAACATTATCTACTTACCTGACGGCGTCTTGCGCTATATCCCTATCGCCACGCTACACGATGGAGAACAGTGGTTCGCGCAGAAATACCAGTCTCACAACATCACTGCCGCGGCGATTGACGAGCTAAACCGCCCTGTCAGCAATCTCCCTAAAGTATTGGCAGGCGCCTTTACTGACGCTAGCCCTGCTCACAATATTCAGATAGGGCAGCAAAGCTACCGCTACGATGGCCTGCCTGCCGCTCGAAAAGAGATCGATAACCTCCTTAGCCTCATCCCTGACACAACTGCCCTATTCGATCAAGACTTTACACCTGACAATACGCTCAGCGTTGCCAATGAGCATCAGATTGTTCATTTAGCGACCCATGCCAATTTTTTACCAGGTCAGCCAGAATCATCCTTTGTCTTATTTGGCGATGGCAGCACTGTCAATATGCAAGAGATTGGCCAATGGGAGCTGCCGGACGTTGATCTGGTTGTCTTCAGCGCTTGCCAAACGGCGGTCAGCACTGAAGGGGACGGCAAAGAGCTGCTAGGACTGGGGTTTCAGATTCAGAAGACGGGTGCGGGTGCTGCGATCGCCACTCTATGGTCAGTCAACGACGATTCCACCGCAGCCTTTATGAATCAATTTTATATTGCTCTAGACAGCGGACAAACGAAAGCGGCAGCCCTGCGCACAGCGCAGCTGGAAATGATCAAAACCCAAAGCTTCAAGCATCCCTACGATTGGGCAGCGTTTATCCTAATCGGCAACGGCCTCTAAAAACCGTCCCTATTCCCCACACCGCCAGTCCCATCCACAGAACTCAACGCTCAACGCTAAAACGCTCAACTTTATCAAAAGCCGCAGCTGTCAACCGATACAGCAGCAGTGGCTCCCCACCGTAGCAGCGGGTCGTCATCCCGTCATACTCCATCCCTAGCCGCTCTATAAGTCTTACAGAACGGCTATTATCAGGCTGTGTCACCGCTAGCAGCATCGGTAGCTCTAACGTTTCAAAACTATGCTGAACTACGCAAACAGCGGCCTCCGTAGCATAGCCATAGCCCCAGCTAGCCGGTCGAAAATGCCAGCCAATCTCAATATACTCAGGTGAACAGCCTCCCTCTATCGGCTCCGGCACATGGCCTGGACGCACTTCAGCCATATCCGGCAGTGTCGCCAGCACCAGCGCGCCAATCACCCGGCCAATATCTTTTTGTACTACTGCCCAGCTGCGCGTCCCGTTTTTAGCCCGCGTTGATTGATCTACATACCGCTGTAATCGTCTCTGCACCTCTCGAATCGAGCCATCCTTCACACCACTTGGCTCAATCCAGTTCATTACCCGAGCATCGCTATAAATATCCATAGCGTTACGCGCATCCTCGTTTGGATGCCAAGCTCGTAAGATTAATCGCTCAGTCTCAAACTGCATTCTCAAACTGGATAAATACGGACGATCAGAAAAGCTATTCTCACTAAAAATTCAGACCTTACTAAAATCGCAATTTAGCAATTTATCAAAATCTGAATAAGATCTGACTTAGGGTAGACATTCTCTTGCTTTATGCGCACACTCCCGACAGAAAACCGAATAAGTATGCCACTTATGGGCACGGCCTTGCTAAAATCACGGGGGCGATATTACGCATAGCAACCGTCACATGCGACTATCCGCTCACTTGACCCATACCCCCGAGACACCATGGCGCTCTCAGTAGGCACCAAAGCTCCCAACTTTAGCTCCACCGACGATCAAGGAAACAGCGTTTCCCTCGCTGATTATGCGGGTAAAACAGTTATCGTCTACTTCTATCCTAAAGATGATACCCCTGGCTGCACCAAGCAAGCCTCTAGCTTCCGCGACGCTTACAGCGACTATCAGGGAAAAGACATTGTTGTTCTTGGCGTCAGCATGGACGACGAGACTTCTCATAAAGCCTTCAAAGAGAAATTCGACCTGCCATTTCCTTTAATTGTAGATACCGACGGCTCCATCACCAAGGCTTTCGATGTAGAAGGTGGCGGCTACGCAAAGCGAGTAACTTTTGTGATTGACGGCGACGGAAAAATCACAAAAGTATACGACAGCATCAATACCGAAACCCATGCAACCGATATTCTGTCAGATCTAGGACTGTCGTAAAAAACCAAGAAATTCACCTTGTGACTAGGTGCCTAAACCCTCTCGGGAGGGAGCACCTAGTCACGAGGTGAGTCGTAAACGCAGCTGCCCACCGACCTATTTCCAGCCAGTCTACTCATGCCTCAAAAAGTTCTCGTCATCGGCGGCAGTGGACGCATCGGTCGCAGCGCTGCCAATGACGTCCTTAAACACACCACTGCGCAGGTCACCATCACTGGTCGAAGCCCAGAACTTTCTAAGAATGCAAAAGCACAATCAAACCGTACATACCAGTCTTTAGAGCTAACCGATGAGGCAGCGGTAGAAAAAGCGATCACAGCCCACGACCTAATCATCCACTGTGCGGGTCCCTTCCGCAGCCGCAATCACCATGTCCTAAGCACCTGCATTGCCCAAGGCAAGCCTTACATCGACGTCGCCGATAGCCCAGACTACGTCAACCAGGCGTTGAAATATCGCGAACAGGCACAGGCCGCAGGGGTCACAGCAGTTATTAGCACAGGCATTTTCCCAGGCATATCAGGCAGCATGGTGCGCCAGGGCGTAGAACAGCTAGACAAAGCTAAAAGCGTTCATCTCAGCTACCTGGTAGCAGGCTCGGGCGGCGCGGGGGTCACCGTCATGCGCACCACATTTATTGAGCTGCAAACGCCGTTCATGTCCAAAATTAACGGTCGCTGGCAAGCCATCGATCCTTACAGCCAAAGGGAAGTACTAGAGTTTCCCCGCTACGGCAAAGGCGGCGTGTACTGGTTCAACACAGTCGAAGCCCTCACCGTCGCCGATACCTTTCCCCAGCTCAAAACCATTGTCACCAAGTTCGGTTCCGTGCCCGACTACTACAACCGCATGACCTGGCTAATGGCTCGTCTGCCCAAATCCGTCCTCAAAAATTCGGCATTAATTGAATCGGTCTCACAAATCAGCTACCGCATGACGCAAGTAACCGATCCTAAAACGGGCGTCGGCATTGCCATGCGAATGCAGATTGATGGTGAAAAAGACGGCAAAGCCGCGTCTTATCTAGCCACCTTTGACCATGAAGACACGGCTTTTTGTGCAGGCTGTGGCACAGGATCTATCGCCCAGCTCATCCTTTCAAATCAGCTCGCAAAACCCGGCGTATGGGCCGTCGAGCAAATTCTTAGCACCGAGCAGTTTGAAACTACGCTCGCGCAAAGGCAGCTGGTCGTTCAAGCACACCTGTAAAAATTTATTTAAGCGGCAGCCCCTAGAATGCCAGTCGCCGCCAAAATCTTGAAAAGAACGCTGTTAATCACAGTGACGCCTAAGGCACCGATCAACGCGCTCATCACGCCCCAGCGCAATCTGAAGCCTTGGACTAAGAAGGCAGCTATGCCAAACAGTATGGTGTTGCCGATCAAAAACACGAGCCCTAAAGAAAAAATGTTTAGAAGCGCGCTATTCAAAAACCATCCGGTCAGGCCATTGAGTAACCCAAACACCAGCGCAGCGATACCGGCCTTACCGAAGTCATCGGCCTCAATGCCTGTAGGTAACTTGGTCAAAATAATGAAGCTAATCGTGGTGACAATCCAGGTAATAATCAGTCCAACCATGGTCAAGGCTCCTTAGTACAGATTCTTTTAATACAGATCTAATAGCTCCGCAGAATCACAGAGACAATTTACCGGGAGTATACCAGATGGTTTCAAACAAACACCGCTATCTTCCTACTAGGCGCTGACGATAGTACTGCCTAAGCCGAGCTTGGAAATTACGCCAGTGATAAAAAAGGTCATCGGCATCTAGTGTGAACACCTGAGCAGGATGATCTTCTAGCGCGATCGCAATCACCCCTTTCTCAATCTGAATGCCCGTCTCCCGATACACCCAATTCACCGCATAGCAGTACGCCGCCACCTGCATACAGTAGTCACCAATCCAATCCAGCTGCTTCGGCCGCCGCGCTGTCTTCCAATCACATACGCACAGCTCCCCTTCATACACCATCACCGCATCCGGGTAGCCCGCAAACTTCAGCGGATGCCACACGGCCCCTTCCACCAGCAGCACCTCATCAATCTGTGCCAGCACTGGCTCAATCGAATTCCAAAAGCCATCTAACCCTTCCGGCAGCTCGTAGGGCTCCTGCTTCAAGTGCGACTTAATAATCTTATGTATCCGCGTCCCTGAGCGAGAAGAGCGCGTTGTAATTTTTCTCGCTTCGTCTTTACCAATTCTGTCTTGCCAATCCCAAAGTCTCTTTTTCTCTTCGTAGGGTTTCGTCGCCGACAAAATGGACGTAATCCCTGGGTAACAGTGACCTTCTATTTCGTAGTGACGCTTTCGATTAACCGAAACCTGCTTAGCTTTGTAATACGGCAGTTCGAGCATGAATGTATTGATTGTCTATTTCACAGATTGAATTCAGCTGCAAATATCACGAGTGAGTTGAGTATCGTTTTGATAGTGACTTGAGCTTAGCAGTGCTCAGTCTAACCGGCTTTGAAAGCATTACCATGACGACGGCATTATCTCAGTAGCTCTATTGTGGCTCTGTTTTTCCTATTGTGGCTCTGTTTTTCTATTGTGGCTCTATTTTACTGGTTTTGCCTCACCAACAGTGATAGGGTGCGTTAGTAAGCTTGTACCTGTAGACGATGCAATTTCTTTTAGGGCTCTTAGGTGGTGGTGTACTAGGTAGTAGTGCAGTTTGGCTTTTGCTATCGACCAAAATGCAGGCCGTGCGAGAGAAAACAAAGAACGACCTAATCGCAGACAGAGCCAGCATGGTAGAGCAGCTGCGGGGAAAAGACGAGCGATTAACAGAAATGCGACAGGAAATAGGAGAACGCGATCGCACCCTAGCCGCTCTCCAAACTCAGCTCACGCAAGCAGCATCTCAAAGCGCCCGCCTCGAAGCCCAGCTCAGCGAGGTCCAACAGCAAACTGCCGAAAAGCTCTCCCTCCTCACGACCGCCCAGCAACAGTTTAGCGATACCTTCAAAGCCCTTTCTTCAGAAGCATTGCAGGCGAACAACCAATCTTTCCTCAAGCTTGCCGAAGAAAACTTGGGCCGATTTCAGACGGCTGCTAAAGGAGATTTAGAGCTCAAACAGCAGGCCATAGAGGAGGTTGTACAGCCGCTGGCTTCTTCTTTGACCAAAGTAGAAACTTATTTGCAGGGTATAGAAGGACAGAGGGTGGCCGCTTATTCGCAGCTAACAGAACAGATTTCAGCGCTGGCCAGCAGTCAGGGGCAGCTACAAAAAGAGACTGCGAATTTAGCAAAGGCACTGCGATCGCCTACCGTCAGAGGTCGGTGGGGTGAAATTCAGCTCAAGCGCGTCGTGGAAATTGCAGGCATGTCCGAACACTGCGACTTTACCCAGCAGGTCACCCAGGTAGAAGGTCTACGCCCCGATATGCTGGTACAGCTGCCCGGACACAGGCAAATCGTCGTCGATGCCAAAGCGCCACTCTCTTCTTACCTGGCCTCTTTAGAAGCTGTAGATGAGAGCGATCGCACCCAAAAGCTGCGTGACCACGCCAAACAGGTTCGCCGCCACCTCAGCCAGCTCAGCCAAAAAGCCTACTGGGACCAGTTCCAGCCCACACCTGAATTTGTCGTTCTTTTCCTCCCTGGCGAAATCTTTTTTAGCGCCGCGCTCGAACAAGACCCTAGCCTAATAGAAGCCGGCATAGAACAACGAGTCATTCTAGCAACCCCTACTACTCTAATTGCCTTACTAAAAGCCGTCTCCTACGGATGGCAGCAGGAAAAAGTCACCGAGAATGCGCAGGAAATCTCTCACTTGGGCCAAGAGCTCTATGATCGCGTACGCACCTTTGCCAAACATATGCAAAAAATGCGCAAAGGACTAGACACCACAGTCGATAGCTTCAACAAAGCGGTCGGTTCCCTAGAAGGTCGCGTGCTGGTCAGTGCCAGAAAGCTTCAGGCGCTCGGTGCAGGCAGTGGAGATGAGATTGAAAGCATTGATGGCGTAGAGCGATCGCCCAGGCACTTACAAACAATATCGCTGCCCTTATCGGAAGCAGATTCCACAGAAATAGCAGCCGATAGCGACAATTAATCAGAAACAGAAAAGGACTGCACCCGACTAAAGTCAAAGTACAGTCCTTTCCAAAAACGAGCCGTCCAAAAGCTAAAGATAACAACAACTCACGCTAGCTCATAAGACAGCCTTACAAAACAGCCCATAGTCCGCCACAGGCCGCAGCGATCGCAGATATCAAAGCCGTACCAAACAGCCACCAGGCAGCGGCTTCAGCCGCAGTCTTCGTATCTTCTATCTGCTGCTGAGTCTGAGCTTTCATCGCACTCAGACGACTCTCTACCTGACGCTCAACGCTTTGAGCTTTTCTTAGCACGCTCTCTTTAGCGGACTCTACCTGTTCAATCACTCGGTGAGCATCTCGCTCAGAGATTTTGTCGTGAGAGGTCACTAGCGCCATCAGCGTATTGCGATCAAACTGAGAGAGTCTATCACTCATCGCACTAAAGCCAGCCTGCGGGTCGTCCATCATGATTTGGACATCACGCTTAATACCGTAGTAATCAAGCTCAGGACGCTCTAGAGACTGTAAATAATCACGAATCTTCGCAAAGATACGATCAATTGTTGTCTCTACGCTGCGCTGAACGCTACGAATTTGACCCGTAATCTGATGACGAACATCAGCCACTTGACCCACGACAGCTTTCGCTTCTTCTTCGCTCATATCCGACCGTTGAGAGAGCAGAGCCACTACCGTCGTATCATCCATCTGAGCGACCCGGTCAGCTAGCCTACTAGCACCCAGCTTAGGATCGTTCAACAGCGTCTGCACATCGCGCTTAATGCCAGAAGGATTTAGCTCCTGCTTATCGGTATTGCGCAAGTAGTCTGCTAGGGCAGTCTGGAAGGACATCGCTTGAGACGTGGCCCCCGATTGAGTACGACGAGCCAGACGGCGCGGCGCTCCGACAATGCCCTGGATAGTAGAGAGCAGACTGTCAATCGTCTGATTCACTTCATCAGCGCTGAGGTCATCACGCTGAGCCAGCAATTGCACCAGTGTGTCACGGTCCATCTTCGAGAGTCTAAAGCGAATCGCCTGTGCGCCAGCCTTAGGATGCTCCAGCAGCTTCTGCAGGTCACGCTTGATACCCTTAGGGCTCAGCTCAGGCTTACCGGTGCTACGCAAGTACTCAGCAATCACACTGGTCGCCTCATCGTACTTAGCTTGCGCCTTATGGCTCACTTTCGCAGGTGCCTGCATAGCCGCGTTCCAGTTGTCCTCTACAGAAGTCACAACAGAATCCACATCCTGCTCAGAAAACTCAGGTCGCTGGGAGAGCAGCTTTACAAGCGTATTACGGTCAAACTGAGCCACTCGGCCACGTACCCGACTAATGCCTTCGTCAGGCTCATTCAGCAAAGCTTTCAAATCGCGCTTAATACCCTCAGGGCTTAACTCACTGCGCCCCGTGTTGCGCAAGTAGTCTTCTATCGACTGCTGCTGCTGCTGCAAACGCACCTTCGCTGCCTTCTCAACCCCTTCAGCATCTGCAATAACTCGCTGAGCCAGCTGAGCGTACTTCTCGGCAAGCTCGTGCGCTTGCACATCGTTCCGCGTCACCAAGAACTGACGAATATAGTCTGCATTAATAGACTTCAGGCGCTCTCTAAGCAGTGACGATTCTAGCGGCTCGTTCTCAAAAATAGAGCGGAAGGCGTCTTCGCCCATCTCTGAGGAGAGTTCACTGGCAGGAGAGAATTTGAAAAAGCTCTGTAAGTAGCCGTAAATTCGCTTCTCGCTGGTAACCGCTTCCACCTCTGTCACAGTTTTCAGAACAGTCTGTCTGACAATTTCTAGGCGCGTGCTGATGTTTTTAATCTCATCTTGCGTGAGCATTCCGCGCGACGAGAGCACATCAGAAAAGGTCTTGCGGCCAAAGCCAGCTAGCTGCTCACGCATTTGAGTAGCATCTGCTTCCGAGTCGTATAGAACATTGCGGAAAACGTCTTCTAGCTGAGGAGACTTGAGCTCGCCAATGTAAGCGTGGTGCAGATAGTTCTCTGCATCTAACTTAATAGTGTTGTCACGACCTGGGATTGCCTCTGTCAAAGATTGTGGTGCAGCGTCAGACACCTGACCAGAAATCTCACGTTGAGCATCGTTGATCTGGGAGAGCAGCTTGTTGGCATCCATCTCAGGCAAATCTACTTTGCCAAGTATCATGCCACCAACAGAACTTAAAGTTTGCGCTGCCACTCGCTGTAGCGGTCCTGAGCGATCGCCACTATCACTGCTACTGCTGCCGCTAGTGCTACCATCGCGCCGCTTCAGCTCTTTTACCAGCTTACCGAGTTGCTCACTGAGCCCTTCAGTAGCAAGCTGGCCACCGGTAGCAGTCGCAACAAAGGCCATTAACTCGTTTAAGGTGCTATTACCGCTGCTGCCAGTACTCTTTTCCCAAACACCGTGCAGGCGCTTAGAAATTCGCTTTACTTCTTCGCGAGAGAGATCGGTGCGATCGCTCAACAGTTTCTCAAACGCCTGTCCATCGACAGAAGGCAGCATACCGCCATCATTCTTCAGCAAATCAGACTCACTGATCAACCGCTCAAACTCTTGTTCAACCGAAGCAACATCAATCTCAGCCGACTTCAAACTGCCAATATAATCTTGCAGTGTCTCTTGAATACCGCTGACATCAAGCGTGCCAGAAAGCTCGCGACGAATAGCCGCTGCCGCTGCCTCAGCGGTCTGAACGACTTGGTCACTAGCTGTTTTTGCACCTAACGCCGCCGTAGCCGTGCCCATAATGGTTTGAAAACCATTGGTCGCTGACTTCACAACAGAGCCCACCAATGAGCCCACTGCCGTAGAGCTAAACCAAACCAGCAGCGTAAAGTAAGTAGCCCAAATCACCAAGCCAACAATAGCGCCCGTCCAGGGGTCGGCGTAGCGAAGAATCTTTACGGCCATAAAGCAAGCCGCTAGTAACGCTAAGCTGACCGTAACCAGCGTCCATACTCCAAAGGCAATACCAATTTTTTTAATGCCCGATCCACCAGAGCTGCTATCTGAGCTACTGGTACTAGAGTTACTAGAGTGAGCGACATAAGAAACCCCAGCCGCCATAGACAGGTTAGTAAACAGCAGCTGAAAGCCAAAGGCCAACAGTACACCTGACAGAAGAGAAACAAAGAAGGGCACCTCAACAACAGGCGTGACAGGTTCGCTGACAATCACAGTATCAACCTGAGCAAGCCATTGCGGCATCCCATGAAAAATATATGTGCTCGTGGCCATCAACAGGCCTTCGTAAAATTCCATAGCGGCGTATCTCTTTAGATTCGTTTAAATAGAGTTCAACTACTATTAAGCCGCCTACCCGCACCAATATTCCTCTCCCACAGGAGAGAGGCCATTGAGCAAAATAAATACCATTACAGCCAACACTCTCTCTTTTGGTAGAGCACGACAATTTTTAGGCCGTTGAAATACCGTAGCGCCACTACAAAAGAGCCGTTAACCTGTCCAAAAAGGACTAAATCAACGGCTCCTGGCATCGGGGGTTAGAGATATCTTTGATCGCACATCAACACAGCGATACGCCTACAGCGGAAAGCTTCGAAAGACGCTTCCCGTCACAGATTTAAGAAGATCTCATCCTCTTCTGTTGAGCTTTATATTCAGAACGCGTTTGAGGCAAGTTATCACCTTCAGACGATCCGTCTGCGCCCTTTTCTAACGCGGTTGCATCAGCGGCAAACTTCGCGTGCTTGTCTGGACGAATCACCGAGCCAAAACGATTGGCATAGACCTGTGTGAATTCCGCACCAAACAACAGAATCTGAGCAGAGTAATAAATCCACAGCAGTAGGACAACAAATGAACCTGCCGCACCATAGGCAGAAGCCACGCTACTATTGCCCAGATACAGACCAATTAGCGACTTACCAATCGTAAAGAGCAACGCTGTCATCACCGCGCCCACTTGAACATCGCGCCAGCTGATTTTGGCATCGGGAAGAATCTTGTAAATCAAAGCAAACAGCAGCGTAATAATGCCAAAAGAAATAGCCGCGTTTAGGATTCGCCAGCCGAAATCCCAGCCGAGCAATATATCCCCAAACACACTGCTCACAGCTGAAAGTCCAGCGCTTAGCATTAATGACACCAACAGCAAAAATCCGATTACCAGCACCATGCCAAATGAAAGCAAGCGATCGCGTAGCAAACTCCAAATAACCCGTTTTTGTCCTTCTACCTTTTTAGGCACCACGTTCCATACGGTATTCAGCGCATCTTGCAGCTGAATAAACAAACCCGACGCCCCCACAACCAATAAACCTACACTAATTATCGTGGCCCAAAACCCATCGCTGCTCTGACTTCTACTGCTCAGCATTTCCTGCACCAGCTGAGCACCGTTATCACCCAGTAGCCCTTGTATCTGCTCAATGATGCGATCTTGTACCGTACTCTGCTCAAACAAGAAGCTAGCAACCGCAATCACAATCACTAAAACAGGTGCCAGAGAAAATGTTGTGTAATAGGCCAATGCAGCGGCAAGCCGAGAGACCTTGTCACGCTGCCATTCAGTCACCGTCTGCTTTAAAAGAGAAAAGAATACAGAAAAAGACATAGGTTCTTAAAGGCGAAATAGAAATTCTAAAAAAGGCAATCCTCACGCGGATTGCCTATGAAGCTGTATAAGAATTTGGAGAATTGATGGTTGCTATGGGGCCATTGGCTAGCTAATCAAGCCAGAGCGAAGGGCACGTACGGCAGCTTGGGTGCGATCGCTCGCACCCAGCTTATTCAAAATATTACGAACGTGAGTCTTCACCGTTCCTACCGTCACAAACAGCTGCTCAGCAATCTGCGCATTGCTACAGCCTGAGACAATACAGGCCAAAATTTCTAGCTCGCGCTCAGTGAGCGGATAGGCCTCAATAATCTGTTCGTACTCAGGATCAACCGCTCTAATTTCAACGGTCTTAGTGTTAAAAGACTCACCGACCGCCACGGTTGGCTTCACCTGGTTAAGTACCAAGCTCGCAATCGAAGGATCAATCCAGCAGTTGCCCGCACGGGTCTCTTGAATAGCCGTAATCAGGTCAGTTGTTTCTATTTCTTTTGTGCAGTAAGAGTCAGCCCCAGCCGCAAATGCAGCCAGTACAGCTTTCTCACTGTCATGCATGGTCAGCATCAAGATCCGCGTATCGCTTTCAGGGTTGTCTTTTTTAAACCGCTGAATCAGCTCAATGCCATCAATATCAGGCAGACCCACGTCCACAACAGCAACGTCCGGGGCCATCTCTTGCAGCAGCGTCAGTCCCTTCTCGCCATTGTCGGCCTCACCCAAAAACCTCAGGCCCGCCTGCCTGAAAGCCGCCCTCAGCCCCATTCGGGTTAGATCATGATCTTCAACTAAAGCGACGGTAATCTCTTGATCCATTTAACAATGCCTAAATAATTCTTAAGGGAGTCCTTGCAATATGTAATATTGCTGGAGTGCCTGTATCTATCAGCCGGGTGAACCTGTCAATCCTCTGCTCTGCCAAAAGGCAGAAGTGGTGGCTCACCTGACGATTTTCTACCGCATATCGATATGCCAACCATCACACTAGGCTCACCACACAGCGCGTAAAATGCTCGCTCTTGAAAGATACCTTAAAGACAAAAAAATTATAAAGGACTGTCTTGCTGGGCTAGTATCATCTAGTCATTAATGCGGCATTTTCGACCCTTTTTCTAATCGTAGATACGACTAGGTCCAGCCGAATACTCAATCGTTATACAATTCAGGCACAGTTACACAAAACAGCAATAGCAAATCTATAGATAAATCGATCACACCAGATCACACCAACAAGCGGTTCAAGACTATGCTCCTGGTAACCCTTGAGCGACCTTAACAGCACTGTAATAGCCCTCGACCAATTGCAGTTCATTGCTTCCACGTGCATGACCTCTTCCCAGGCTCACCCGGTATCCACCGCTTCTAGTCAGATCGTTTCCGGCCCAATCATTTCCAGTCAAGTAGATCCTCTCATAGTTTCTGATGCTCAGAGCCTGCCTTTCTTTACTCTGGCGTCTGACATTATGTGCATTCTTGACCAGACAGGGCGGTGCTGCCAAGTCAACCCAGCATTTTCAGAAGGGTTAGGCTACAGCCAGCAGGCGTTTCAAGGTCAGTCACTAGCGAGTATTGCTCACCCCGACGACTGGGAGAAGCATAATCAGGAGATCGCCCAAAGAATCGCCGAACCCTCTGCTGCCAAATTCACCTGTCGGTACCAGCACCAGTCAGGTGACTACCACTGGCTTACCTGGAGTGTCTCAGTGGTAGAAGCACCAGGTATAGAAGTAGTAGCAGAAGCAGACAGCAAGCAAAAGCTACTTTACTGCGTAGCGCGTGATATCACCGAGCAAAGAGCAGACAGTAAAAAGCAGCGAGAAATCGCCCAGGCAAAATACGCCGCTCTCAAAGAATCAGAGCAAAAGACACTCAGTCATGCCAAACAGGCGGAAAGAGACGCTCAAATGTACGCTGACGCCGTTCGTAACATGCAAGTCGGTCTGTACATCTGGCAGTTGGAAGAAGAATCACAGCTGGAGAAGCCACAGTCTGAAGAGCCGCAGTCAGAAGAGCCGCAATTAAGAAAACCTAAGCAACTACCAACGCTCAGACTGATTGGAACCAACCCAGCGGCTGGAGAGTTTACAGGTGTCGATGCTTCTAAGCTAATCGGCAGTACGCTATCAGAAATATTTCCGGCGCTAAAAGAAACAGACATTCCAGAAACCTATGCTCAAGTTGCCCGCACCGGTCAACCGCAAATTCTAGGTGAGGTTATCTATGGCGACGACCGCGTAGACCAAGGCACATTCATGGTTAAAGCCTTTCCACTTAACCACTACCGGGTGGGTATCGCCTTCGAGAACATCACCGAGCGCAAACGCTACGAAAACGCTCACCGGGAACAAGAAGAACAGCTACGCGTTATCTTTGACCAGGCCGGGGTAGGTATGGCACGGCTTTCTCCCGGAGGTCAATGGATACAAGTCAATCAAAAGCTATGCGACCTTTTAGAGTACTCGCAAGGCGATCTGCTTCAAAAGAACTTTACAGAAGTTACTCACCCAGACGACATCATCCAGGACACCACAGTGCGTCAGCAGATGATATCGGCAGAAAAGACGCAAATCACCTACGAAAAACGCTACATCACTCGCTCAAATAGCATCCTCTGGGCCAGCGTTACTATCTCAACCGTGCGCGATTTAAACGGCAAGCTTCGTTATTTTATCGCCACCACTGAAGACATTACAGACAGAAAGCTGTTCAATTTAGAACTCCAGAAGCAGAAGTTAGAACTCCAGAAGCAGAAGAACGATTTACTGACCGTAAATATGATGCTTACTAGCACCATGACCCAGCTAAAGGAGCGAAATCAGGAGCTAGACCAGTTTGCCTATGTCACCTCTCACGATCTTAGGGCGCCGCTTAGGGCCATTAACAACCTGGCAACCTGGATTGAAGAAGATATCTCAGATCAATTGCCCGCAGAAAATAAAAATCAGCTTCAGCTGCTAAGAAGCCGGGTAAAGCGTATGGAAGGCTTAATTAACGGGCTTTTAGAATACTCGCGGGTAGCGCGCACGCACCAGAGCCACGAACGGGTCGATGTTCGTCAACTGATCGATGAAGTCATTGACTCTATCGATCCGCCTGAAGGCTTTGAAATAAAGCTGGGCAGTAGCTTGCCTGTACTAGAAGCCAAAAAAGTACCGCTGATACAGGTTTTCTCAAACCTCATAGACAACGCTATCAAGCATCACAACCGCAGCGAAGGCACTATCCAAATTTCGTGCGAGGAGCTCAATAATTTTTACGAGTTTACGGTGACAGATGATGGTCCAGGGATTAAACCGGATTATCACGAGAGGATATTTGTAATATTCCAGACGCTACAGGCAAGAGATGACTTTGAAGCAACCGGCATCGGCCTATCGCTGGTCAAAAAAATCGTACTCTCCGAAGGCGGCACCATATCAGTAGATTCTGAAATTGGCAAAGGCGCTACATTCCGCTTCAGATGGCCAAAAGAGCCCAACCAGGGCATACAAATATCTACCTAAAGTTAGATATTTACAAGCGGCACTACCGTAGTAAGCACTGCAAAGGGTTTAATAGAAAAGTTAAGCAAATATTAAATTTCTCTCTATTGCCACAACGCATACCGAGAGCAAGCAGATGTCTATTACCAACATATTGCTGGTTGAAGATGACACAGTTGATGTCATGAATGTTCAGCGCTCTTTTAAGAAAGCTAACATCAAAAATCCACTCTACATTGCCAACAACGGCGTAGAAGCTTTATCCGTTCTTAGAAACGAAACAGACGTCAAAATGCCGAAGAGTAGGCGTTTAGTCTTGCTCGATCTCAACATGCCAAAAATGGGAGGGATTGAGTTTTTAAGAGAGCTTAGAAGCGATAAGGCGTTAAAACCAACGCCAGTGATTGTACTCACCACATCGGATCAAGAGCGCGATCGCATCGAAGCCTACAACCTAAACGTCGCTGGCTACATTCTTAAGCCAGTTACATTTGTGAACTTCGCAGAAGTAATGGCAACCCTCAATCACTACTGGACACTCTGCGAAATGCCCTAAAAGATGAAAGATGCCACAAAAAATAGCTCTAGGAAGTGCCCTGACGATGCAATTGTTATCTGTGTTATCTGGCATTACCCGGCGTTATCTATGGCGCTCATAAACTTGTAGCTAGCGGGCGGGCTACAATCTAATCCTATTGATAGTACTCAACTCTATTTGACTCATTTACTCTATATTTTGAATAGTAAAATCAGAACACTAATAGCCCCCTTACTAATAGGCCATCTACTGGCATTGCCATAGCAACCGGATTGCGCTGATGTGCAGTTCTCGTATCAAGTTCTCAAACCGCAATGCTCACTACGCTACAAGACACACCTCTCAAAATACTCATCATTGATGATGACGAGGTCGATAGGATGGCATTAAAGCGGGCTCTAAAAGGCACTAATTTTACAGTTTCCGTTTCTGAAGTGGGCAACGGAGAAGCAGCCCTAAAAAGTATTGAAGAAACTGACTACAGCTGCATTTTTTTAGATTACAACCTGCCTGGAAAAAACGGGCTAGAGCTGGCCAGACAAATTCGTCAGCAGGGCATTAAGGTGCCACTGCTGGTACTTACAGGTCAGGGCGACGAGCAGACAGCTGTAGAGCTAATGAAGGCGGGTGCGTCTGATTACTTGCCTAAAAGCAAGCTCTCCGCAGAAGCGATCGCCCGGCTCATGCGCAGCTCCATTCGCATGCACCGAGCAGAAGCAATCGTTGAACAAGCCAACGAAGATCTGCGCCGAAACAACCGACTGCTCGAAAAGCAAAACAAAGAATTGGCGCGGCAGCGCCGCTATATCTATCAGCAAAATCTACAGCTGCAAGAGGTATCCCGACTCAAGTCAGAGTTTTTAGCCACTATGTCTCACGAGCTAAGAACACCGCTCAACGCCATTATCGGCTTCTCTCAAATTCTATTGAGCAAAGCGAAAGGGCCACTTAGCGATAAGCAAAGCGATATGCTCTCTAGAGTGCTCGCCAACGGTAAAAATTTACTAGAGCTAATCAACGATATTCTGGCGTTTTCAAAAATTGAAGCCGGTCGGCTAGCACTCGATCCAACTGAGCTAGACATCATAGAACTGGTCACTAGGACCACCGAAGAGCTACAGTCTCTCGCAACGCAGAAACCGCTCACGCTCACAGTCAATGTTGATATGGCCAATCCAATCGTGATCAACGACAAAGTGCGCGTTCGGCAAATTTTAGTCAACCTGCTTTCAAACGCAATCAAGTTCACAGAAGCTGGCAGTGTTGAGGTGCGCTTAAGCGGCAGGCACCTG
The DNA here is from genome assembly GCA_937911865.1 of uncultured Synechococcus sp. Lineage (GTDB taxonomy): Bacteria > Cyanobacteriota > Cyanobacteriia > Phormidesmidales > Phormidesmidaceae > Phormidesmis. The sequence goes on from CALDSK010000166.1 coordinate 66,128, forward strand.
TCAGAGCGTCCTGCCAAAGAAAGTAGCCCCGATAGGAACCATACAAAAAGCCATACAAAAAGCCATACAAAAAGCCATATCCATACCGAAGATACCATCCATCTTTTGGTATCAGATACTGGCTGTGGCATTAGCCCGGAAGAGCAGCTTTATATCTTTGATCCCTTCCATCAAGCCGATCAAAGAGTTACTCGCAAGCACTCAGGCACAGGGTTGGGGCTCGCCATCACACACTCGCTAGTCAAAATGATGCACGGCAGCATTGAGCTCACTAGCCAGGTAGGCAAAGGCACCGAATTCCACATAGAGCTTCCTAGAGAAGTTGTCCTAGAAGAAGGCACCGTATCGCTTCAAGAACTGGTGTATTCAGGCGCTCAAGAAACAGAGCCAGAACGCGAAAACAAGAGCGAAAGCAAAAACGGGAAAGACACTGAGCATTAAGCTGAGCAGTAATGAGCACTTGAGTTAGATCGCTAAGTCACTTAAGGACAATAGCGAGACGTTGCGACATCTGGCCCATAGTCGAAACATCATCGTTCACTCAGATGCTAAACCTACACTGACGAAAGCGAAAGAAGCATAGCAAATGGTGCGATCTATACCATTGGTTAGAACCAACAATCCTTAATCAAATGCTAACCTCAGTCAGGTCATGCTCATAGGCGTGTGTTCTTTTCTGTTGTGCTTTTTTTCTGACCTGATAGCGCAGGTTTAACGGTGAAAGAAGTATGGGCGAAAAGGAGCAGAGGAAAGGACTCCTAGCCTGACGTCACAAGGCCGATTGCGACAACAAAGAATGCCTTAGTTAAGGACGCTATGCGAAAGACGCTATCAAGACTACAGAGGAATTCTTAGGATATGTCAGTCGCTTGCGCCACTAGTTCTATAAAACCACCTAAATCAGTGCAGCCAGATCTTGTCACTATTCTAGCCGTTGATGATGTTCCCGATAATCTGTTTATCTTGGACTCTATACTAGGCGATATAGACAGCTATCACTTGGACTGTGTCAATGATGGACAGTCAGCACTGGACTACGTATCCAAACAGCAGCCCGACTTAATTTTACTAGACGTTATGATGCCAGGGATGGATGGCTACGAAGTCACCCGCCGCATTCGCAACGACGACAATTTGTCCTACATCCCTATCTTGCTAGTGACCGCTCACGATCACTCTAGCTTGACGGAGGGACTCGACTCAGGCGCTGACGATTTTATCCGCAAACCTTTTGATATTGACGAGCTAATGGCACGAGTGCGATCGCTCGTCCGCCTCAAGCAAAGCATCGACAACCAGCTTTCCATGCTGCGCCAGCGCGACGATTTTGTAGCTCGCCTGACTCACGATTTGCGTACGCCGCTCGTTGCCGCTAACAGAATGCTAAACCTTTCGCTACAGGGCGTCTTCGGGGATCCCCCGCCAGAGATGAGCGAAGCTATCAGCAACGTCATCACTAACAACGAAAATCTGCTACAGATGACCAACACCTTACTACAGGTGTATCGACATGAAGCAGGGCAAAAAAAGCTAGTACTCGCACCGCTATCACTCTATTCATTAACAAAAGAGGTTGTGCAAGAGCTAAAGCCACTAGCCGATGAAAAAGAGTTAGCGCTGACCATAGAAACAGAAGCAGAAACATCTTCAGAGTCAGCGCTCAACGATTACAAAACCAAAGGAGATTCGATCGAGCTTAGGCGGCTAATTACCAACCTGTTGGGCAACGCTATCAAATTCACAGATTCAGGTAGCATCACCGTCAAGCTCTCTGTCAATGCTCACCAGCAGCATGAGACGACAGAGCAGACGACCAAGTTAGCTGGCAAAACAGGCAACGAAGCGACGAATAAGACCAAATTTATTGACATCGCCATTACCGATACGGGCGTAGGCATAAACGCTGAGGCACAAGAAAGAATCTTTGAGTGGTTCTTTCAAGGGAATCACATGAAAGCTGGCAGTGGCTTGGGACTGCATCTCTCCAAGCGAATCGCCGAGATGCACAGAGGCCATCTCACGCTGCAATCAGAGCTTGGCAGAGGCAGTACCTTTACGCTTTCTCTACCTAAGCTAGAGAGCGCTTAAACAAGAGCTTAAATAAAGAAAGAACTGAAAGATTGCAGGCAGCGCCCAGTCCCAGGCTCTGACCATAGGATAAAGACAAACACTTAAAGTCCTATTTCTATCTTACGGCTCTCAAAGAGCGACCGTAAGATAGAGAAAGTAAAGCTAGCACGTAGGTAGCATAGTAAGTGTTAAGTTCAATCGTTGGAGAACAAGTAATATGAGCATTGAAGACAAAGCAAAAGCTGCTGCTAAAGACGTCGAAGGTAAAACGCAAGAAGCCGTAGGCGAAGCGACAGATAATAAAGAAGCACAGGCTAAAGGCAAGGCTAAGCAAGCAGAAGCATCAGCCACCAAAGCGAAGGAAAACGTCAAAGACACAGTTAAAGATATTGTCGACTAATCTCCTTACGCTTCATGTCGCATGATAGATAGACATACAGCATAGATTCTTGATACACAATGAGGTCCTGAGTAATTGATTACTCAGGATTTTCTTTTTATATTTTTGTTCGTATAGTATCGGCCCAGTTGCTTAGAGAATCTCTAAAAGCTTTGAATATCCTGCTTTCGAGGGATGCACGGTGCTGTTGAGAACCCTATGATTGACTGATTAAATTAAGACTATCGAGACTACAGCATTCACATCAAAGGAGATTTCCAACTATGGCAAATGCAGAAGGAAATGCAGGCGATATCAAAAAGGACAATTTTGACCGGGGGATTGTTCCTGCCGAAACAGCAGCGCGCGTGGAGCGAGACGGCGAAGACACCAAGAAACCCGCTGATACGCCAGAGGGTCCTATTGACACAGCAGCAGGCGCGACAGCCAGTAACGAAGGACTAGCAAACAACTACGCTGTTGAACCCGAAATGCATATTGAGGAACCTGGCGATTTAAAAGAAGATGCTAAGTAAATAGCACAGTTCAGTCAAGACTTCGCTCAATCACTGATTGAGCACATATTATTAACAACAAAAAGCCACTTATCCAAAATCGTATAAGTGGCTTTTTGTTTTTTGTTATCTCTAGCAGAAGCCGATACTTACGACTTACTTCAACCTGCGGTTTACTTCTTGATATCTGGAACGATATCTGGACGCTCTTTGCTTTCCCAGCCAGTAGGGCGCTTTGAGTTATACCAGGCGATAGAGCCAATTGTGACAGCGGCAATAAAACCAACGATGCCTACAGTGCCCAACGAAAAGGCATAGGGTGCTGATTCAACAGCGGTTTCAGCCTGCAATAAAATGCTCATATAAACACCTCTTAAACTAAAGTACTTCTATGGTACAGAACTCATTGTTTCTCAAACATCTCTCTTTGTACTGACCTCTTATATTTCTGTAGGCATAGGCAACCCAAAAGCTTACGTCTCCACACATATGTATGGACAGATTATATGGACAAATGCTGTAGAACTAATGCATTAGGATATTGGCCATATTTGGCCATATATAGAAAGTAAAAAAAGGCTCTATTGTTTCCAACAGAGCCTTTTCTCTATTAATAGCGAGACGTCATCTCAGCCAAACTTAGACAGCTGCAGGCGTCTTTATATCGCTCTCTCGCTGACCGCTAGGGGCAAGTTCGTCGCCTTCCAAGAAAGAGCGCAGCATCCAAGCCATTTCTTCGTGCTGCTCCATCAGCCCCGTCAAAAAGTCTGCGGTGCCCTCATCGTGAAACTTGTCACCACACTGATCGACATGGTCACGCAGGTTACGCACCACCTGCTCATGATCGCTTACCAGTCGGCGAACCATTTCATTAGCATTAGGTAAATCGCCAGGGTGCTCTTTCAAGGAGGCATTATCGAGGAAACCCTTTGCCGTACCGATTGGGTAGCCACCTAAGGATCTAACGCGCTCCGCGATCGCATCAATATTCAGCGCCAGCGCATTGTAGTGCTCTTCCCACAGAGTGTGCAGCGTCCTAAAAGCAGGGCCGACCACATCCCAGTGATACTTTTTCGTCTTAATAATGAGTAGATACGAGTCAGCCAAATCTTGATTCAATAGGCTAATAACGCCCTGTCTTTGCTCTTGGCTCAGACCAATATTTACAGATTGCATGTAGTGTTCTCTCCGTTCTTACTCCCCTATTAAAGTAAAAATCAAGCTTTAAGCCTTCTATCAAAAGAAGCGATACAGCTTCAGGAATCAAGTACTTTAGATAGATTCAGTTTATTTGCAGACGACTACGGGTGCAGGTTAAGCGACATTCCATAAATACACGTACAGATTGCCAGCAGTAGATAACACCGGAAGCGGGAAACCTAACATCAGTGTTTACATCAGCATGCGCTACAGATTGATCAGAATCTAGCGCACTCCAGCGATGCGTGTCACTTATTGTAAAAGCCTTTCAATATAGGCAAACTACTATAGGCAAACTATGTCCTTTTCGAAGCAATACCCATTTGCAAGAAGATCCGTGAGAGAACAGAAGCTAGCGGCCTCTATCCGTACCTCACAAAACCAAAAGCCAATATTAGATATCAGTGCTGCCTTGCTGTGGCCTGCATTTTCAGCAGGCTCATTTATATTTGGAATGAACAAAATTGACGCCATTGGGCCAAACGACGTTCCATATAAAAGTGAGTTTAAGGCTTGAAGTTGAGGCGCTGACCTCAAGCCTCAGCAGCTATCGACAAGGTCTGTTTCTACAGCAGACCTCTGTAACGAATAAAGATGAGAATAGCAGCCCAGGAGCCCAGCGCTACTTTAACAGCCACTAAAACATTAAGTAGCGGGATCCAACCGCCGCTAAGCAGAGTGCCTAGCTCCTGAGGCGGCAAAGATAGCCCCAACAGACTCAGCAGCGCGATGACAATAAAAATCAGCACGGATACTTTTTCCCACGTCGCCGCCCGCCAGCGCTGATACACCGACTCCATCCAGGCAGAAGGCGATGTAATCGCAATCAATCCAATTGCAGTACCACCGGCTACTCCGGCAGCAAATCCACCCCCCGGACTGAGGTGTCCTCGAATCGCAAGCTCCACACAGACCAATGCAGCAATCGTCGCACCCAGCCTAGCTAGCACAATAGAGGGCTGGTCAGTAAACTGATAAACCTTACCAGAAGGTTGTTCATCGGCCAGTAAGAAACGAGCACCCATAATGGCAATGGTAAAAACAACCACCTCAAAAATAGTGTCGTAGAGCCGGTTTCTAAAGATAATCCCTGAGACCGCGTTGGGTACACCGCTCTCTTGAACAACCGTTTCCACAATCGCCAGCTCGGCCGATGAGTCTATACCTGGACTGGGAAAAACCAGCATTTTTATAAACAGAATTGCACCCGCTGCAATGTAAATCCACTTCATAGCTATCTTTCAATCAAGTTTGGGTAGTTGGTTGGCACATCAGACTCTCGTACTCGATAGGTCGAGATAACTAACGTTCATATCTGGTGGCAACCCAGATTGAAGAATGTTGTACAGACGCTCTACTCTAGTTTGAAGCAGGCCTGAGGGTCCATAAATAGCGTGAATTTCTTTTGCTTTCAAAGCAGCTACCAAGCTGGAATTATCAGAGTATGGCAAAAGCTCAATCCGCACGTGATGGCGGTTGAATACGTTTTCTAGCGTGCTAAACGCCTGTTGAGAAAGGCAAACTTCCTTCTCCTCACAGTCTTCTTCGAGCGATTCTTTTCTAATGGCTTCTTTTTCAGTAGCTTCTTTTTCAGCAGCCGCCCTTTCGACAGCTTCTTCTCTAGTCGCCCTTGGTTCGACAGCTACTTTTTCGAACACACGCTTTTCAGGTGCCGTCTCTTCGCTTTCGTTTTGTTCGATGACGCCTATGCGCACAATCATGGACGAGCGCACGGCAACCGCATAGAGCGTAATCGAGAGCATGGTGCCCACTAACGCTTCAGTCAGGGCAACATCAGCAGCACCGTACATCGCGTAAATAAGAGCGGCGATCGCACCCAAAATACCTCGAATAACTAGCGCCTGATAAGGATTAACCTGCAATACCAGCAGCACTGCCATCATCGGCAGCAGCGCCGTAATTGCAATCATATAACCGTCGTTAGTCATAACGCCCTCTACCACTTGCACAATAGGCCAGCACGTAGCCCAATACCGTATTCCAAATCGCCAGAGAAATCAGCGCTAAAAGCAGCAAAGGCCACTCATGAGGCAGTTTGAGCAGCAGCCCAATAATGATCGCCATCGAACCTAATGTGTCAGAAACCGACAGGCTATGCAGCTTAAACAAAACAGAGCGGTTTCCAACCAGCGGCCAGGTGCCCCAAAACCAAAAGAAAATGCCAATACCAAAGCAAACAGAACTGAGAAGATCAATCATTCTTTAAGCACTCCTTCTGTATCTAGACTACAGCGCCTTAAGATATGGGCCAGTAACATCAGCGATGCGTTGCCCAGGCTCAGAATTAAAATGCCAACAACCCCAATCATCCAGTCATCACGCAGGACAGAAATCGCCAAAATCATCAGCGATGTCTTGGTTGCAATGCTGGCAAAAGCTAACATCTTTTGCCAAATATCCTCATCTTGACAGGCCTCGTAAATAGGAATCAGCAGTGCCAAAATCATTGCTATCAGTAGCCAGCTCATCGTCTTCGCCTCCTTCTCACCCAGTGCACTTCATGACGGCCTTCCTCGTAATGCTTCACCACAATCGTTTTTGGGGTAAAGGTGATTAAAAAGATATCGAGAAACAGCAAGCCTGGCGTTCGTCTAGGCTTACTAGGCTCTACGGTGATTTCTTCTCGATCGTGAGGAAACAGTATCATCTCGAACGCTTCAAAATAGGCCCGAGGGACGGCCACAATCATCTCCCACATAATTTGCAGCCAATCTTTTAATATTGCTGGCGCGGTGTAGGAGCGGGGGCCAAAGGTAGGAAGCAAAAGTGAAACAGCAACCCCCATAAAGATATTCGCCCAGCTCAGGTCAGCTGTAAGCAAAAACCAAATGGTCAAGCGCAATAAAAGATCTCGATAGCCAATCATGTCAGCACCATCCAAAACAGCAGGGTTAACACCAGACTCATCGCCCCAATTAGGTGGTCAAACTGTTCTACGACACGAGAAACGCTCACACTTACGCGTTGAATAACGAAAAAGTAGATCAGCCAACCAATTGAAATAATCACAGCAGGTTTAGCAAAATTCTTCAGACTGTAGGCATCCGGGTACAAGCCATTTGCCAAGAAAAGACCACCGAGTAGCAGCCCTACCGCTAGCCAATATCCAGCAGACACTGTTTTCTGTTTGACCGTTTCCTTGCCATCGGTATCACTATCATGGCTAGCCCGAGGGATAAAAATCAGCTTCGCCATCGCAATAGCCGTACCAACCGTAGCAAAAATCAGTAAGTTAGACTGCCAGGGTAGCAGCGCCTCGCTCGTCAGCGTCTTTGCGCCAAAGCCAGCTAGCAAGGGCACACCCATCACTGAGCAGCCAGCGATCGCTAAAACCGCCCAACGAGAAACCGAGATAGGATTGTTCTTTAAGACCTTAAAATCGCGACTGTGCAGATTACCGGCCGTCAAAAAGAGCGCAGCTTTTGCCAGGCCATGGGTTAGCGCATAGAAGCCGCCCGCAGCTGGCGCAGCCAAAACAAATCCCAGCTGAGAAACCGTACTAAAGGCCAGCAACCGCTTAGTATCTTGGGCAAAAATAGCGAAACTAACGCCCAAAAGCGCGGTACTCACCCCAAATATGCGAACGGTCGGCGCTAGCTCGGGCATCATCATGGCGAACCGAATCAGCGGAAACACGCCCGCTTTCACAACAACGCCCGACATCAAAGCCGAGACCGGCGTCTCAGCCTCAGCATGCGTAAGGGGAAGCCACAGCCCCGAAACAAAAATCCCGCCTTTAGAAAGCAGCCCCAGAAAAATCAGTGCGATCGCCTCTCTAGGCGCTCCACTTAAAGCAGTAAACGCAAAAGTACGACTGGACTGATACACCAGTACCGCGCCGAGCAAGTAAAACAGCATCGCGGTATTACTCACAAACAGATAGCGCAGGCCAACCCACACGGCGCGGTCCGTACGGGGATAGGTAATCAGCAAGAAAGCGGCTATCCCAATCACTTCTAAAGCGACATAAACGCTGATCAAATCGGCACAAATAAAGATTGAGTTCATACTGCCGTGCAGTATGATGGCCTGCGTGTAAAAGAACGCATTCTTCCCTGTCTGCCAGCAGTAGCAGATCACCGCAGCAGTCACAACAGCGTTCGTCAAAATGAAAAAGCCGCTGAGCTGATCGACTATCAACCTCACGCCAAAGCTATCGACCAAGCTTAGAACAATCGGGTCCGGGTTAAGGACGTGCCATAGCCCATAGACAACCGAGACCACTGAAACCACCAGGGTCAGCGCGCGGGCTAGCTGAGGCAACAGGTAAATGCTGAAGCCTACAATCAGAGGAAGTGCAATCCAGGCAAGCGTCAGCGTCATCATGGCATATTGTTCCTCTCAATTTCGCGGCACTCTAGCGTGGGGTTATCGCGAGAGAGTTTCATCACCCCCACTAGCATCAGCGCTTGAATAGAAAAGCCAATAACAATCGCGGTTAAGATCACCGCCTGCGGCACCGGGTCGGCGTACTCTACCGGCCCCCTACTCTCAGGTGCGGCGATCGGTGTAAACAAACCTGTGTTAGCGGCCACCAAGACATAAAATCCGATGACACCCGTGCTCATGACATCCATAGCAAGGATTTTCATCATCAGGTTTTTCTTCAGGATGATGCCAAAAAAGCCACAGAGCACTGTGGCTAAAATGAACGCTTCTAAAATAAACATAGAGGACAAGCAGCTTTAGAGACGTCTAGAAGGACACTGGGAAAATGTGATACATCACTCAGTATCCCATCTAGACGAGTGACTAAGAAATAGATAAAGCAGGACTAGCAAAAAACAGCAGCGTCAAAAAATGAGCGTCAAAAGATAGAGCAAGCCAAGAGAATAGAGCAAAAGGAACAGAGCAAAAAGAATTAAGAGTCTCTATTCAACTGCACTTAGCGCAGCCTCTTCAGCCGCAGACAGCTCTTCTGCCAGCTCTTCTGGCTCGTCTAGAACCAGCTGTAGCAAAGGCGGTGCCAAAAAGGTCGTCAGAATCACCATTACAATGATGGCCGCTTCTAAAGGCTTGTCTAAAACGCCGCTAGCTGAGCCTATACCGGCAAACACCAGACCTACTTCCCCGCGAGGGACCATCCCCACACCAATTGCCAGACGATTAATACCAGGCTGACCAAACACCGCCCAGCCAGTGACGACCTTACCAATAATAGCCACCACAATTAAGAACGCTGCGATGATTAAACCTGCGCGGTTCTCAGCAACAGCTGGATTCAAAACGCCTAAATCAGCTTTGGCACCCACGGTGACAAAAAAGATCGGGACGAGGAAGTCAGCGATGGGCATCACCTGCTGGTCTAGCTCCTTGCGCTTATCGGTTTCGTCTAGCACCAGGCCAGCGGCAAAAGCGCCCAAGATAGCCTCTAAGTGAATCACGTTGGCAAGAAACGCCATCACAAAGGCAAAGGTAATTGCTGGAATGAGCAGAGCGCCTCTAGTTTGAAGCTTCTCTGCGATCGCTACAAAGCTCTGATTGAAAAACTTACCTAGCAGAATCGAACCCAGCAAAAAGACCGTAGCACTCACAATCAGATAGGCCACATTGAGCAAGTCCACCTCACCCGTTTTAGCCAGCCCGGCGACAACTGCTAGCACAATAATGCCCAGCACATCGTCAATCACCGCCGCGCCTACAATAATCTGGCCTTCAGTAGACTTTAGATGCCCCAGCTCTGACAGCACCTTAGAGGTAATGCCAATGCTGGTCGCCGTCAGCGCCGCCCCGGCAAAAATCGCCGGTATCACCGGTGAATGAAACAGCATTACCAGGCCCACAGTTCCTAGCAAAAACGGAGCCGCAACGCCGACAATCGCTACGATAGCGGCCTGATAACCAACCTTAGAAAGCTCTCTTAGGTCTGACTCTAGGCCAATCTCAAATAATAAAATAATGACGCCCAGCTCAGCGAGAACAGAAATTACCTCGCTCTGGCTTTGAAAAATGTGTTCAACAGCAGCGGCATCAAGTCCGCCTAGCGATTGCAAGACGTTCATAATTGATGAATCACTCGCGATCGCACCCGTCTCTGGAAATACCAGCAGATGAAACACAGAAATACCGACAAACACACCACCAACAAGCTCTCCTAATACCGGTGGTAGGTTCAACCGCTTAGATAGCTCACCGCCCAGCTTACTCGCCGCATAAATTACTACCAGCGTAAAGAGAACGCCAGCCAACACCCAAGAACCATATTCTGATTCGGGTGTAGTAGCTAACACAGGAGAAATCAGATGGAGAGAAACTCCATCTATCAAAGCCGAAAAAGGCAGAGCCGGAAAAGACAGAGCCGGAAAGGGCAGAGTTGACAAAAATGATAGAGAAGAGAAGACAGGATCAATCATTGGCACCGTCGCAAATCGCCTCCAAAACGTAGATTTAAAACAGAAATAAATAGAACAGAAATGACTAAAGCAAGAGAGTTAAAAGCGAGATCATCAGGACGACATATGCAACTCAAATCAGCTGAACACAAGGCGCTTCAGCATCAAAGAGAGCAACTGCAAAGGGAGCAACAGGGAATAAAGACTCGTCGAAGAGATCCAGTCCCTACAACTAATCCCTAGCTCTAGCTCGAAGCTCACAAGACCACAGCAGACTGAATTTTATGAGTAAGATGCATGTTAAACCTCCGATAGATGGATATTAAAAGCTTGTTAAAGAGCAATTTTTTGCAAGTGATAAGTCCAAAGGAATAAAAACCTAGATAGACTAAAGTCAATCGCAGTTAATTTCTCATTGATATAAGTCTATACTAGTTTCGGCACAAAATTACGTACTTTTTTTAAGATCTGCAATAGGAAAGAGAAGCAGAGCTTATTACTAGCCCTTTGTAGCGATATAAGTCCATCTGTACGAAGCAGAAGCAAATCACCAATGAGCTCATATCGCCAATGAGCTCATATAGATGCTGCTTATAGGGTGTCTATACGTAGGTCATTCGACACTGAAATCACATCGTATAAGCAACTAAAAATAGGCAGGCATCACCTTCTCGATAGTGTGATACCTGCCTATTTTTGGTTGCCAGCGGGCTGAGCAGCGACTCTAGCTCAGCTGCTTAGGCAGCCCCTGATCGAGAGTTCCTAATGCATTCTTAGCTAATCGCTCGCTGAATCCTACAAAAAATCCCACGAACAAAATGGTGTAAAACTCTTGAGTGTCGAGTTTACCTAACGGTCCGCTAATACGCTGCGAAGCACTGCCATCATCCGAGTTACTGCTTTCTTCTCCCTGAGACCAAGAGGACTCTTGAATAGAAATTTCTTCCGGAATAATTTTAATCACCTCAACAACCTCTGTACTCAAAATTGCCAAAGCAATCACGCCAAAGGTTGCCCCGATTAGCGGTTGAAAAAGCCCTAAGAAAAAAGGCGATGTCAGCTCTATATCATCACGCTTCAGGGCATTGAGTCGGAGCAAAATGCTAATGATACTGCCTAGTGCGCCAGCGAACAGCGCCAACAGAATACGCTGAATATGCTCAATCAAAGGTTCATTTTGAGACCATGAAAATAAATTCCTGGTTGATCTAATCCAAAAATCATCCAACCAGCTATGCTGCTCTAATTGAGCAGGGACTCCGGTAATCAAAGACTGAATAATTTTTTCTTTTTGTGAGTTAGAAAGCATCTCAGAGTCAGCATCATCCAATAAGCGAAGCACTGTTGCAAGTAAAACGCCATCTTCTCTTACGGCTTGGAGCGTACGCTGGTCTTGTAATGTAGCCTCAATCACATTAATAAGAGATGAAGAGTTAAGAGATGAAAAGTCATCTCCCTGTGCCTGCGAATCCAACTCTAGCTGTTCTATTTTCTCAAACACCGCTTGAATCGAACCTGCGCTAATGCTTTCAGCAGCAGTGGTTTGAGTTATCGCCAGTAAATTAGCAATCTCTTGAGTCGTGGCGATGTTTGTTTGAACGCTGTTCTCTCTCAAACGGTCTAGCTCACTCCTCAAGCTTTCGCGTCTGATGATACTCGTTTGAAGAACAGCGATTTTCTTTCTGAGTCCTGTTTCTAATTCCGCGCTACCTTCTGTTGCACTGGCTGGCTGTACATTATCTATTTGTGCATTTCCTCCCTGTACATTTCCTGCTTCTACAATTTCTTCTACTGCGCTTTCTATTTCTACATTTTCTGTTTCTACATCTGAGGCATTTTCTTGAGCATTAATTGCACTTGCACAACTGCTAACGTTATTGCTCGTCAATGGATTGCGAAATAAGACTTCACATGACTGAATATTCAGCTGGCTCACCCCTGGGGAAATATCATCCCATATGAATTCAATAAATGCCTCGTTCATCAAAATGCTTTCATTCATCTTTTGCTGAAGCTCGGCTGAATAATCAGCTAGCACTTTTTGCACCCTATTCGCGGTTTCAGTCTGACTTCGGTTCTCTTCTTTTATTTCATTTTTGATCTGTGTAGGCGTAATCAGCCCGATTAATACGGCACCTGCAGTTATTAACAGATTAGTAGCGACCAAAATTACCAAGAAAGCAATGAAAGTAGACGATAATCCTAAAATGACTTTTGCCCGGGTATTACTCTGGTTGTCATCGTGCCGATGCAAAACACCTTTAATAAAACGAGGAATATCGTGAGAGCGATTAATTAACCAGCCTATCCCTAAAATACTCTCCTGCCTATGTAGATTTCGACTAACGGCTACTTCGGTTTTTCTAATTAAGTGCAACGAGCTTTCTGTACCCGTCTCAACATCTTGAATAGCTCTTTCTATCCCCTCAAGCTCTGGCAGAAGAATTTCCTGAATAGATCTTGGCCACAGTCGAGAGCTGATAATTCCAAAGAATCGTCTCTTATAGGCTTGCAAGTGAATTCGACGCAGTAAAAGCTGTAGCTGATTTAGCTCTCGCTCAATGGTAGGACGAGAATTTTTCTGTAAGCAGAAAAGATGATATTGAACAGCAGCAATGGTTTCCTGCAAACCAGATGAATTAACTTCAAGGTCTTCTTCTGCAAATATCAACTGCTTGTTGATAATCTCTAAAATCTTTGTAAGAGTATCGCCTGAGCGAAAAGCAGTCGATAGAGAGACATCTTCAGATACGTTACCTTCCTCCGCCGAACGCAGAGGCTCTAGAATATTTGCAATTTCACTCAAGATTGTGTCAATTGCTGGTCGCTCGGCGATTACGTCCTGTTGCAACTGGAGTTTTTTAGCGCTGTCAGCTTCACCCTCTCGCAGCCTGTTGAGAAAAGAATCAAAGTTATCCTCAAGAATATCGAGATATTTTTTAAGCTGAAACAGCTGATAATAGACAAATGTTGTATTGCTTTTCCTCAGCTTCTTTTGCTTTTGGTCAATGGCATTGCTAACTTCTTTGATCTTTTCTTCAATGACTGTCCAACCCTGAGAACGATTTTCGCGGTAGTTCTGTAGCCAGGATTGCTGATTTTGATTTTCCATGCCGTTATTCCTGGTTTTCGTGCTCCTGGTTTTCAATAGTGCTGAACAATAGTGCTGAAAGAGTATTGAAAGAAACGCTCGTAGTACTGAGCTTATAATACTGAGCTTATAGTACTGATAAACAGAGCTTTTAAACAGAGCTTTTTTTCAATATTTTGTCGATTTTCTCTTCGTTTTATTACACAAGAGCAGGAACGTGCAAAAACAGCACCTTTGTAGAAGAGCTGCGATCGCTCACCGTGATATTACTTGACTAAGCAGCCCACAAATAGAGTGCTTAACCGGGGTCGTTTATCCATAACCGGCCCTAGATTGATAATTTTTGACCCAGCTATTTATGTGAAATTTATAGAGGTAGCTTCATGAGTGATGTTTGGACAACCGGATATTCCGGGCCCATCAAAATCACTACGTTTGTTCGAGACGAACGTGAAATTGATATTGACGACCGAGAAGCCCAGCTCACAGTGCGACTTGAGCTTCTAGACACCCTACCCTTTGCACTGCAAGCGGAAGATTTAGTTGTAACGTTGAAGTTTGATTTTTCAGAAACAGGGAACAAGTCAGACTCTATTACCCTTGGCGGACAGTCAAAAGGGCCCTTTGAGCTAATCAAGCTCGCCGATAGTGTTACTTTGCCCGCAGGCGCAGCAGAAGAACGCTCTATCACTATTCGTACAGGGGTATTTAGCAAAACGCCTCCTGATAGAAATACTAAGCCCGCTAGACCTGGCCGCAAAGATATCGATGTCGATCTCTCTTATACGCTGGCATCGGTAAACCCTGCCGGGACGCAGAAGATTGAGCGCGATCTCACCATGCAATTTGTTATCGCAAAAGATTAAGGAGAGGCACCAATGACAGATACCATTGACTTGCATGACGATACGGAAAGATACAACACTGTTGGATGGGAAGCAGATGGCCTGTTTCGCCTGACAACCCAGCTAGTAGCCGGACCTGGGAAAAGTGCTCACGAACGCGAAATCGACATTGATGACCGAGAAGCCTACCTGCTCATTACGCTAGAAATGGCCTCTGCTGCTAGCTTTCAGTGGAAAGCTACTAACGTAGAGCTCGATCTCATCGTGGATAGTACTGGCGAGAATACCAGTATTGCAATTGAAGGTACGACCAACGGAACGGTGCCCTTAGTACAGCCGGTACAACTGCCAGAACAGCCGCCAGAGATCTTTCCAGGCGGTGCACTTTACTTCACTGTCAAAGTTGAAACAGGTCTATTTTCGAGTCCTACACTGTCTAATCAATCAGCGAAGGCCGGTGTCAAAAATTTTCCGGTGAAGCTGAAATACGATCTAGAGCCTCTCGTTGGTCCACCACGGCAACAGACGGAAGGGCAGCTAATCTTCTTCGTGGCTGAAGACTAAGCAGCCAGCTTACATCTGATGACTCATTCGTAACAGGAAATTGAGCCTGGTACAGTCTTTTGTTCCGGCTTTCTATTTCTTCGACTCTCTGTTTTCGAGGCTTTCTACAGCGTCGGTCAGGTTTTGGTTTTAAATTTCAGCTTGTGAGATACCTATGGCAATTGCACAACCCAAAAAGCTCGTTCACGTCGATAGTCTCTCTCATGAGGGCACCGTAATTGTTTTCGGAGAAGATCGCCCAAAAGATCCGAACACACAGCAGGAAGATCCTAAACTACGCAAGCTCTGGTACAAGATTCTAGACCTTGCCCAGACGGACGGGCGCGATCAGCCTGGGGCTTGGGAAGATTCTACCCACTGGACCCGGTGGTACGAAGTGCCTTTTCCAGCAGAGCTCCGGGCCGCAGGCATGAGCTTACTGAACGTGAAGCGACGGGTCGATCACCAGACAGCTCTTTTTCCTGGCTGTTGGAAAGTAATTAGTAAGGATGGTTTTATCTATCTTTATCGAGCGCTAGATCTCACAAGCCTTTCAACCAGTAGTGCGCCCAATGAAGCTGGCGAAGTCACCAGCGAAATAGCTGGTGAAGTCACTAGCGAAATCACTAGCGAAGTCACTAGCGAAGTTACAGTGCGCGTGTATGCCAATCGCTACACGCTTCCACGAGAGCTGAGCCCTGATGGCGGCGACAGTAAAGGAACTGCAGGTGAGGCGATTACAGTGCCCCAGTTGCGCTGTGCGCGTGAGGCTCGCTACCGTCGCAGCGCTCAGCGGGAGACGCCGGCCAGTGACACAGACTCGCAGGGAACGAGAGACATGACGAGGGAGGCTTTTGAAGAGCCCACACTCGAATTCAGCATGCTCCGCCCCCACGAAGGTCACTTTACAGTCACGCTTACGCCTTCAAACGTGCCCGGTCGAGAACGGTGGCAATTTTTCTGCAAGTCTATCTTTCAACCCAAGGCTGAACTCAAGGCTGAACCCAATCCAGATTCCAGCGCAGAACCGACAGACCTAGCCTTAGAATTAGACGTATTGCCCGCGCCTCGTCCGGCGATCGCATGTTACTCATTTCTCTGTAACGACAATGGCTGGGTTGACCTAACCGAAAAGTTCGACCAGCTCAACACACAGACAGATCCGTTTTCTATCTTGCCCGATCGCCTGGCAGTACTCGTACACAAAACGCTGGGTGACTTGGAGCTATCTAGCCGTCCCGACGCACTCACCTTTCGGCTGCAGGAACACTCTGGTGGATTCGACGATGAAGAGGCGCGAGCGGCAAGTCCTCAGCGGGTAATGCTAAGCGCACTAGTTTCGTGGGATGAAAGCAAAGGGCAGATCGAAAAGAGACCTGGACTCATCAGCCTAGATTTCCCCCTAACTGATACTGGTGCGATCGCAATCGATTCAGAAATTTCAGTCGAAGACGTCAGCTTCGCTCGCACCGCACTGTCCTTAAATGCACCGTCTGATCGAGTCTTTTTACCGCCGCCAGCCGGGAAGCTCGACAATGTTGTACGCTCGTCCGATTTTTCAATACACGCGTGGGTCAAGCACGATGCAGGCTCTGGCACCCTGCTAAGACAAAACCTCACCGAAGGAGAACAGCCTACCGAAGAAAACCCTACAGGCGACGGCTGGTGGGCCATTCAGTGGGACGCAACAACACAAGAACTCATTGCGACCTACTGCGCGGCCCAAACCCGTCATATAGTCCTTCGTACGCCAGCGCCAGTATCCTTTACCTGGCATCATATCGGCTTAGTCAAATCAGGAGAATCTCTCGCCCTCTACGTAAACGGCACTCAAGTCAACAGCTCAACTGATGCACAGTCATCCTCCGATGAGGCGATCAACGGGACAATCGTTCTAGGTGGGGCGCTAAGAGCAGAAGATCCCCTTTGGATTGACTACCGCATTGACCAGGTGATTCTCTACCGTGAGGCTGTTGTAGCGTCTCTAGAAACGCTTTATCTCGAACTCAGTGAGGAGCAGCAACAGCAGGAAAATATTCTTGGACATTGGACATTTGATAATGCCGACGCTGACGCTTTGCTCAAAAGCGGTGCCGATTTGGTGACTCAGACAGCCCCCCTGTTTCCACCAGAGCCTGCTGCATTTGAGCTGGGGTTAGGAGAGAAAAGTGTGGGTATGGGATTACTCCACGTTCCTGCCTGGAAAATGTTGCCAGGCTCTGGGCCCAATCTCTTTCGAGGCGCAGATGGTATTGTCCGAGTGTATCTAGCCGCAAAGCATCAAAAGGACGACCAGCCGAGCGCTGGGACTTTGGTGTACAACACGACCTCCACAAGGGCGCAATTTACATTGCCTTGGCTTTCAACAACAGAAGCGACAGGAACAACAGAAGCCACTGAACAAACCGGCGCTGTAATTATGCAGGGCCGTAAGCCGGGGCCCATTCTCAATCGGACCCAGTTAAACCTAGAAGCAGGCAGCCAGTCAGACACACTAACACTGACCATCAGCCATCCTTACCTGCCAGATCTAAAAACTTACGAAGAAGTCTGGCATGACCTGCCCACCAGCCTGAGCGAGTTTATTCAGGTCATTAACGGTACAGCCAGCAGCGAACCTGCTGCCGCTGACGTTCTCAACGGAGACCTGCCTTACTATGCCTATGCAGAAAAAGGACCTTATGGAGACCGTCAGGGCCCTTATGCTTCGGAGCTTTTTCGGGCGATCGCACCTTTAGTCTCAGACAACGGCGGTATTCCGCGCTTGCAGCCAGGCGTAGCCCTTATACGGCAGCAGGGCAACTTCACCGGTTGGACCCGGGCCCCCCTAGCAGTTTCCGGTCGGTTCGGGACTCACGAAATGGCCACCGGTAGTGACCCAACAGAAACAGAAAAAGTCAAGGTCATAGCAACCGCAACCTCAGCACTTGCAGGGACACTACCGCTACGAGCACCCGGTGACTTTGCTTTCGAGCTGTGGGCGAACCCCAAGGGAGGGACAAAAGAACGTCAGACCCTCATGTGCTGGCATCAGGAAAAAGGCGATGGGGTGTCTCTGGCGATCGCACCTGTAGATAGTTTTGCCTTTTCTGACAATAGCATTGGCAGCAGCATCAGCCTGGCTGAAGGTATGAATCTACTTGATTCGGGTATAGCATTCGAGGCGCAGTTTCAGATTCCCCAAGGTGGCGCCGGTGGCAATGCTGGCAACCTGATCGTTGTTGTTACCAACGAAACATGGGAACTCAATGCCAACAGCATCATCGACCAAGTGCTCGATTTAAGAATCGAGCAGCCTGGTCTATCCGAGGAAGACATTGCCGCCGCCCGTGCGTGGGCCACCGCTGCACGCCCGGACTTAGAGAATCCCGCAGTCACTATCGCTGGAACCATAACTGTCGCACTAAAAGTTCAGGAGCGGCGTGTGCTGGTAACGGCAACGCAGCGCTTAGCAGACGCTGACGCCGGTTCAATTGCCGATCTTTGGCTTCAGCTGGTTCAAGGAGAAAGCGCCTCGCCTGCGGGAGAGAGCTGGTCCGTAAAGCGGGCGATCGCACCCGAACCCATCAACGCCGAGAGTGTCCTTCTAGACACCAAGCTAGTAGAAGCAGAAGGCTCCGATGTGACAGTAGAGATCATCGTCACACCAGTCGATGAAGGATCCTCACTCATTGAGCTGACTCATGATATGAGACCCATAGGCAGTGAGGCTATTTGTACGGTCAATGGTCGTGAGCTAACAAGACAAAACCGGCCAGAAACCTGGATGCAAAGTGGCAATAGCGTCAGCCGAGGAGAAATTCTGCTGGGGACCGATAACCCCAACGAAATTCCGTTTACCGGCACAGTTAAACAGGTATCAGTCTGGGGAGCAACTTCGACCAGCGGCCTTCCATTAGTGAAAGCAACACCTATTTCTAACAACAGTGACGCGTCTATTCAGATAACAGGTAGCTTAGGAGAACGCACTCAGCCCGTCGATGTAACCTCTCTAGAAAGCGGATTCAAGGTTGCAACAAGCTTGGGCGATCGCGCCTTCGAAACCCTAACAGCCAACTCAGCAACAGATTGGCTTCACCTGGCTGTGGTTTGTTCTGACAACATTGCTATTCGCTGCACACAAGATGGCGATCGCGCCGTTATCAAAGATGCCGACGGTCTAAACCCCAACCAGGCACTCACCATCGACTGTATTTTGGTGCGTGATGACGCAGCCCAAGACCGATGGCTATTCAGCAAAACTAATCTGCAAGGTGACAGCTCAGAAATCACCTTCGCTCTAGGCATTACAGCAGCTGGAAAGCCGCGCCTACGCTACACCCTGGAGGTTGACGGAGACTATCAGATTTACGACCTGGTTGGAGAGCAGAGTCTCCAAGTAGGTCGGCCTTACGAAATATTTGCGACGGTAAAGCTCGCTGAATACTTCGACCCACCCAAGCCAATCTATAACTCTGACCCTAAGTTAAACAAATTCCGCAATCAAATATGGATGCAACATGCGCTGATTGCAGTTTGGGACATCACCGCCGCCAATTGGATTGGCAGTGCACCTCGCGATTTTCCAAATAGTTATCCTGAGGCCGAGAAGAGAGAGAAATCGGAAAGAAGTGCTGACAAATTGTTGTCGCCCATTCCTGCCTTGATCGACAAAAACACCGATGAACCATTTTTCCTGACACCGTTATCCG
Source organism: uncultured Synechococcus sp. (assembly GCA_937911865.1). Lineage (GTDB taxonomy): Bacteria > Cyanobacteriota > Cyanobacteriia > Phormidesmidales > Phormidesmidaceae > Phormidesmis. The sequence continues at coordinate 85,815 of CALDSK010000166.1, forward strand.
CTGCATCTACTAGCGATCGCACGGTCACACTGCGTATAGCAGACGAAAATCACACCACGCAGGCAGTGACTTTTCGCTCCACTTCAGGTTTAGCTGCCATTGGAGCCTACAGTGGCGAAGATCCCAAAACGCTAGAGATAGATGATATCGGCTATTTTCGAGGTGTTATTGGCCACGTGCGGATGTGGACTAGTAGCCTATCTGTTGCAGCGCTAAAGCTACTGGCCACGCAGCCGGGCCAACCGAGTGGTGTCAGCAAGCCTGTTGCCTGGTGGCAATTTAACGAAAATAGAGGCTTGCAAGCTCAAGACAGCCAGAGTGGAGCAGCCGCTCGGCTGAACCGCGAACAGCTATGGGCCTACGCAAGAGAGACCGCACGCTTAAGCCTTTTCCTGGACGGACGCATCGCAACACTACAACCCTCCGACTATAAACCTACCTATGGCAGCCATGGAAAGCTACGATTTGGCGGGAGGGAGACGGCTAACGGCGGTATCGAAGTCTACGAGGGTAGCCTCGATGAGCTACGCCTCTGGTCAGACATTCGCTCTAATGAAGAGCTGTTAGACAGCATGCATCTGCGGCTTAGCGGCAAAGAAGATGACCTGTTAGGATACTGGCCAATTTCAGCTCGCTCAGGGCCACTGATCAAAGATGAAGCCCCAGGCATGCATCATGCCACGCTAGTGAAAGGTGAAACACCGCTAACATCTGGCGACCTACCTCTACTCAGACAATTTTGGACAGAAGTCGGCGCGCCCGTTAGCGATGACTTGCCTCAAGTACGCCACCTGCTGGGCGGTCAAAAAAATAGCTATACAGCCTATCGAGTAGGCGCTCCCAGTACAGCCGCCGAGTATTCAGAAATTCAAATCTCTCCTACAGGTCAGCTAGTCGGTGCATACAAGCGGGCGATCGCCTGGGCCGAAACAGGCGGGCTCTCCGGCTTTGCCACAGGCTTCAAAACAGGCGATGCCGATCTCACCTACATCGGTCAGGCACAGTCGGCCCCTACTCTGATTGGCTACATCGAAGGCGCACCTCCGGTACCTAGTGAAAACCTGACCCGGCCATATTGGGCCAGTGACACTGACTATTCTGGCTATAGCGGAAACACCGCTGTGACCCTAGAGACAGCAGACAATACGACGCTGACATTTGCATCGGACTGGAATCAAGGTCTAGGTCTCTCCACCGCCTTTAAAGTAGGAGCTGCAACAGCCGTTGAAATGGAGGCAGAAGCTGGATTTTCATTGGGTGCGCACACTGCCCTATCGGCAACACTGCTGATGGCCGACACTGAATTTGTCACCGCCATCGGCTCATTAGACAGTGTTTGGAGCACGTTCAAGTCTCACGAAATCGGTATCGGCACCAGTCGTACCCTGACCAATACCTTCGGACTAGGCGGGCGTTGGGAAGGAGCAGATCAAGTCCTCAATCACACCGTAGGTCGGCGCTATGTGCCAGATAACACCGGATACGCGTTGGTAAAATCTGGAGTAGCCAATGTCTACGTTATGCAACTGCGCTCCAATGGAGCCATGCTGGGAATTCAAATGAGCCCTGACCCCGATATTCCCGAAGACTTCAATATCATCACATTCAAAATTCGAGAGGACTACACCCGCCAGGGAACTTTGGATGGCAAAATCGGCTTCGTCAACGATCCAGCCTATCCCCATGCCGACCAGTCGAGAGGTAGTTATTTTCGGCCCCGAGAAGTTGCCAATTTGGAGGCCAGAATTGAAGCTTACGAAGCACGGCTTTTGGCAAATTATGATTCATTCGACGCAGAGAATTTAGGTCGTAGCCCCTTCACAAACGAAAAATCAGTAATTGAAAACGGACTGGAGATTCCTTATAACTGGGGAGAATCTCTCAGTAAACGCAACATCGTCAATACTTATGTTTGGACAGCTAGCGGCGGCTTCTTCTCTGAAGAACTCAACACTAGCATCACTCGCACGGAGTCCAAAGGGGGAAACTACTCTCTGTCTGGCAACCTAGGAGTAGGTAGTTCAGGAAAAATAACGGTTGTAGGCGTTGGATTTCATTGGGAGGCGGCTGCACTATTCGGCGCAAGTCTTGAAACATCTGTTACAAAAACGAAATCTGAAGGTCGTGATTTTGGCCTAAGCGTTGATGTGACTTGTGATGATCTACTCGAACGCTATACCGGCGATCCTCAGCAAATGTATAGTGGCGAAGCCGCAGCAGGCAAAGTCAACGGCTATCGCTTTAAAAGCTTCTACCTAGTTCCCGATAAAGAGCATTTTTCGACCTTCTGGGATACGGTTGTCGACCCTGATTGGCTAGAAGGAGAGGACAACGACGCGCGGGCGCTGCGCCAGGCCAAAGGAAACCTGAACAATGTATGGCGAGTGCTACATCGGGTTACATACGTGAGTCGTGTACCGCCCAAAGACAAAAAATCTCTTGGCAACAAGGGGGCCGTCACCCGCGCTGTAGTGCATGAGATTCCCAACTGGCAGGTGGTCAACCTGGTGCTAGACGTCATTCGCACAGGCGTTACTTCTCAGGGCGATCGCATTGGCATTTCACACCCCAGATCAGGTACCGAAGTGGCTCGCAAATTTATTGCATTAGCCGTGGATGATGTCGTGACCTATCAGTGGGCGCCTAACGCACCCTGGTGGCAGCAAACGGTGATAGAGGCCCATCCCATAGAAGCTGAAATAATAGAAGCTGAAGTGATAGAGGCTGATGCGATCGCTCCCGACATCGCTCCCGACGCAGAAGATTCCCCAAGCGAAACGGAAACCATCACCCCTGAGGAGGAAACCACCCTAGGTGAATTAGTACCCACAACAAAAGCGGGGAAAACCTTCCAAAACTTACGCACAGACGTCTACGAGTACATGGTGGCCTACTTTGAAACAGGCTTAGCAGACAACAATCCTAGACTCCGGAACGGTCCTGCTGGCCCCGATCCAACAGAACCCGAAGACCCCGAAGTACCACCGCTGCCACCAATAACGACCCTGGAAGAAGGTGCTGAGGAAGCACTGCACCTCTACTTGCTGAACCGTTCTTGGCACTACCAAGATAGCCGTGGGCAAGACGATCTTAACTACGCATGGCCCGCCGAGCTCCGTCACGACGAACTGCCGACCGTTGTTCCAGGGCAACCAGCCGTGCAAGGGCGGCTGATCCTTCCCGGTTCAAGCATTGCCGCCGATGGCTCGCCCCGACCACCCGAAAGGGCCCACCTAGCAATGTCGTCCGACTGGGGTCGCCTAAAAGATTGGACAACCGAACTGGTCTTCCGTCAAACGCAGAAAGGTCCTGCTGTGCTGCTAGCCCCCAGCGCCTATCTATCAGAAGCCCAAAAGCCTTTCCATTGGCTCTGCATTGACAACGAACGCCGTGACGGCTCTCTGGCGATTTTTCCCGTAGGCGCGCGCGAATCGGTAAGTTTGCCCGGTGTTAACACTCAATCGGTCGATAAGCTAGTTTACCTAGCGCTTTCCTTTACACACTCGCGTCCAGACGCAGAAACTGACACAGTAGCTACTGAAGCCGAATTAATTGTCCGCTGGTCAGTAGAAGGCCAAGACCAGATTCGGACCCAGCGGCTGACCGCGGTGGACGGAGACGCTGCGGGGGGGCATCTAGTGTTGGGCGGCGACGGTGAAGATCTGTTCCACTTTTACTTCGCGCGTGGGGGGTTTGAAGTACTGCACCTTGCATTGCATGGAATAGCACTGGGTGACGCGGAGGTGAATCGACGGGCACGGGCGTTAGGGCTTATTCGCTAAACCGACTCATTCGCTAAACCGAAATTATAGCTGCTGAAAGACTTTAGGCGTGACACCAGTTGAGCGTTTAAAGTGGCGGTTGAGATGGCTTTGATTGCTAAATCCACAGGCGATCGCAACATCGGTAATAGTCATTCTTTTCTGAGACAGCAGTCGCTTTGCCCGCTCAATCCGCTGCTGAATGATGTATTGATGAGGGCTCAACCCTATCGATTGTTTGAAAGAACGAGAAAAGTGATATTGACTCAGATCAGCTATCATCACTAATTTTTTCAGGGTTATAGGTTGATCCAAATGTTGATCAATATAGTCAATAATAAGCGCTAATTTTTTAACAGAGAGAGCTCCTAACTTTTGAGGCTTTTGATCGACTCTCGTCGAAAAATTTGTTAAGAGATGAACAGCGAGCGCATTGGCCATCGCTGTCGCATACAGTTGATCGGTATCTTGAGTGGATAGGCCTGTACTGATAGCCAGTGCCAGTTGGGCTATTAAGGGGTCTCTCGCCTGCACCTTTGGTAGCAGTGAAAACCGGTCAGTTTCCCAAATTGCTAGTGCATTGCGAACCAGCAATTGCGGAGCGAGATTAATCGCGGTCACGCTGATTGCGCTGTCCCAACTCACCTTAAACATACATCCAGCCGGCGCAATATTTGCATCGCCAGTCAAGACCGCAAGCTTGTGAACACGACCATTAGCCTCAACTTCACAGTTAATAGCAGAACCTGTATTAATAGCTATGACATGATGATCTAAACGTAGTTTCGGCGTTCCTCCTTTTGGCAAGCAGTGAGTCTTTATGTTGAAATCGGAACCACACAAAGACTTACTGCCAGGCACGGATGAATTGCTGGGGTCTGCATCGGCTTTAATGCCAGCACGCGTGAGTGTAGCCGATGCCTGATTATGCTGCATAGCAATCCTCATATATTCAAAAATATTAAAAGCAGGTTCGTTGGGCAAAAGTCCCAAATAAATATACAGATGGAATAAGAAAATATGCAGCAGTTGTTACCAAAAAATATTATATGGAAAACGAAAAAACTCTTATGTGCTCTTTTCTGCAACGCTCACATAACAAAATCTGCAACGCTCACGTAACAAAAAAAGACGTCGACAAAATGTGACGCCTTCAAAGAAATCTAACAGCTGCCATACCGAAAAAAGGGTGTCTAGCCGGTTACTGATAAGCCATTCACTGCAATTGAAGGCGTACAGGTCGAGCCACTCCACTCAAGATCATTGCCTAGCGCGATCGCATTCTCCAAAGCCACATAGGCATTCCCGGAAACCATCGTATCTTTCACACGTCCGACAATCTTTCCATGACTTACCCGGTAACCCAGCTCCAAATTAATTGAAATATCTCCTGTAATATCTCCACCCTCACCCATCACCTGATCAACAACAATTGCCTCAGAATGCTGAGCAATCAGCTGCTCAAAAGACAGGTCCCCAGGACCAACCAACAGATTAATTAACCCCGGAGTAGGGTAGCTACCCAGCCCAGGCCGAACACCATTCCCTGAGGAACCCAGGCCAAAGCCCTTTCTATCTTTACTAGCTTGACCAACCGCAAGGTCACTAAACCAACGCTTCAGTACCCCTTTTTCTACAAAGGTCATCTGCTGCGTAAGCAATCCCTCATCATCAAAAGGACAGCTGTAAGGTCCCACCGCCGGATCTTGATACAGCGTGATTGCCTCAGAAATAACGCGATTGCCCCACCGCTCAGCCCAAGGAGACGTCCCCTCCAATACGCGCTTCCCATTCAGCGCCGCCATCAGCGTCTCCCACAAAATATTCGCCGCCCCGGCCGTAAAAATCACTGGCACTTGACCACTTAAAGGCTTCACCGTTTTCTGCGCCCAGCTCAAGCGCTTAATAATGCTGTCGGCAACACGCACCATATCCAAACTGCCGCGATTGGTATCGCCATCACCGACAGATAGCAGGTCTTCTCCATCAACCACTTCAGCGCTGATAGACCCATTGAGCGTTGTGTCTTTACTGCGGTAGTCCAAACCAGTAGAGGTTAGCAGGCGCACCTGTTCCACATCGCAAGAAAGGCTCGCTTCGCAGATCGCTTCTGGAAAGCGATCGCGAATCAAATCAATCGCCTCTCGCCCCTTCTCAGCCAAAGTCTCTACCGACATTGGCGCACCGACCGACCCAAAATCTTTCTGCCCGCCCGTCGCTAATCTCGGGGTCTCCGGCTCATTCAACACACTAATTGCCAGCGCTTTTTCGACTAAAACATGGGGCTCAATCGGCCCATAGCCGACTGCTAGCCCTGGCCTGCCATCGCGCCACAGCCGCAGCGCCACCCCTTCCGCCTGCGTCGTCTCCGCCTGCTTTAGCCGGTTTCCCTCAAAGATAATCGGCTTTTCTAAAGAACTAGATTGATAGATCTCCACTGCCTGCGCACCAGCTGAGATAGCCTTATTGAGCAGAATCTCCGGCCAATGTACACCATATTCTTGACTATTCATATATCTCTCTAAGGAAGTCATGCGGCCAACCTCCTAGTCACAGCATCTCACATCTTTACCATATATCTCAGGGACCTACCTTTGCTATTGGAACATCAAGCGTTCACGATAGCTCCCGAGTACCGTGTCATCTTTAAGACATCGAAAGATTTAAGACAGCCATCAAAAAGTTATATTCGGCAACCATACATTGCGATCAGCCAGAGTCAGAGTTTTTCAGTAATCATTCTTATTGTTGGCAAATAAGTCAATTTAGAAGAATGTCGAATATACTTTTGTTATGGCTTTACAACGATCAAAAAATAGACCCTTCTATATCTTGAAATGAATAAAGCAGCAGGTTTACTATCAGAGTTTTACTTTGACCTCATTGGCCGAGTTGTTCCTGGTGGGTGTGCTTTCTTTTTTCTTACTTTTCCTTGGCTTGGTTTTATATACGACTCTGACGATATCTCAGAGTCGCTTGTTCTCTTTGTAGTTGCGTACATCCTAGGCCTACTCATTGATTTAGTGGGAGACAGTGAGTTTTTACGTCTCAATAGATGTAGATCCTGCAAAACCAGAAACAACCATATTGTTCATAGGGTTTTAGGAGAAGCGGCTAATATAGAACAGCCTATTGTTCAGAGCGGATTTATGAAAATGTGCTCTGAACTAGTGTTTTTACGTTCTCTGTTTCTTATATTTTTCTATTTATCTATTGCTTCCTGGATACTTCCTAGCATAGGAATATCTTTTCACACATTTCAGAACAGCTCGCACTTCAACTTTTTTGTTAATAATTTATTTTGGTTGGCACCTGTCATTTCACTCGTTATCTTCATATTTTTTCAATACTTTAAGTACCGTCTTGATGAGCGTCTTGGAAAAATTCTTAGGACAAGATCACTGATCTATATTCGATAAGATATGTAATATTCTTTCGAAACCTAAGCAGGCATTGAAAAATAGAGTCTCAAGTACTGTTTTCCATCGTTGGGATCTTTTTTACTTACAGATTCAGCAAATCAAGTAGGGTTAACAAAACACCATTTGTCCATCCAAACCCAATCTCGTTACTGCTGTACCCATACTGTATACCATCAGAAACCTGGCTAGAGCGTTCGTTCAGGTCATATTTTTCAACCAGCGAGCCCACCCGCTCAAAGTCTTCTACCAGCAAAGAGATAAACCGACGCGCCAACCTGTCAGCCTCATCTCGGTAGCCGTAACGCCACAGCCCCTCTACAGCAATCAGCTGCAAAGGAGCCCAGCCAAACGGGTCGTCCCACTGATTCCCCGATGTCACCGTGCTAGTGCGAACTCCACCGGGCGCTTCAAATTTACTGAGATTGTCTACTACGCGTTTCGCCTGCTGCTCTGAAGCAACACCGGTCCACAGCGGATAAAACGTCGTCGCAAACGCGTAGTGACGACGTTTTTGGGTTGGGAAATGGTAGTCAAAGTAAAGGCCGTGAGCTTCATCCCACAGATACTCGTTGATGGCGCTAGCGCGATCGCTTGCTCGTTTTTCCCAAACCTGCGCTCCAGCATTTCCTGCTAGGCGATGCATGGCCACCATATCCTTCTCCATCTGACAAAGCAGTGAATTTAGACAGACTGGCAGGTAGTGAAGGATATCTATACTAAAGGGACCAAAGCGATTTGTTGGATCAAAGCCAGACTCTCGCATCGTGCGATCGCCCTTATAAAATAAATCTGTCAGCTCATCTTTTTCAGCATCGTAGTAAAGAGACACATCGTAGTCCGAAATCTCATTTTGCTGATAAAACGTCTTAATCCGGTCAAAATGAGTCCTCCCTTCCTCATCCCGTTCTGAAGCAACCACCTCTGGCGCTGGCCCTTTGCCAAAATCGTAGAAGCGAGACAAACCGCTAGAGATGTGACTGTGCTCATCTGCCAGCCAGTAATTGTAGTAGGCCGTCAGCACAGGTAAGGCACCGCTAAGCCAATCCGTATCCTGAGTATGCTCATACAGCTTCAACACCATACGAGAAAGTAGCGGTGGCTGAGAGCGACTGAGATAGTAGGTACGATTTGCATTCAGCACCGCACCGTAATGTTCTACCTGGTACAGCAGCTGTTTAGTCAGGCTTTTGGCTAAATCAACCTCACCGTCTTGCAACAACCCTAGCAAAATAAAATAGCTATCCCATCCATAAACTTCATTGAACCGGCCACCCGGAACAACATAGTCCCCTGGCAAATACAACAGCCCATGCTTCTCTATAGCACCAACATCTTTCGGCAGTCTAGTTAAAGAAATCTGTTCAAAATCATCTGGAATCTCACACCTCAGCCGATTCGAAACCTGTTCTAAGTCTTCGTCCTTAGACACATAAACAGGCCATCGCTCCCCCGTTTGATGAGATAGTTTTGTATCCTCAGCCGCTGCCGTAAGAGAACCGTGCCCACGCCGGAGTCGTGTCCATGTCTGCTTGATATATTCTCTTACGGCGTTGATCTGTTTAGAATTAGGAAAGTCCGTGACAGTCATAGGTTTCTTTATTCACCCTCAGCTAGAAAGCAGTGCCAAAGGTAATTGATTACAAGTGTCACCAACCAGAAGTTTCTCATCACCTTCAATCTGCTCATCGGTTAGTAAGTTTTTCCAGTTTCCCCCTGACAAGCTCTCAATCTCTACCTCCGTATCTTTCCAAACCGCTGTACCTACAGGCAATGCTTCTAAGGGGGCTACATTCGTGAATAATCGAGGTGCGATCGCAACTACCCGCTTATTACCCTTTCGCCGCTCAAACGCAATCACCCGCTCAGCGTGAGCCCCCGTCACCCGTAGCGAAATATAGTCGCCGTCTGAGAACAAATTAGCAAATGTCCTTCGCGCGTTTAGTCCTCTAAAAGCAAGAAACAGCTTAATGCGCCCATCTTCCCAGCTATCAACAACATCTTTTACCAGTGCCGCAGGATCCTGCTCCCACTGAGATTTGATCCCTTCTAAGAGCTTTGCTCGCTTCTGATAGTCCACAGGACGCCGATTGTCAGGATCCACCAGACTCAAGTCCCACAGTTCGGAGCCTTGATAAAAGTCTGGAATACCGGGCGAGGCAATCTTTACTAGTAGATGAGAAAGAGAGTTATAAACGCCGTACTTTTTAACCTGCAACTGAAAACTCCGCAGGCTCTCTAAGAATACGTTGTCTTTAGTATCGTCTAACAGCGTGTCAATAAAATCAGCATAGCCCTTTTCATAGGCTTCGTTAATCGCCGTCCAGTTAGTATTCTCCTTTGCCTCCCGCCCGGCCTTCAGCACATAGGCTTGCACTCGGTCTCTAAACTCAGAAAATTCAGACTCATCAAACGGGTAGGCACCCACTAGCGTTTGATACAAAAAGTACTCATCATTAGGCGTTGGAATTGATCGTTGGTCTACGCGCTTCTTATCTGCGTGCATCTCACGCCATTCGATGACTTGCGTTTTCCTTGCCTCAGGGAGTTCCGAGAGAACGTTGAGGCGCGATCGCACATCTTCACTCCGCTTTGTATCATGTGTAGAGCTCGCATTCAAATTGTGCGGCCAGTGCGACTGCTGATACTGGTTATACGCATGAAAGTCTTGCAGCGATAGGCCAAATTCGCCCGGTACCCCGCCCACTTCATTGAGCCCAGTAAATCTGTTGTATACATAGAACAACGTATCTTCTATGCCCTTTGCCGTTAGCGGCCCGGTAAACTGCTGCATTCGCATAATAAAGTGCAGCCTGGCGGTTCTAGCTTCGTCAGATAAGCTCTCAATATCATCCAACAGCAGCACTTTTTCAATAAAAGCTAGCGCCTCAAAAAAGTCAGCGCCCGTCTTTGGACTATGAGAGGTTACGGTTGCGATCGCCTCTGCAATATAATGTTCATCTTTCTCACTACGCCCCTCCGCGCTCAAGTAGCTGCGATACACCGGAAAGGCAATCATGATTTCCTTTAGTGCCAGTCGAAGATTTTCAGGCGTCAGTTGCTCACCCATCAGCCTGGCTACCGGCACCAGCAAATGCACCAGATTATCAATATCACCTACCAGCTCCGACTCAGCCAACAGCCGTTTCTTATCTAAAAACAGCTGCTCATAGTTATCGTCTAATCCAGTGAACTGCTGATACAGCTCACTAAACGCCTGCCTACTCTCCTGCTGACAAAACACCCGGTTCGCACAGGTCAAAAAGTCGTAGCCCGACGTCCCCTGAATCGGCCAGTTATCTGGCAGCTTCTCATCCGCCTCTAAAATCTTTTCAACAATGGTGTACACATCGCCCGTTTCTTCCTTTAGCCGTCGCAGATAGGTCAGCGGATCGTACAGCCCATCAATATGGTCTATCCGTAACCCCGTAATTTTCCCTTCCTTCACCAGCCGCTGAATCAGCCCGTGCGTCTGATCAAACACATACGGATGCTGAGCATTCAAACAAATCAGCTCATTCACCGTAAAAAAGCGCCGATAGTTCAACATCTCCAACGCTACTTTCCAATGAGCAAACCGGTAAAACTGCTTATCCAACAGCGAGTCAAGCAGAGCAAAGCCGCCAGCGCCGCCATTGAATTCTGCTAAAGTCTTCTCAATAAACCGCTTCAGATCCGCCGATGACTCAGCCAAAGACCACAGCTGCTGCTTCACCTCATCAGCTGTCTTAGATCTCTGCTGACCTGCAAGCGGCAGCACAGACGTTTCAATCGCTTGCAACAGCTGAGTCAGCTCAGAGCGTTTCTCACCCACATCGGCACCCTTATGCTCAAAAAAGTCTGCATAAGATGACAAACAAATAGGCAGCTGCAAACTGTAATAGTTCACCTTCAGCCCATCTTCAGCAAAACTCAGCTGAAGCTCTCCACCCTCCAAACACTGCCGATAATCGGCCCCCAACATAGGAGCGAGCACCCGTCCATCTAGCTCATCGTGATACGACGTCCAATCGATATCAAACGTATCGCTATAGTCAGAACCAGGCCCATGCTCTAACGCATCCATCAAGTAAGGATTCTGCTGACTAAAGGCCATATGGTTCGGCACAATATCTTGCAGCCAGCCTAGCCCGTGCTTTTGCGCCTCCTCTACTAGCGATTCATAGTCCAACTCCGTTCCCAGCTCAGGATTCAGCCGGTTTTGGTCCACTACGTCGTAGCCATGCTGGCTGCCACTGCGCGCCGCGAAAATTGGCGAAGCGTAAATATCCGAAATCCCTAACTGAGCCAGGTATCCAACGATTTCTTTGGCCTGAGCAAAACCAAAATCAGGGGTGAACTGTAGGCGATAGGTAGCAGAAGGTATACGCATAATCAGCAGAGTGAGGACTGAGCACAGCCCTCACAATATCAAAATAAATTGATTAGAAACCCCTACCTTCAGACAAAGGAGTTTTCAACGATTGATATATCGCTCATTAATCAACCCAACAGCAGCGCGTCTAACGAATATGCCCCCGGTCCAAACATAATAATCAGGACCAGCATTACAGAAAAAATCAGCGCCTTCTCCATACTAGGGGGTTCTCCCTTATCGCCGTTGGGCCCCGAGTAAAACTCTCCTAGTTCGTAAGGATCGGGTGCAACCACAGGTAGACCATCAATAATTTCTAGCACCAGCGCGTAGATCATCGAGACCAAAATAGATAGGCTCGAAAAAGGCGTCAGCAATCCGAGAATCAGGCCCACACCGCCTGCAATCATGAATCCCGCCGAGAGAAAGCATAGCGGTAGCGGTGCGCCTAAAGCTGCTGACCACGTCTTTAGATTCTTTATCTTAGGCAAACCATGCAAAATGAACAGATATCCAACAACTGCTCGAAAAGCCAGCAGCATGTACCCCTGCGGCCCTTCAATAAAATCGGGATACAGCCCAGACAACAGCGCACTTATCGTTTCCAACCGTTTTTTCTCCTTTAATTTTGAACCAGTAATACATTATGACCATCTGGCCCGCGCCATAGCACCGCTCGGCTAAATGGCATCACATCTGGTAAGTCAATAACCTTTGGTGACACAAACTGAACAACATTCTTCTGCGCGGCTTCTTCTAGCGCCTCTACCGCCGCGTCAATATCATCAACTAGTAGCTCAAAGTGCATATGAACCAAGTCATTTGTCTGTTGATCAATCGGGAAAGGTCTAGCGCCCGGCGGCGTCAAATAGTCTAAAAACTCTACGCCTAATCTTCCGGTAGCAGGCGTCAATGAAGTCACAATCACCTTTGCACTAAACAAGTTGTCCATTGTCTCTTGCTTAATACCAATGTTAGTAAAGCTGCCCTGATGCGTCAGACCTAGCACATCGCGATAGAGCCCCAGACTAGTTGCTGTATTCGCAATCGAAATAGCCGAATGATCCATACCCAAAAACAGCGCATCCTTTGATTGCCAGTGGTCAGGGCCCAGTCCAGGCGGAAACTGCAACAGCTCTAAAGGATGACCGTCTTCGTCTCTAAATTTAAATGCCTTGATATCGTTTGGCAGGGTTTGTGGATCAGGAGAGATATTAGTAAACGAGAACTTTTTCAGCTGCTCGTAGGCCTTGTCCATATCGCTAACGATAATGGCAAAGTGCTGAAACCACAGATCGTTGCTTTTACTATCTGCCGGTACCGCCTTACCCGTGCCACTCAAAAACTGCATCAGGCGAATCGTCTCTGCGCCTAGCTGTAAGGATACAATCCGCACCTGCGCATCGGGCACGCCGTACAAATAGCTCGCTTCATCGCCACTCAAAACAGTGTCCGACACCACTTCGTAATCGAAAGCACCTGTAAAAAAGTCAATGGCTTTGTTAGCATCAGAGACTGTAAGGCCAATCGACTGAACAGCCTGAACGGTTACGCTCAAGAAAGCGTCCGAAGAAGCGCTCGAAGAAGATGTTGACGGAGAAGCCATAGATAGTGGTGCCTTATATCTCGTTTTTTCCCTCAGTATTTTGACACATTACCGCTATAGCCATACGTCGATGACTAATAGATGTCGGCAGGAAAACAATGCCTCTAGCAACGCCCTTCAATCAGCCTTCAAAAAAGAGTCTCAAAAGGTACCTGCGCCGATTCATTTTCCTTAGCAGCTTTCTGCTTATTCTCTTTGGCCTACTCAGTCAGCCTCGATTTCTATTCAGCACCGCTGCTTACCTCTTTCCGGGAGCCTTGTATGCTGTAGAGCCGCCAGCAGACTCAGATCAACAGCCGCAGAAAATCGTCGCGCTTACTATAGACGACGGACCTAGCGACACTACACCGGAAATACTGACCGTGCTTGAGCGCCACGGCGTCAACGCTACTTTTTTTAACATCAGCGACTATTTACCGGGCCACGAACAGACCGTGCAGCAGGCCGCTAGCCAGGGCCACGAGCTAGGCAACCATCTCACTGCCGATATCCCCAGCATTCGGCTCTCAGCCGAGGCGTTTGAAGCTGACTTATTAGCAGCCGAGGCTGCTGTTCTACCCTTACTGCCAGAAGAGAATGCTACACTACGGTGGCTGCGCCCCGGCATGGGGTTTTACAACACCGAGATGGTTCGTATCGCACAACGTCACGGCTATCAGCTCGTGCTAGGGTCCAACTTTCCCTACGACACCCATATTCCCTCATCTCGCTTTGCGATCGCTTTCATTCTCAAGACCATTCAGCCAGGCGATATTATTGTGCTGCATGATGACGATGAGGGTAGAGGCGATCGCACACTCAGCACGCTCAAAACCATCCTTCCGGCCCTTCAAAAAAGGGGCTACACCATCACCACACTCAGCGAACTGACCGCAGAATAGCCAGATCTACTGAGTAGTACTAAATTACCAAAAAAGTTTTCAACCTCAGATCAATAGTTGCTACAGTGATAGCATCAGCTTCACTCACGCCTGGTTATTTTGTCCTGATTTCTACTGGTTTCATTCCATGGTCCAGCAGCTTTCCACCGCCAAAGAAGCCAACTATCCAGATATCTCAGAAGATATAGACTATCCAGACAGCGATGGGCAACCCATGTCCGACAATACCGAACAGGTCAAATGGATTGTAACCATCAAGGAAAATCTAGAACTGATATACGCCAATAATCCGGACGTATTTGTCACAGGCGACTTGCTCTGGTATCCCATTGAAGGCAACCACAAGATACGGCAAGCACCCGACACCATGGTTGCCTTTGGCAGACCAAAGGGATATCGCGGCTCTTACATGCAGTGGAAAGAAGGCGACATCGCACCCCAGGTGGTTTTTGAAATTTTGGCTTCAGGCAACCGCCGCTCGGAGATGGCTCGAAAACTGCTGTTTTACGAGCGCTACGGCGTAGAAGAATACTATAAATACGATCCCTACAGCACAGAACTCATTGGGAGGCAAAGACAGAGCGATAGGGTAGAACTCATTGAATCGATAGAGGGTTGGACCAGCCCAAGATTAGGCATTCGCTTCGAACTAACGCCTGAAACACTGATCATTTACAGACCTGATGGTTCGAAGTTTCTGACTTATGTAGAGCTGGGTCAACAGCTTAATGAAACCAGTCAACAGCTCGATGAAACCAGTCAACAGCTGAACCAATCTCAAGCAGAAAACGCCAGATTGCTCGCCAAGCTAAAGGCGCTAGGCGTCGATCCGTCAACGCTCTAGTGCTCTTGTCTCTATATTTTTTGTCTATTTATGCCCCAGGTTTCACTCGGTGAAATGGTCAACGCATTGACCACAGCACCGGCTCTTGTTAGCTTCCCGACAGATACCGTTCCTGCACTGGCCGCGCGAGCGCAGCAAGCAGCCCTAATTTTCGTGGCTAAACAGCGCCCGCCCGAGAAACCATTGATTCTAATGGGAGCTTCGCTTGATGATCTACTGCCCTATGTAAAAGGAAGCACTACCGAGGTCGAGACTTGGAAAGCGCTGGCTGAAACTTACTGGCCCGGCCAGCTCACACTCGTTCTACCGGCTAGCGATCGCACCCCACAAGACCTCAACCCCACCCATACCGGCACCCTGGGCATCCGCGTCCCCAACCACCCAATTGCCCTAAAGCTGCTTAGCCAAACCGGCCCGCTCGCAACCACCAGCGCCAACCTCTCCGGCCAGCCGCCACTCACCACCGCTGCCGACATTTCTCAAACCTTTCCCACCGCCCTGACTCTGCCGGCCGAAAGCTACAGCCAACAGGCAGCGAGCGGAAAACCGTCCACCGTCGCCCAGTGGACAGGCAGTGGCTGGCAAATCTTACGCCAGGGTAAAATTCATCTCTAGCGGCAACGATTCAAGCTACCGTAGGGCAATCTACACCGCCAAAACCTCGATCAGCACCTGGCAATGCCCCTCGACTCCACCCACTCAGATCAACCCCAAAACCTTCAGCTCGCCTACCAGCGCCTACTGGCACTCGAGCGGTTCAAAAGCGGTTTTTTGGCACGGACGTCTCATGAGCTGCGATCGCCAATCAACACCATCGTCAGCCTCCACCAGCTCATTCTCGAAGACCTGTGTGAAGGGCCCGAAGAAGAAAAAGAATTCATTGGTCAATCGAAAGATGCCGCCTTAAAGATGCTGGCACTGTTCGATCAAATAGCAGCGGTCTCCAAGCTAGATGTTGGCCGCGAACCGCCTACGCTAGAAAACGTAGATCTTAGCTTTCTGCTCCCCGAAGTAGAAATGCTCACAACGCTACAGGCCGCAAATCAAAACGTTCGCTACACCGTAGACTATCCGACTGAAGAAATAGAGGTTTACACAGACGCCACCTGGCTGAAAAACATTCTCGCCAGCCTAATTCAGGCCATTATCCCGCAGACTAAGTTCTTAAGCTTAGGCGCGAATCAAACTGAACAGTCCATTACTGTTACCATTGAATGCGATCGCCCTGCAAAAGGCCTTCAATCAGAACTCGACGCTATTTCCGAAGCAACCCAGATCGACCCTAAAACAACAGAAACAGACAGCACCAAACCTCTCAACCGAGACATTCGACTCTCAACCGGTTTAATCTTGGCAACAGCGCACGTTGCGCTGCCACTCATCAAAGGAGAATTTGCGATCACAGCAAAGCCCTCTGAAGAAGGCAGCTATTTACAATGCCGTTTTCCAGCCACGACCGCCTAGACTTTCGACATTAGCCCCATGAATGATCACCCTGCCGACCTGATTCCGACAGAAGCCAATCACTTCAAGGTGCACTACACCCCGTGGATTGGCCTCACGCTATTGGCAATTGGCATCCTCACCGTTTTCCTGATTCTATTGCCGATGCTGCTCGAAGGAATCTTCAACTCAGCCATTATCATCGGCGTTGTCTGTATCGTTGCAGGGTATCTATATTGCACGCGTCCTTACTTTGCGATCGCGCCGAATCGCCTAACCCTCTACAACCTAATTGGCTCAACCGTCAAACGCTATCCCTTTCCAGACTTCAACCACCTCAATATAGAAAACGATCGCCTATATATAGAGACAGCAGCATCCGGCACTGGGCACGAGAAGGTCAAAATCACAAAGTGGATGGTCAAGTCCACCGACTGGAAAAAGCTAGAAGAACTTATCAGCATCTCCAGAACATAGCGACATCAGCACACTCAACAAAAGCACTAGCCGAACCAAGCTACGGTTCATAGAAAATATTAATAGCTATCATTGATTTTCATCCAAAATCGGTGCATTCTCCTGCCGCCTGATTTTTCGAGCGCCGCCATTTTGCCTCTATTTTGGTAACAAATGCTGCAAAAAGAGCATTACAGCAGATTTTTCATGCAATCCGATTCAATCCCGATTATTTTAGTCGGGATTACTTTGTGGTCAAGATTTAGCATGTTACTATCAGCTCAATTCAAAAGAGATAGGTATATGGCCTGTTTCGCTTTTTGCCTTCGCAGCTACTCACTTCACTATTTGCCAGAGACTCTAAAGCTATGACGCAAGCTATCGAAAGACTCCGCACTTCGCAGCAGACATTTACCGCGCTCAAATGCAAAGAGTGTGGCGAACGCTACGAGCTAGGTGCCAAGCATGTCTGTGAAGAATGCTTTGGCCCTTTAGAAGTGGCTTACGACTACACCGCCATCAAAAACCAGGTCTCTAGAGAAATTATTGAAGCGGGTCCTCATTCCATCTGGCGCTACAAGGCCTTCTTGCCAGTCGAATCCGACACGCCAATTGATGTCGGCACAGGCATGACGCCTTTGCTCAAAGCAAATAGGCTAGCTCGTCAACTTGGCATCAAAGAGCTGTACATCAAAAACGATGCAGTCAACATGCCCACACTGAGCTTTAAAGACAGAGTTGTTTCAGTGGCGCTCTCTCGGGCAAAGGAACTAGGCTTTACGACCGTTTCTTGTGCCAGCACCGGTAACCTGGCAAACTCTACGGCTGCGATCGCAGCTCACGCAGGCCTAGAATGCTGCGTCTTCATCCCCTCCGATCTAGAAGCTGGCAAAATCCTCGGCACCTTAATTTACGATCCCACTCTCATGGCGGTAAAAGGCAACTACGATCAGGTCAACCGCCTCTGTTCAGAAGTTGCTAACACTCACGGCTGGGGCTTTGTCAACATCAACCTGCGTCCTTACTACTCTGAAGGGTCCAAGACCCTCGGCTTTGAAGTCGCTGAGCAGCTGGGCTGGGAGCTTCCCGACCATATCGTTGCACCGCTTGCCTCTGGC
Organism: uncultured Synechococcus sp.; assembly: GCA_937911865.1. Taxonomy (GTDB): domain Bacteria; phylum Cyanobacteriota; class Cyanobacteriia; order Phormidesmidales; family Phormidesmidaceae; genus Phormidesmis. The sequence goes on from CALDSK010000166.1 coordinate 103,697, forward strand.
TCCTTGTTTACCAAAATCTACAAGGGCTTTAACGAATTTGTAGAAGCGGGTCTTGTAGCTGCCAAAGACGTACGCTTTAGCGGCGCGCAGGCCGAAGGCTGCTCACCTATTTCCCAGGCATACAAGGAGGGCCGCGACTTTATCAAGCCAGTTAAGCCCAACACCATTGCAAACTCTATCGCCATCGGTAACCCCGCTGACGGAGTTTATGCCCTCGAAGTTGCCCGCAAACCCCACGGCAACATTGAAGATGTTACCGACGAAGAAATCGTTGCAGGCATGAAGCTTTTGGCTGAAACCGAAGGTATCTTTACAGAAACCGCAGGTGGTACCACAATTGCTGTGTTGAAAAAGCTGGTTGAAGCTGGCAAAATCAACCCTGAGGAAAGAACTGTTGCCTTTATTACCGGCAATGGCCTAAAAACAACTGAAGCGGTACAAAGCCACATCGGTGAGCCTCACACCATTGAGCCCAAGCTAGAAAGCTTTGAGCGCGCCTGGGAAAGAGCCGGTACGCTCAACCGTTTGGACTGGCAGCAAACACAGGTTTAAGCGTTTGCCAGCAGGCAAGTTGTTTTAGATTGGTCTGCTGGCCGAATCTCTTTTTTCTCTATCAATCTCTCTTTTTTCTACCCACAGTTTTCTAGAACATACCTTAAAGCATGTCCGTAAAAGTCCTAATCCCTACGCCTCTACAGAAGTTCACGAACGATGAAGCCACCGTCGAGTGTGACGGCAGCGACATCGGAAATTTGATGGATGAGCTCGAAAGTAAGTTTCCCGGCATCAAAAAGCGCCTTTGTGATGACCAAGGTGAACTGCGTCGCTTTGTGAATTTCTATGTAAATAGTGAAGACATTCGCTTTTTAGACAACAAAGCGACTGCGCTAAAAGATGGGGATGAAGTGAGCATTGTACCGGCTGTTGCTGGGGGCTAGTTTTTAGAGCGTCGGGTTACGAGCAATGTCAATTTCGCTAAAGGATCGCCAGCAGCTAACTGCTGAGCTGATTCAACAAATTGAGCACTACTCAGATCCTAAGACCAAGCAGTGGTTTGATAATTACCTGAAAGGTGCGATCGCCTACAAGGGACTCAAAACACCGCAGGTCACTAAGCTGGTTAAAGCCTGGCACAAAGAACACGCTCTAGACCGATATACACCCGCAGAGCAGCTGCTACTGTGCACAGATCTGATCGCAGGTAGCTTTGCAGAGGAAAAGTTTGCAGGCACTCTTTACCTGCAAACTTTTTTGCTCTCTAAGCTGGACTATCGCCTTTTAATAGACACCTGCCACAAACTGTTTCAGCAAGGCTATTTTTTTGACTGGTCTACTACAGACTGGTTCTGCACGCGGGTTTTAGATCCCACTATCGTCAAACATGGGTTAGAAGCCGCCAACCTGATTTCACACTTTCGTCAGTCCAGCAACCTGTGGCAGCGACGAGCGGCGATCGTATCTTTTCGCCATCCCAGTCAAAACAGCCAGTATCATCCGCTGATCGAAGCCATCATTGCCGATTTGCTCCCTTCAGAAGAACGGTTTATCCAAACCGGGATTGGCTGGGTGCTAGCAGATATGTCCAAGCCCTTTCCGGTAGAAGCGGAAGCTCTTTTTCGTCAGTATCTGCCGGTTCTAAGCAAAGAAGTGATTGACCGGCACACAAAGCACTTGGCCTGTCGTGCAGCGCTAAAGCAGCTAAAAAAAGACCAGCTTAAAAAAGAGAGTTCTTAACCTGCCTGTCTCGCTTAGACATCCTCTAAGGACGCATCACCTTGAGCAGCGGCGTAGCGGTAGGGTTTTATCCAAGCCACGTAGCCTAAAATTAGCAGAGCGATCGCACTCAAAGGCCCAATAAACAAATGAAAAACCTGATTCCCAGTCACAATCAACGCAATGCCTGCACCTAGCGCTAACACATTAGAAAACAACAGATACAAAAACACCCGCCAATCTCTCATCACGACATACCACTTAAAAATAAAAATGACAGCAACAATAAGTTGAATGACTTGCAGCGGGTTTTTACTATCGTTTACCCCATACAAAAAAGGCGTAGCTACCATACAGGCAATCATCAACAGATCTAGCCAGGTGTTTTTCTTCAGGCCAAGCGCAATAAAGCCAAGGCCAAAAACAATAAAGCTATAAAACAGATTATTCAAACCAGAGATTTGGCTGACGTAAAACCAGTCGTCTCCCATATGCTCTGCAACCTCGTATGAAGTGGCGATCGCAAAGCAAACATATCCCCAGTAAATGCTAGGTAGCGATCGCAGCCGCAGCGTATGACGATAAAACTCACTGCGCTGAGAAAAAATCCAGATGCAGATAGCCACTACTATGTATACCGAAAAGTGAGCAGCCGCGATCGCAATCTTCAACCCAAGCGACATAAGCAATTAACCTTTTACTGATTGATATCTTTTGCTGACTGATATATTGATCGCAACCGTCTACTGGCTAAGCAAATCCAAAAACATCTTAGCGGCTGGAGCGGGCGGCGTATTGGCCAGCGTAGCCGCACCGATACTGCGATTGAGACGAATGGGCAGCGATCGCACATACACATCTTCAGGAATTGGCAGCGCGGCTAGTCGAGGTAATACTGCCGCGCCTAGCCCCTGAGCCACCATACTAACAATCGTAGAATCTTCTTTAATCGTGTAGGCAACCTGTAGCGATTGTCCCCACTTAGCCCAATGGTCTCTGACTGCGCTCGTGCACTCTGCATAGTTAAACAAAATAAAAGAATAAGCAGAAAGCATCTCCCAGGTCAGCTCTTTCGGCGGCGGCGGGTCTGTCTTTGGTAAGAGAACAACATACTCGTCTTGAGCGATTTCTAACGTCTTAAATTCTTCCGAACGAGGCAGCGGAACTAATCCAATATCGGTTTGACCTTCTCGCAAAGACTGTTCAACCCCAGCCGGGTCTAGCTCAACAAGAACAATCTCCACCCGCGGAAAGCGATTGCTAAACCGGGCAATATTTACTGGCAGCAGGTGAGTTGCCGCGCTACGGAACGAGGCTATTCGCAAGCGACCGTTATATAACCCCTTATCTAAGTTCACCTCATAATCAATCAGCTCTCTTAGCTCTAGCATTTGCCTAGCATGGGTCATCACACGTTCACCCACAGCCGTGAGCCTGGCACCAAAGCGCCCCCGCAGCAGCAAAGGCACACCTAGCTCTGCTTCTAACGACGCGATCGCCCGGCTCACCGCAGACTGAGAGACCTCAAGATCCATTGCTGCATCCGAGAAACTACCGTGCTCTACTACCGCATTTAACACCTCTAGATGGAATATGTTCATAAGAAGTATCTATTCGCCTTCCGCATAGATGTGGGTCAAGAGCCGGTTTGATCTGCCTAAAAGCTAAGGCTAAGGTTACATCAAATAACACACCAGCTGCTTTTAAGGAGTTCCACATGTTCCAGCTACTCGATTTTCGCAAGTTCAGAGACACGCCCAGCGTTCAGTTTTTCGACATTACAGTCGCCACTTCTAACGCGAGAGATTTGGTCTATCACGAAGGGCCTGCGATCAGTCCAAACAACAACGACTACGGCGACTGGCAATTCTATCTACACGCGCACCAAGAAGACAATTTGCTAGCGCTCTCCGGCGGACGAACTTTTCACCTGGTCAACTTTGAGTGGGAAGATCCTTACCATGTCGTTCGCCTAGACGCGAATCGCCACATCCTGCGCATTCCACCCGGTACATTCCACCGCTCCGAATCAGATCTCAATGGCTCGCTAGTGATCAACCAAGCAGTACGAGACGAAGCCGCTGAAGTAGAGCATGAGTTTCGCGTGTACGACAGCCGAGAAATTCCTAAGCTACGTCAGCTCTTAAGTTCTGACATTCAGCCTTGCTATCACGCCTTCGATCGCCCTCAAACAGATAGATCTGAAGATTACCCACAGGCGGCATAAGCAAGATTTTGTACATCCAATCGGTCCAAAATCTCAACCGGGTTGAAAAAAGCGCTTCATATCAGGTGATCGCAGACCTTCTGTTCAATTGTTAATACGCTCTGTAGAAACCGAGCTAGCCTCAAGAAGGTCACTAGCAGGTTTACTGGAGACTATTGATAAGCAGATGCATTAAATAGATGCAGCAAGTAGGTGCGATCGCCTGCTCAGTAAAACCAAAGCAGCTAAAGCACACCATCGGCCCGACTGTCCACGCTCAGACCCCATGCCTATAGCACTCACCTAAGCTCTGCTTAGCGCATCAAACATCCTGCGATAAAATAGAGAGGTTACGCAATGCCAAAGCATCCGCTCTTTTATTCAGGTAACTTTTGCAATGAGTCAGCCCAAGACCCAGTCAGATAGCCCTTCAGCGAGCCAGTCTGATAGAGTACTCATTTTCGATACGACGCTCCGCGACGGTGAGCAGTCTCCCGGTGCGACAATGAACGTCGCTGAAAAGCTGGCCGTTGCTAAGCAGCTGGCGCGATTAAATGTTGACATCATTGAAGCGGGCTTTCCATTTGCTAGCCCCGGAGACTTTGAGGCCGTACATACTATCGCCAGCGAGGTCGGCATTCCCAACGGGCCTACCATCTGTGGACTCGCCAGAGCGACCAAAGGCGACATTGAAGCCGCGGCCAAAGCCATCGCACCCGCCGCAAACGGGCGCATTCATACCTTCATAGCGACTTCTGATATTCACATGAAGTACAAGCTAAAGAAGTCGCGTGCAGAAGTTTTGGCCATCACAGAAGAGATGGTGGGCCTGGCAAAAAGCTTTACCAATGATATTGAGTTTTCGCCCGAGGATGCTGGTCGAAGTGAGCCGGCGTTTTTGTACGAAGTACTAGAGCAAGCCATTCAAGCAGGCGCAACCACGCTAAATATTCCAGATACCGTTGGCTACCTCACGCCCAGCGAATTTGGCGATCTGATCCGCGGCATCAAAACCAACGTGCCCAGTATTGAGAAAGCGGTTATTTCGGTCCATGGCCATAACGATTTGGGCCTGGCCGTAGCTAACTTTTTAGAAGCGGTAAAAGCCGGTGCCAGGCAGCTAGAGTGCACCATCAACGGAATTGGCGAACGCGCAGGCAACGCCGCACTAGAAGAGCTGGTGATGGCTTTGCACGTACGCCGTCAGTATTACAACCCCTTCTTCGGCTTACCTGTAGAATCCGAAGCACCGCTCACCAATATCAATACCCAAGAACTCTACAAATCTTCTCGACTGGTTTCTAATGTGACAGGCATGTTGGTGCAGCCCAACAAAGCCATCGTAGGTGCTAACGCCTTCGCTCACGAGTCAGGGATCCATCAAGATGGCGTGCTTAAAAACCGGCTGACTTACGAGATTATGGACGCCCAGCTGATTGGGCTGAACGACAATCAAATTGTGTTAGGCAAGCACTCTGGACGTAACGCATTTCGCACTCGGTTAAAAGAGCTTGGGTTTGACTTAGGCGATCAAGAACTAAACAGAGCCTTTTTACGGTTTAAAGATATTGCCGATAAGAAAAAAGAGATCAGCGATCGCGACTTAGAAGCCATCGTCAACGACGAAACCTTACAGGTTGCTGAACACTTTAAAGCTGAACTCATTCAAGTCTCTTGTGGCAGCAACGCTCAGCCCACCGCGACGATCACCATTCGCATGCCAGATGGCCAAGACCTAACAGATGCCTCTATCGGCACAGGACCTGTCGATGCGATCTACCGGGCCATTAATCGCATTGTTGATATTCCTAATGCCCTCATTGAATATTCTGTTCAATCGGTCACAGCAGGCATCGATGCGATGGGCGAGGTCACCATTCGATTGCGTCATGGTGAGAGAATATATTCTGGCCACGCCGCTAATACAGATATTGTCGTCGCGTCTGCCTATGCCTACATCAACGCATTAAACCGGTTGTACACCGCGTTGCAAGCAGGGACAAGCGTTCATCCTCAAAGAGAGCAAGTGCCGGTAGGAACTGGGGTCTAGCTGTTTGATGCCAAAGACACCACCACCGAAAACACAGTTACCAAAGACACAAATACCCAAGCCACTACTGCCGCCAGCCCCGCTCAAGGTGTGGATAGTCAGCGGCGCACTTACCCTGGCGGTAGTGGCCATAGTTGGCAGCATTGTTGTCCGCTTTATTCCTGATCTTAATCCCTCCCCTGAGCCCATAGATATTGACGCTAGCCTGGAAGAACAGGTCAGTGTTATCGAGCCGGAATCCGACTGGCTTTCAGAAATTGCTTGCCCGGCTCAGCAGCGCTCATCGTTTGAATCACTCAAACAAGAAGGGATAGAAGCGCGCGCCAGGGCAAACTATAGCCAGGCCCGTGCAAAGCTGAAAGCCGCATTCGATCTCTGCGCAGCGCCAGAGGTTTTAATTGCCCTAAACAACGCTCGAATTGGGAACGCAGCAGCGCATACGCTGGTTGTAAGTGTTCCATTTAGCGGGAGCAATCCTAACAATGCGGTAGAAATGCTGCGAGGCTTTGCGCAAGCGCAAAATGAGATAAATCAACAAAACGGCATTGATGGCGTTCCCTTAAAGCTGTTGGTTGTAGATGATGGCGACAGAGAAGATGTGGCGAGTGATCTTGCGATCGCCCTCACTGAAGATCCTGCCTACGCCAACGTGCTAGGTATTGTGGGCCATTGGACAAGTGACGTTAGCATACAAGCAGCGCCAATTTATGCCAGCCGAAAGGCCTTAACGTTTATCACCCCGATTAGCACCACCAACGAACTCACCAACTACAGCCCATGGGTCTTTCGCGCTACGCTCAACAATCGCGATGGCACCAGAGCGCTAGCACGCTACATGCTGAACTACTGGCGCAAAGAGAAAGTAGCTATCTTCTACGTTGATGACGTCACCTACAGTGAAGAGATTCGCCGAGAATTTAAACGCGTTGTTGATCCGGCCCAAGGCGGACAAATCATTGCCGAATTTGACATGGGCGCACAAGACTTCAACGCCCGGCGAGCCGTCAGGCAGGCAAAAGAAAGCGGCGCTGAAGTCATTCTACTAGTGCCCGATAATGGCTCACTAAACGAGGCGATCGCAGTTATCAAAGCAAACAACAAAGCGCTGAAGGTACTAGGAGATCTAGCCAACTTGTACAATAGCAAAGTCCTCAGCGAAGCAGGAGAAGCAGCCGCAGGCATGGTGATGGCCATTCCCTGGGACATTGACGGCAACGCGAGTGCTAATTTTGTTCAAACTTCCAAGCAGCTGTGGAAAGGACCTGTCAATCACGTTACAGCGACCTCTTATAGTGCCTTGCAAGCAATGGCCGTAGCCATAGAAGAAAGACCGACCCGAGCGGGCGTTCAAAGAGCGCTCAACGATCCGAATTTCGCAGTGCTGCGCAACGCTGCAAATGTCCCCCTGCGATTTGAAAATGGCAACCGTCAGGCACGCATACAGCTCGTTGAAGTTGTTCAAGTACCCGGCAATCCGGGGCAACCCGCCCGTTTAGACTTTGTGCCCATCTTATCTGTATCGGAGTAGCTTGGACTTAAAAGGCTGAGGCGCAAGCCTGATTGACTGACAAAACATAGGCTTGGACGCGATTAAACCTATATGCGGATGG